>JAVRCH010000143.1:0-26480 GCA_034530795.1 Nostoc sp. DedQUE12a
GGCTTTTCAGGATATCTTTGACAATTTTGGGAAATGAATTTATAATCACAATCAAACTAATATATTTTAAGCCTTCGCCCAAAATTACCATATTTTGGGTTATTTTTATCGGATTTTTCTTAACATTCAACACTTCTGCCACAAAAGGTGCTTCTGGTGGTGCAATTATCGGTCAGATTGGTAGTGATTATTATGTTTTTGCCTTACATTCTGGCTCGGATAAAGTTAATGGATTACTATTAAACCGTGCTGTTCAGATATCACGCATAAGATAAGCTTTGCAAAAATTAGTCGCTCATCAATCATATAGCAATCCTAAATCATTCGTGAAAAATTAGATCCCCGACTTCTCAAAGAAGTCGGGGATCTGGACACTGCAAATTTGAACCAAATCAAATAGGATTGCTATAGTTACATAGTTGATGATTAGTAAGCTAACAATCTGTAGTTTTAGAGTTTATGAATAATATTTCGACAAGCAATAATTGGGACACTTCCCTTTATGAAGATAAACACGCCTTTGTTTGGCAGTATGGCGAAGACTTGTTGCAGTTACTCAATCCCCAGCCAGGAGAATTGATTTTAGATATCGGCTGTGGCACTGGACAACTCACAGAAAAAATTGCCCAAACTGGTGCCCAAGTCTGGGGAATTGATAGCGCACCTGCAATGATTGAAAAGGCAAGAGAAAACTATCCTCATATCCGCTTTGATGTTGCCGATGCGACAAATTTTCAAGTAGAACAATATTTTGATGCTGTGTTTTCCAACGCTGTATTGCATTGGGTGAAACAAGCAGATAGCGCGATCGCTTCTATACATCAAGCCCTAAAACCCGGAGGGCGTTTCGTCGCAGAATTTGGTGGTAAAGGAAATGTTTTGGCGATCGCCACAGCTTTATCCAATGCCTTAGAAGCAATTAATATACCCGCGCAAGCCCTAAATCCTTGGTATTTCCCTAGTATTGGTGAATACGCCACCCTATTAGAACAGCAAGGCTTTGATGTCATTTATAGCACCCTATTTGCTCGTCCAACTCCTTTATCAGAAGGAGAGGCAGGTATGGCAAACTGGATTCGGATGTTCGCTAGCAGTTTTTTAACAGGACTTTCTGATAAGCAACAAATACAAGTAATTCGCGTCGTGGAGGAATATCTGAAGCCAACATTGTATCAACAAGGAAGTTGGCTAGCAGACTATCGAAGAATTCGCATCGTTGCAATTAAGATTTAGATTGTGCGGATTTTTACTCGTGCTTTAATTATGAATTAGTATCAGTTATGCATATACCTAAATTGTGCGGTCACAAATCATTTTCATTACTACTAACTATTAGCCTCGCTGCTTTAATAGTTCCGCCCTCACTAGGACAAACATCCCCAATACCGCCACCTTCTAGTGCGCCTTTAGAACTTGATTTATTGACCAAGCCAACAGACTACATAATCACAGCTAACACCATTAACCCAGCACAATTAACCGTTCCTAGTTTATGGTGGGCACAACAAAATTCTGAGAAAAAGCTATTGGATAATTGGATAGCATATCCAGCTTTTGAAAAAGAACCTGCGCGAGTTGATTTGATAGTGAATCAGCAAATTTGGAGCTTATTAGACTACGTGCAGCGCTATGATTTTGTGAATCGTTTAGGTAGCACTGCGCGAAACTTTGGCTACAATATGCGGGTATTTAATTATCAAAAAGAATCTTTAGCAACCTACACTTGTAACTTTGCTACAAGTCCAGCTTTATGCAGTATCCAGATGGGTACTCAAAACAAGATAGGATTGGGGCGTTAGAATACGATTTCCAAACGTGCGATAGTCATCTTCAAGGCTGGCCTAGGTTCATGGCGACTACACAAAGATGCCGATTTTTTAGGATACAGTAAGTATTAAAACAGACCCTAGACCTCTACCTCTTGTACCCCATGCCCATCCCCAGTTCCTAGTATTAAACGGACACGCGGGTAATTGTTATGTCCCAAAAAAATGAAATACCTATTCTTGTTTTATCTATCCTAATTACCGTTGGCTTAATAGCTGGCGGTTTTTGGTGGTTTAGTAGAAAATCTGGTCTTGACTTAAATCAAATTAATTCTCGTAGTACCAACACACCCCAACCTCCATCAGCACAACCTAGTGCTAACACTTTCACCTCAGTCCAGGATGTTCCCACTGGATTGTTTAATTACGGAGGCAGTACGTCTTGGGCACCAATTCGATTAATAGTTGACCCAGCAATTCAAGCAGCGCGAGGAGAATTTAGGCTGCGTTATGTAGAACCGAGCAATACATCTCCTGGTTCTGGTACTGGTATACAGTCGCTAATAGATGGTCAACTAGCTTTTGCCCAGTCTTCTCGACCAATTTTAGACCAAGAGTTTAGCCGCGCCCAGCAGCGTGGGTTCGCTTTGAAACAAATTCCTGTCGCAATTGATGGTTTAGCAGTTGCAGTTAACCCAAACCTGAACATTCCAGGACTGACGGTAGACCAATTAAAGCTAATTTACACTGGCAAAATCAATAATTGGAGCCAGTTGGGCGGTTCCAACATCCCAATTAAGCCTTATTCCCGCCGAATTGTTGATGGCGGTACGGTAGAACTTTTTGTCCAAGACATCTTGGGTGGTCAAGCTTTCAGCTCCAATGTGGAATTTATCTCCACCACCACCCAAGCCTTGCAAAAATTGGCTGATAGTCCTGGTGGCATTTACTACGCTTCTGCCCCAGAGGTGATTCCTCAATGTTCAATTAGAGCCTTGCCGTTGGGGCGCACACAAGGGCAATATATTGCTCCCTACCAAGAACCATTTGTCCTCCCGTCTGAATGTCCTGGTAAACGGAACAAGTTAAACATTGAAGCTTTTCAATCAGGAAAGTACCCCATTACCCGGAATCTGTTTGTGGTGGTCAAACAGAATGGTCAGACTGAGCAGCAAGCAGGTGTCGCTTACGCCAACTTACTGCTGACTGAGCAGGGGCAGGAACTGATTACCCAAGCTGGGTTTGTCAAAATTCGCTGACACTGCGATGGCATTCAGGCAGAGTGGCGGAAATCGCCCCTCTGAACTGTGCTTTAGCTGGCTCTATTAATCGACTCTGCTGGTAAGCAAATGAGATTATCGCCTTGGGTAAGGATTAAGCCACGTTGACGCAGCTTGCCCATTAAGCGGGTGACGGTGACACGAGTCGAACCAATCGCGCTACCAATTTGGGCATGGGTAAGGGGGAAAGGCAGACAATAGCCGCGAATGACATCCGGGTCGGTGTCGCTCATTGCTGGCTCTCCATATTCCTCAATTAACAATGTGAGGAATCCCAAGAGTCGGTCAATTGTGCGGCGTTGTCCCAAGGCACTCAGCCACAACAGTTTGCGCTGGTGCTGATATCTAAAGGCATCCATAACTTCCCGGCGGAAGTGAGGCCAGTTATCTAAGTCGTGCCAGTACATCCACAGCACCGCAGTTTGGTCAACATGAGCGTAAGCCTGGAGTGTGAATGGTGACTGAGCAACAATTTCAAAGGGCTGTCCCGCTCCAACAAAACCCAAGAACGCTTCCTCTGGAGTTCTGTTGATTCGTCGAGACGTTAGCTGGCTGGCAGTCGCGCTAACCTGGGCGGTTCCTACCATACGGATAGCACCCCTTTGCACCAAATATAGCAATCCAGGTCGGGCTGGAATGCGCTCATCTTTGCTGAAGGTGCGGCAGCGGTAGTGTTCCTGAGCCCAGTCAAGAATCCGTTGCCAAGTTAAAAAAGGCCGTGATGCCTCAGAAAAAGAAGATGGAGATTGCATAGGTAACAAAGAGCGTTCGGCTGAAGACAAAGACGTAATCGAAAGGTGCAAGGAGTGTCTTTGTGTTGGCGATGCAGGCTTAACGCCTAACAGCGCCAGCCATCCAAAGAATAGAAAGCAAAGAATTACTCTCTACTCTTTTGTTATACTTCCTACTGTACAATGATGGTAGTAAAGTTTACTCACTATTCATCGATTATTCATCAAATTTTATCCTACTCTCATTTTTCTTCATCTAGATTAAACCTATATCCGGAGATAGGTGACACCAAATTAACAAATATAGTTTACAAAGCTATTTACGTAAAATCTAGTGTTTAATAAAATACAAACATTCAATTATGTATCATTTAAACGGTTAGTATATGAGTATTTAAGCGAATATTTAAGTATTAATACTGAAAGTATCAAAAACGAAGACATAAAAAATAAAAAAATTCTTCTATACAAAGATAGAAACAATAACAAAATTTTGTATACCTCAAGTGTGGCGTTGCAAGTGTCAAACTCTCAGAATCGAGAAACGATAGAGGTTGCCAGCGCGATCGCCCTTCATCTATCTGCAACCTGTGGCGACGTTTTTAACGTGCAAATAGTTCCCCCTGGTTGTATACATTTTGAATTAACTGACTCAGCCTTAGCAGGTTGGTTACAAAGGCTGGTAGGGGAATGGGGAGATGAGCAGGAGAGCACAGGGCAGGAACTTTTCCCCTGCCCCCAGCACAGACCTGCCCCTCTGCCTCTTTCCATGCCCAATGCCCCATGCCCAATGCCCCATGCCCTATTTCCCATTCAATATACCCATGCGCGTTGCTGTTCGCTAGTGCTGTTGGCTCACCGAGAGAGATTGATTCAACTTAGAGAACCACTTGGAAATAGTAGTCCAAGTTTTTGGAGTGTTATCTCCCCCAACCCCATACCTTGGCTCAATTACGATGGAAAATTACTGTTAAATCACCCAGATGAGCGTCGTTTAATTAGCGAGTTAGTGGGGGTAGTGGACAACATAGAGTGTCCTGATATTAGGGGTTCTGTGAAATGGGAAAAGGCAGCATTCAATTTGAGCCAAGCTTTTGAAGACTTTTGGCGTAATTGCCGCATTTGGGGTGAAGTGAAAATTATGTCACCAAAGTTAGCCCAAGCTAGGCTGGGATTGCTTATGGCTACTCAGTCAGTATTAAAATTTGTGCTAGAGGAAAAGCTGAAAATTTTTGCGCCATTGGAGTTATAAAAACTTTCATCACAGCTATTGACTCAATGCATTACCTCGGCTACATTAGCAGGTGTGTGAGGAGCGAACCAGCAGGGGCACCGAGACGAAACACGGCCAGTCGTCGGTGTCCTTTCTGATTGGTATGGGTTAGGTTGGAAAAAGTACCCTCACTGGAGCAAAAACTTTTCAATTGCCACTGCTGCTCCGTCATGGTCTACACTAGGGGCTACCCACTGAGCGATCGCTTGCACTTGTGTTGGTGCGTTTCCCATAGCTATACCAAAACCTACACACTCTAGCATTTCCAAATCATTGAAATTATCACCAATAGCCATGACGTTGGCTATTTCTAATCCCAGCAATTCTTCGGCTAGGTAACGTACAGCAGTTCCTTTATTGACAGAGGGGTTAGTTGCTTCTAAGAAGGTGGCAACAGATGTTGTTAAATAAAGTTCAGCAGGTGTATATTGGCGGCGCAAATTCCCCAGTACCTCGCTGATGAAATTTGTGTCATCGCACAAAGCAAGAATTTTTGTCGGTTCATTCGTTAAAACTTGGCGCAAATCGCCCACGGGAATCGGGATAATACCAGAACGTTGTGCATAAATTTCGGTTTCTTTAGTTATTTCCCGGACGTAGAGTTGGTCATTGATGTAGAAGTGGATAGATAAAAGACGCCGCAATTGAGGTTGTTCAAAATAATCGAGTAATTGGTGGGCAAGTTCCCTGGAAAGCATTAAATGGCGATGAATTTTTTGGGTCCTGGGGTCTTGAATCCAGGCTCCCTGATAAGCCATTAATGGTAAGGTAGAGCCGATTTCTTGGTGAAAGCGCAACGCCGAACAATACATACGACCTGTGGCGATCGCCACTTGAATACCTCGTGCTTGTGCCGCAATCAGCGCTTGCTTGACAGGTTTGCTGATGGTGTTGGAGTGTCCGGCGATCGTCCCATCTATATCCACAACCAGTAGTTTAATATCTTTGGCAGATGCGTTGTACATGAATTCCTTAAATTTAAAGTTCCAGTTAGAGGTTATACCATTTTGGATTTTAGATTTTGTGAAAAGCTTAAGACAACGCTTCTTTTGGTCAAAGTTTTTGAACACAGTAAATTACAGGAAAATCAACTAAACATAAAAAATGTTCTTTCCCCTACTCTCCACTCCATAGCCACAACAAAAAAACCCGATTCTCGAAAGAATCGGGGATTTACATTTAAGTTAGAAAACTTGACTGATAGGTAGAATAGAAAAGATTTACCTATTCAACTAAAGTCTATGAATTTAAGACTTTGACCAAAATTTTTTTACGTTGTGACAACAGACAAAGCCCAGCAACTAAACCAATTCCCAGGGTAGTTGATGCTTCGGGTACAGACTTCACTTCTTCATAGTCATAAGTTACTTTGATACCTGCTTTGGCATAGGTATCAATATAGGATCTCATGTTACCTGATCCTGTAACTAGTGAGTTTGCTATGGCTGAGAACAAAAAGTCTACGTTGCCATTACCAATAAAAGACTGCAAGAATGTGGTATTAGTGAAAGACTGAGTACCAGATTGTGTAGCAGTTAGGTTTGCAAGAGTCTTTCCAGATGTGCCACTATAATCAGTCACGCCATCATAACCGCTAACTTGGTAACTGGAAGTATATTTTGGATTCAGTTCCAACAAAGATTGATTATTTAGTTTTAAGCTCAATTGACTGCCAAGATTTACTGTGGCTTGACTTGCGCTTGGACTTCTATTTTCAAAACCAGCATTTCCAAGTATGTCACCAGTAAATTCTATTTTTACACCTTGGAGTGTGCCGAGAGATGAGTCAAATTTTTGGACGCTCAAAGGCGCATCAATGATATTTGTAAAATCGTAATTAGTGGAGCTAGTGTACGAGAGAGAACCAGCATTAGCTATTCCAGACGTTGCAACAATTCCTGCTAACGTTGTGGCAGCACCTAGAGTGTTCAATAGTTTTGTTTTCATGATGGAAGATGCTTTTCAAAAGCCGAGTCATTAAAGGATTACTAAATTATTTCTAACTCTTAACTTTTGCTTCTAGGCTTGATAAATACACGTAAATTTATGTAAACTTTTGATGTTCAATTTCTTCTAGCAAACATGCATTTTTAGAAAATATATGAAGTTTTGTTAAGAAAAGTATCTTAACGTACAGGAATTTCAATAAACCAACTGATGCAGTATGTAAATAAGGAAGCTTCTGGCTAGAATAGGGCTATGTCTGAAACTACTGCTACTGCAACCCCAACACGTCCGACGTTCATCCTCGTAGATGGGCACTCGCTGGCTTATCGTTCATACTTTGCTTTTGCTAAAGGGCGAGATGGAGGACTACGTACAAAGACGGGGATTCCCACGAGTGTATGTTTTGGTTTTCTTAAGTGTTTGTTGGAAGTGATGGGAACGCAACAGCCCCAGGCAATGGCTGTAGCCTTTGATTTGGGTTTGCCCACCTTCCGACATGAAACAGATGATACATATAAAGCCGATCGCAAGGAAACACCAGAAGACTTTATTCCCGATTTGGAAAATCTGCACGAGTTACTCGATGGTTTGAATTTACCAATTTACACTGCTCCTGGCTACGAGGCGGATGATGTTTTGGGAACCTTAGCGCAACGAGTAACGGCTGCTGGGTATAGGGTGAAGATTCTGACTGGCGATCGCGATTTATTTCAACTGATAGATGCTGATAAAGAAATCACTGTTCTAAATTTTAGTCCAGATGCCTTAAAGCGTTCTACAAATAGCATCACCGAATTTGAGGCAGAACAAGTTAAACAAAAATTGGGTGTTTTACCTTCACAAATTGTCGATTTCAAAGCCCTTTGTGGTGATAAATCAGATAATATTCCTGGGGTTAAGGGAATTGGAGAAAAGACAGCAGTACAGTTGCTAAATACTTATGGTTCTCTTGAAGATATTTATGCTGCTTTAGATGAAATTCCAGGCGCAAATCAGAAAAAATTGGCAGCGGGGAAAGAAGACGCCTATAAGTCTCAATATTTGGCGACTATTGTTTTAGATGTTCCTCTAGAAGTTGATTTAGAAGACTGCAAATTAAAAGGATTTGATACAAACGTCTTATCGCCAATTTTAGAAAAGTTAGAATTTAAATTGTTTTTAGGGAAAATAAACGACTTACAGCAACGTTTTGGCGGTAAAGTTGAAGAAGCGCCAAAACCAGAAACAGCAAAAATAGAACCTGAATTTGAAGACCCAGATCTTTCATTTTTTAGTTTTGCGGAAACACAAGCTGTACAACAACAACCTGTGTCAGCAATTCAACCACGCATTATTAATAGCGAAGCAAAATTGACTGAATTATTAGGAATTTTGCAAAAATTCACTAATCCAGAAACACCCGTTGCTTGGGACACTGAAACCACAGATTTAGAACCAAGAGATGCTGAGTTAGTAGGAATTGGTTGCTGCTGGGGAACGAAATTAGATGAAGTTGCTTATATTCCTGTTGGTCACAAAACTGGGGAAAATTTGAATAAGGATGTGGTATTAGAAGCACTACGCCCAATTCTTGAAAGTGCTGATTATCCTAAAACTTTACAGAATGCCAAATTTGACCGTTTGGTTTTCAAATGTCAAGGTATTAACTTGGATGGAGTGGTATTCGATCCGATGTTGGCAAGTTACCTGCTAAATCCAGATTCTAGTCATAATTTGATGGATTTGGCACAGCGATATTTAGGATTAACGGCGAAAAGTTATTTAGATTTAGTACCCAAAGGTCAAACCATCGCTGATATAGATATTGCCGCAGTTGCAGATTACTGTGGTATGGATGTTTATTCTACATTTGGTTTAGTTACGAAACTGGGTGCAGAATTGGAGAAAATTCCAGCGTTGTCTAAGCTATTAGTCGATGTAGAACAGCCGCTAGAAGCAGTTTTAGCGCAAATGGAATACACAGGAGTTCGCATTAACTCAGCTTATTTACAAGAACTTTCGCAGCATTTAGAAATAGAATTAGCTAAATTAAAAGAGAAAGCAACAGCAATTGCTGGGGAAAGCTTTAACTTGGGTTCTCCTAAACAATTGAGCCAAATATTGTTTGAAAAATTGGGATTAAGCACGAAATATTCTCGAAAAATTCAAACTGGTTATTCTACAGATGCGGCAACGCTAGAAAAGCTCCAAGAAATCGATCAAACTGGATTTGTTGAGACGATAACTGAGTACCGCACCTTATCTAAATTAAAGTCTACTTATGTAGATGCTTTACCTGCGTTGGTGCGTGCAGATACTCAACGGGTACACACTGATTTTAATCAAGCAGCAACATCAACTGGCAGGTTATCTTCTTCTAATCCAAATTTGCAAAATATCCCGATTCGTACAGCTTTTAGTCGCCAAATTCGCAAGGCATTTTTGCCAGAACCTGGTTGGTTAATGGTGGCTGCTGATTACTCACAAATTGAATTACGAATTTTGGCTCATTTGAGTCAAGAACCTATATTAGTGCAAGCATATCAGCAAAATGAAGATGTTCATACTGTGACGGGACGATTAGTATTTGAAAAAGAAAATATCACATCCGAAGAACGTGCGGTAGCAAAAACTATCAACTTTGGCGTGATTTATGGAATGGGTTCTTTAAGGTTTTCTCGTTCAACTGGGATAGATAAGAGTATTGCCAACGAGTTCATTAAGCGGTTTAATGAACGATATCCTAAAGTTTTTGCTTATTTGGAGCGAGTGAAAAAAGAAGCGATCGCTCAAGGTTATGTAGAAACTATCCTCGGTCGTCGTCGTTATTTTGATTTTACCAACAACAGTTTACGGAAATTAAAAGGCAGCAACCCAGAAGATATTGACTTGAGTAAATTGAAAAATTTGGGTGCTTATGATGCTGGTTTGCTACGCTCCGCTGCTAATGCACCGATTCAAGGTTCCAACGCTGATATTATCAAAATTGCGATGGTGCGACTGCATGAGGTTTTGCAAAAATATCAGGCGCGTTTGTTATTACAAGTTCACGATGAATTAGTATTTGAAATCCCTCCTGATGAGTGGCAAGAATTACAACCGCAAATTAAATCCCTGATGGAGAACGCAGTACAGTTAAGTGTACCGTTGCTGGTCGATGCGCGTGCAGGTGAAAATTGGATGGAAACAAAGTAAGTTAAATATCCTGATTATAAGGAACTGGGAACTGGGTAAGGGTTCTCAAATTTTACAGCTTAAAACCCAATCATACTCAGTCCTTTTTAGTTATTCCCCTAAGTAATGCCAGTTTATTCAAACATACCAAGCTCAAGTTAAAGCTTTGGTTAAATCCTGACTTTTGTAGTCAAGAATACTAACATAATGAGCTAATTAGTATAATAATGTTAATTAATAAGCGAATAATCACTTACACAACTATAAAGTTATAATTCAAAAAAACTTTTTAAAAAACCTTGTATAGATCCTGGGGGGTAAAACGGTGGTAAAATTCTTTGGGAATTTTAAACTACCTTTTTACTCGCCTTTTTTTATATCCGTAGGACTAGGGAAAAGTCCATGAAGCCAGTTTCTAGTTTTGAATCTATAAGTACTGAGAAAACTAAGAATTTATAGACTAAGATCTGTAAATTTAAATTTTTGTCATAGATGCTTTCTTAATTTTTTTAATTTTATGAGAAATCAAGTAATACTAAATCTCAAATCTGGAAAAATTAAATAGAAACTAGATTTGCTATTTTTAAATATAGCTCTGAGTTTGTTCTGCAATTCTTATAGCAATTCTGCATAGAGATGCGCGAAACTATATGAGGAACAAAACTCGTAAGGGATTTTATTATGTATCATCGTTGGCTTTTATCTGCTTTAGCATTTTTGTTGAGTATAACCTTAGCTGCTTGCAACACTGTCAGTACTCAACAGCTACCAACAAAAGTATCAAATACTACTGAAACAACTAACGCCAATTCGCAGCAATTAGCAAAAAGAGTTGTTGCCCTTTCTTCTCTATCAGCTGATATTATCGCTCAACTCGATGAAACAAAAATTGTCGGAATTACCGGTAGTAAATTATTTAAAGATGACTCTCGTTTTAAAAATATTCCTCGTGTTAGCGAAGGTCAAAATCCTCCTAATTTAGAAAAAATTGTCGCACTTAAACCAGATTTAGTTATTGGTGCAGAAGGTTTTTCTACTATTCCTATTCAAAAAATTAAGCAATTAGGGATTCCAACTTTGCTTACCCAGGTTAATAACTGGGAATCTCTCGAAAATTTGACTAAAACACTAGCTGAATTAATTGATGCCGATCCTCAGCCTTTGTTAAATCGTTACAAAAGTTTCTTGCCAAATGAACCTAATCAGATTCTTACGGCTTTGGTGCTGGTTAGCCGTCAACCAATTTTAGCACCTAATAAAAATAGTTGGGCGGGAGATGTGTTAAAGCAATTTAAGGTGAAAAATTTGGCAGCAGAATTACAAGGAAAAAGTCCAATTGGTGGTTATGTGACGCTTTCGGCTGAGAAAGTTTTAGAGGCAAATCCAGATGCGATCATTTTGGTTAATCCTCCGCAAGGGAATTCGGAAGCAGGACTTTTAGATTCTTTGAAAAAGGAGGGTTTTTGGAAACAATTGCAAGCGATTCAAAAGAACCGAATTTATGTGTTTGATTATTATGGTTTGGTGAATCCAGGGAGTATAGATGCTATAGACAAGGCTTGTCGGCAGTTGAAACAAGATTTGTTTGGAGCAGAGCGTACTTAGAGTAATAAATATAATTTAAATATAATTTAAGAATCGGTATAATTTTGTATCACGTAGGAGGCAAAAGAGGCGCAGAGAGAGTTAAGAGATTGTTTTAATCTTTTGCAGAATTGATTGGTTTTTGATGAGAGCCAGTATTTTTTTTACCTAGAGAAAAAACTCCTCCAAGACTGCGGAAATATAGCCCGCCTATGGTGAGCAAAAACCCGGTATATGCCACGGCTTGGACGAGATAAATTTTGTCACTGTAGCCAAATAAAGATTTGAGAATAATGCCAGGAAATTGTTCGTCTGGCAAAATTGTGGAAGTATTTGAGACTATTGGCCCCAATACACAAGAGTGGATTTTAGTAAAGCGTTCGTAATAGAAACAAAGGCTTTGTGTGGCACGGCTGCTAAGGGCAAAGTTAGCCGCAGCGTCGTCAAAATTTTTCAAGGCTGAAACTACTAAGCCAGCGACAATCAATACTAATAAAACGCCCATTACCTGGAAAAATTGGCGGATATTAATTTTGATGCCCCATTTAAATAAAAGTACACCTATGGCGATCGCTACTGTTAAACCCGCAACTGCGCCGATGCTGGGTATTAATCCTTGTTGAAAGTTAGCAGCAATGAACAAAACAGTTTCAAAGCCTTCTCGAACAACGGCAATAAAAACTAAACTAAAAACACCCCAAGCGGCATTTGAGTTATTTGTCAGTGCTTGTGTAACTGCTCCCTCAACTTGCGCTTTCATAAATTTGGCTTGTTGAGTCATCCAGATGAGCATCCAACTAAGCATTGCGATCGCTAACACACTAAATACACCTTCTAGTAGTGGCTCAACTACTGAAGTATATTGAGGATTAGCAGTTCCCACTACTTGAATTATCCAACTGAATAGCACACCTATCAAGGCACTAACGGCAATACCAACGCCAACACCAGCATAGACCCAAGGTTTCAGATTGGATTTTTTAGCTTTTTTTAGTAAAGCTAGGACAATTCCCACAACAAGAGCAGCTTCTACTCCTTCTCGGAGTGTAATTACAAAAGTAGGTATAGCAGTACTAAAATTCATTTTTGTTATTAGTCATTAATCATTTGTGATTAGCCATTAGTCATTTGCAAATGTCCAATGCCAATGACTAATAACTATTAACTATCTAACTAAAATCACGTAACATCTTTTTCAGTTCGAGATTATGCATCTCTTCTTGCCCGATCATGCCACGAGCAAATTCTTCTAGATAAACGCTGGCATTGTTGACAGTTTCTAGGAGATTTTTATACAAATCTAATGCCTTTTTTTCATGGGATAAGCTTTCTGCCAAAATATCTTTGACTGTATGCTTGTAGGTTTCTTCCATTGGGGCAATTTTTAAGGAAGGATGCCCATCTAAACCTGTAAGAATTTCTCCTACTTGTTGGGCATGAAGTAAAGATTCGCTCGCTTGTGCTTTGAAGAAAGCCACTATGGGAATGCGGTTAGGGCCAGTCACCATTAAGGAATAGTGTGTATACCGTACTACTCCTGCTAATTCAAATTCCATGATGGCGTTGAGCAAATCAATGGTCTTTTTGTGGTCAAGTTCTTGCATCAGTTGTTAATTGAAGTGATAAATAGAGTGTAATTAGTTATGAATTAGGAGTTATGAGTTAGGAATGAGGGGTTGAAAAATTATTATAATTCTTAACTCCTGTACAGACGCGATTAATCGGGTCTCTACCTCACTCCATAACTCCTAACTTTTCACTCCTAACTCTTAACTTTCTCCTAATTTTAAACACCTTACCCTAAGCTTCCCATTAAATCAAAATGTTATTGCTGTGCTTGGGTACTGGATTTATCAATCACTTTTTGAGAGTTTTCCTCAATGGTTTTCACTAATTTGGTAACATCTTCTGGAGTCTTTACCGGTTTAGCTGGTGGAATTGCGGCAGGCCAAACTTTTATGAGTTCAGCAAAACTAGTATTAATTGCTTTATCTGCTTCGGCATCTTGTTGAGCTACTTGGCTGGAAATTCCTTTGTATAATTCATTGGCGTAGATGACAAATCCACGAGAGTCTTGATACTCAATTGCTGCGGATATCTTACCATCTGCGATCGCCGCGCCATATTCTGAGTTCGCTGCATCCAGTAATTCGTTAATTACCTGTAATATAAATCCTGGTTTTGAACGTTCTGGTGCTGGTAAAGCTGCGATCGCTCCATCAACCGCTGCCACTGAAGAAGTAAAATTAGTTTTAACTTTACTATCCTTGGGACTAGATTTTACTAAATCTTGCAAACTCACCAAAGTTGTCTTAAATTCTTTAACTTTGCGCTCATTAAGTTGGTCTTCTACATCAACATAAATCTCCTCAACTGGATGCCCAATATGAGGTTCTGCCTGTTTCGGCTGATTTTGATCTAGGAGTTCTTTTGCTACTAAAAGATGTCCTTTCATTAAGCCTAATTTTGACATGTAGTCAACATCTTTGGCTTCACCTGTAAGTACTACATCTTGAACCCCAACCTGGTCTTTAATTTGGTCGAATTGCTCTTGAGTAATCACTTTTTTTGTGACTAAATCTTCTGGACTACCGTAGGGGCGATTTGCCTGAATTTTGTTAGATAAAGCCGGTACACCTAGTTTGGCTTCAAATTTATCTAATTCTGACAATATAGCAGTATTAATGTTGATTTTTTCTTTACCACCGTGACCGCTATGACTGTTATTATTTGCTGTTGCCTCTGTAGCTTGAGGAGTAGCAACTGGGGCTGAGGGATTTTCTGCGGTTGGCGTACTGCTACAGGAACTCAAGGTAATTATTGCCGCAGTCGCAACAGTTAAACAGATATAGCGAAATTTTATCATCTTTGCTCCTCACAAAATTTAAAAGGTATTAATTCAAACACTTCAAAACTATTACTAAAAAGTTCTTTGTGTGACAAATTGTCATACAATTCACTTTCGCATATAATGATATTTTTTATCAACTAGTTGATTTAATTTTTGCAGCCATTTATTACGAATTAAGTACTTTGACCAAGAATTACTGATGATTTTGTCAGGACTTGTTAACACTTTTTTGAGATTTACTATCAGCAATTACTTCAAATTGACCCATACAGCCGTTTTCGGCGATCGCATCTTGATGGGGATGAAACATATATTTACCTGGGTAGCGAAAAGCAAATTCTAAAATGTGTCTTTCTGCTACACCCATCGTAATCACATCAGTTTTTTCACTCGCAGTCATACTCATGCCGTAGCGATAGACATCAAAAAAGTTAGCGTGGAGGTGAAAGGTGACTGCCGGATCGTATTCAATAATGTTGAGGACGTACAGCCGAATCAACTGATTTTGATAAATAGGAATGGGATGATGCATGTAGTGATGAGGCAGGCCGTTAAAGGCGTAATACTCATTATGGCTATCATCATTCACATCATACCCAGCCATCACTAGTACAATTTCATCAGCTGGCGGACGGGGAGTAGGAGGATCGATGATAAACATCCCGTACAGTCCCTTGGCAATGTGGCGGGTAACTGGTTCAATATGACAGTGGTATAAGTGAACGCCATAAGGTTCGGCATCAAATTCATAAATTGTGGCTTTGCCGTTGCTGACTGGACGAACACCATCCATTTCTGCTGGATGAACCCCATGAAAATGCAAAGAGTGAGAATGTCCAGCGTTATTGAGAAATAATATTCGCACGCGATCGCCTTGTTTGGCCCGTAGCGTTGGCCCTGGTATGCGGCCGTTTAAATCCCAGATGTTGTAAGAGACAGCACTATTAAGTTGAATAATGGAAGTACCCGCAGTTAACTGAAATTCTCGGATAGTACGCCCATTTTCTTGCTTGAGCGTTCCATAGTCAAAATCCCTTAGCATCTTCGCCGGGTTAGCAACGTTGTCTGATGCTTCCATATCAAAATCAAATGGTGGCACCTTGACTATTGACTGACTTTGTAGATTTAGCCCCTGCCAAAGTGCAGCTGCACCAGTCACTCCCACACCTGCTAAGCCCAGCTTTAGTAATTGACGGCGACTCCAAAGTTTTTCCTTACCCACAGCGAAGTTGTAGGGCATGACAGTTAACAGTTAGCACCAAAAAAGAATTGAAAATTATTTGCAATTGTCCTTGTGTATATTATATGAATTAAAAATAATTGTCAATAAATTTGAAGTGCTTCAAAACGGTTACCAAAGTTATTAAATTCACATCAACAAGAAGGCAACGGGGAACTCTGCCTTGAAAATACTAAGTAGAGTTCATTCTTGGTTGTGCGATTTTCTGATGATTAGCTGTCTTGCGAGGCTCTAGGTAAGTTTTATTATATGTAATTAACAGCATTTTTACTTAATTACAAGTATAAATAAGTTAAGAATTCAATATTTTTTTGTATCTACTCTTGATATAGTTAATACCTTAACAGTAATTAGATTTCAAACAATGTATACCATAGTACTTAGTAACTGAGCCTCAGCAAGAAACTGTTGCTAAGGTGTAGCATATTTAATTGGCTGAGAGATAAATTAAATCGGAATTTAAAGAACTTTCGATATTTGGCAACATAACATTTTTAATTTTTAATTAATCTCGTCTGTCATCTTCGCGTTAATCAAAATCCTGTGTCATTGTTTTGTTATTTGTATGGACTTTGTGTGTAAATTTCTGCATCACCCTTAGCAAATGTTGAAACGGTAGTATAGTATTCACTAAGGACAAATTAGCCAAGACATTTCATACCCACTTGTCAAATAGGAACTTTATCGTATATCTTTTTTCAATCAATCGGCATTATGCCCTTTGATTGATGAATTACCCAAATTAATTATCTGAGGTCACAAATGAGTAGTTTTTCTCATATTTCAGTATTGCAGAAGACCGCAACTATTACCTTGTCCAAGCCAGTGCAGATAACGCTATATATGCTGCTATCTTCTTTGATTATTTGGACTGTGTTATTCTCCACCTATCCTGCGGCACACAACGCAGCACATTCAGCACGGCACCACACTTTAGGCGTTGCATGTCACTAAATTAGCTAATTCCAAAATTTTGCTGGTGGATTAGACAATGCTTTGACACCTAATAAAGTTATCAAAACGGAATTCAGGAGTCAGTCGTCAAAATTCATTTTAAATTTTGGCGACTAGTGGCTCTATAAAAGTAATTTTTGCACTCTAATCAAATAATAGATTTGTTGCTCCTTAATTACTAGCTTTTTGCAATCGCCAAATACTTCTCAATCCTTCTTCAACGTCAGCTTTTATGAAAAAATATCGAATATTTGGAGTTATCAGTGCTGTTTGCATCACTTTGTCAATTCTTTATTCCTTAGCAGGTACCTCTCAAGTTCTTACTTCTAGAGTGTTACTTTCTACGAACCCAACTTTAGGACGTATTCTTCCCTTTGAAGCAGGAACAGAAAGACATCAATCTCCTGTTAACCTAACACTACAAGCTGTTGATGCGGCGGGTAAATCTTTAGAAAATGCCAAAATTAGCTTACAAATTTTAACACCACCATCTAATCCTTGGTTAACAACAGATTTTCCGATTGTTGAGGGAACAAAACTGTTGCAAATGAATGCTATTGCACCTGATGGAAAGCTAGAAATTCAGCAGATGTTACCCATTCGGGGAAATTATCAGTTGCTAGTTAAAGTTTCACCGTTGGTAGCAAATGCCTTTGCTCCCTATGAGCAAAGTTTAAATATGAATGTCCGAGAGAATCCACTTAAATATAAATATTTTGTTGTTATTGCAGCTATTTTATTCGCAGTTGGATTGTTGGGTGGTTGGGTTATTGGCGGACAACAAGAAGTACAACAAGGAGAAATTGCACCCCAATCAGTGCGCCTTTTATTAAGTAGCTTGACTGTGATAGCAATATTAGCTCTTTTATTTATTAATATTAGTGCAGAAGTCGCCGAAGCTCATAACAGTGGACATCACTCAAGGGATACTGAAGCCATCGCACCATCATCTCAAAAATCGCAAGGATTGGAAATTCAACTCCAGGGAGATAAAAACGCGACTGTCGGTAAACTTGCGAATTTAGGGTTACAGGTGAAGGATAGTGCCACAGGACAACCCATCAAAGATGTAATCTTGCAAGTAAGAGCGATCGCTCTAGAAGATAATTTAACAGTCTTTGCCTACAAAGGACTTACCGACCAAGAAGGTAAGTTAACATGGCAAGAACAATTTTTTGATGGTGCGCCACATAAAGTTGAGGTGGAAGCAACTCCCAACCCAGGATCTAGGCGTCAATTTACACCAGTAAAAGTAGCACAAGAAGTTGAAGTTGAAGCGATCGCACCACCAATTTATATTCGATTGATTGGTTTATTCTACTTTACTGCCATTGTCGGTATTGGTATGGGCATTGGATTGCTAATACAGCATCGACGAACACCCCAACCAAGGACAAACTAGTCATATCAGCACTTGACTGAGGATTTCCAACATAAAAACATTAATACGTCAAAATAGTTGTGGTACAAAAGCCACACTATTTTTTTATATAAACTAGAAATAATTCAATAGACCTCTTGCAAAAGTCCTTCTTTGCGTTCTCTTCTCTGCGCCTGGAGCGCCTCTGCGTGAGATAAAAACTTATTTATGCAAGAAGTCTAATATATTAATGTCGCCAAGATTTCGACAGGTATCCAAAAAAATATCTTTATCAAGACTTTGAGCGTTATGGGATTATTTCTAACAAACTAAAAAAATAAACTTAAAATAAAAACTTACCTTCGAGGATGGAATTATCTAAAGCTTGGTGTATTTTTTAAGTAAAATTGTATTATTTGCAAGCTCATAAATTGAAAATTTTCTCACAATATTAAGAAAGTAATGGTAACAAAAATTTCTGTTGAAAAAATTCTTGAGCGTGCCTTGATGGGCTATGATTTATCTCCCGAAGAGGGAGTGGTATTGTTACAACAAACCGAACCAGAGGCGATCGCTGCAATACGTATCACATCTGATACTCTACGCCACGCACAAGCAGGTGATACAGTTACCTACGTAATAAATCGTAATATCAATTTTACTAATATTTGCGAACAGCACTGTAGTTTTTGTGCCTTCCGTCGAGATGATGGCGATGCAGGCGCATATTGGTTGGATGGGGCACAAATTTTGGAAAAGGCCGCAGATGCAGTGCAACGGGGCGCGACCGAAATTTGTATGCAGGGAGGATTAAATCCCCAAGCACAAATCAACGGCAAATCTTTACCCTACTACCTCAAATTAATAGAAACCATTAAACAGGAATTTCCTCAGATACATCTACACGCTTTTTCTCCCCAGGAAGTGCAATTTATCGCCAGACTTGACGGACTTGAATACGCTGATGTCATTGCTGCTTTGCGAGATGCTGGTGTTGGTTCAATGCCAGGAACAGCAGCAGAAGTATTAGATGATACAGTCAGGCGGATACTGTGTCCAGAAAAAATTGATACAGCCACTTGGTTAGAAATTATCAGCACCGCTCACAAACTAGGCTTGCATACCACCAGTACCATGCTATCTGGGCATATTGAAAGCCACGAACAACAAATTGGGCATTTAGAAAAACTGCGATCGCTGCAAAAAATAGCCAGCGAAAGAGAATATCCAGCACGGATTACAGAGTTTATTTTATTACCCTTTGTTGGGCAAGAAGCACCCAAACCCTTACGTCGCCGCGTCGGACGCGACCAACCGATATTGCAAGATGCACTACTGCTAGGTGCTGTAGCCCGGATTTACTTAGGAAATTGGATTCCCAACCATCAGCAAAGTTGGGTAAAACTGGGACTTGCCGGTGCCACAGAAGCCTTAGTTTGGGGTTGTAACGATATCGGCGGCACCTTAATGGAAGAACACATTACCACAATGGCAGGTGCCTTGGGGGGTACGTGTATGGAAGTGGAAGCATTACAAGCTGCGATCGCTTCTTTAGGACGACCTTACCAACAACGGGATACGCTTTATCAAAGAGTAGTTGGTTGTGGGGCATAGGGCATTGGGTAAGAGAAGGCAAAAGTGCTTTTTGCACTCTTGTGGGAAAAGGGACTCATGTTAAAGGGGAAAGGGAAAATACCAAACCTTTCCCCCTTTCCCCTTCCCCTTTTCCCGACTTCTGCAAGAAGTCTCTTCTTCAACCCCTCATCTCTATGCCCCATCTCCCCACTAAAATTGATCCCCAAGATACCAATCCAAGATACGATGGACGTTGATTTACGTATTCTTTTAGTTAATGCATATGAAGCGCTATTGGTCGCGTCTGCTTGCGCTGGTTTTGGTTGTATCTATCGGCTTGATGGGTTGTTCTGGCAGTCCAGATAGTTTGACTGGTGATTATCGCCAAGACACCTTGGCAGTGGTCAATATCATGAGAGAGGCCATAAATTTATCACCAGATTCACCAAACAAAGCAGCAATTCAAGCAGAAGCGCGTCAAAAAATTAATGACTTTTCAGCTCGTTACCAACGAGCTAACTCTGTTTCTGGTCTTGGCTCCTTTACAACTATCCGAACAGCTCTCAACTCCCTAGCTGGACACTACAGTTCTTACCCTAATCGTCCCGTACCCGAAAAACTCAAAAATCGCTTAGAGAAGGAGTTACAGCAGGTAGAATCAGCACTCAAGCGTGGCGGTTAACTCTTAACTATTACCTATTCGATGATTAAGAGTCAGCAGTCTCAAGTTTTGATTCTTCAATCTTGAGTGGAGCTGGAGACACTCCGCCTCCACTCTTGGTAACCTTCTTAACTTCAATCTCAGCCTGAGTTTAAAATTTTAAATTTTATACTAAACTAATTCATACTCCTTTAGATGATGTTTCAAAGCTTCATCCTACTAGGGGAAAATTTAAAAGTATACATTTTGACGTAAAAAAAATATTAAGTTTAAGTTACAGTATCCTTAGTCTAAAAATCACATTGATTTTGGCAGATTTTCAATAATTAGAGCAAAGTAGAGTTTATCTAATACCAGGGGAAACTCGCTTTGTATTTATGTATTTATATGTTTACAAAAAAATACGGCAACAGAAATAGATGTTTGCCAGTCTTGAAAAAGTAGGTTTTAAAACCCTGATTACTCAACTATATAATTTGATACAAGTTGCTTATAACCATCTGAGTTGGAGTAATTGATTTTTGTGTCCATCTACTAGCAGGTATGTTTAATCGTCCTTTGAACGTTGCAAGATCGAGATTATTTTGGCGACGCCTATTCGCTGTTGTTTTCAGTAGTAGCTCATTACTTTCTAGCTTTGGGAGCCAACCAGCAAGGGCGCAAGTAACCCAGTATTGTCAGTTATCACCCGCTGCGGCGCGAGAAAAAGAAAACTTACGTTTGTCAGCCCTCAAAGGCAATCAAAATGCCCAGGCTCGATATCAAAAAATATTACAAGAACAGGCACAGGAATTACGCGAGTGCCGTACTCGGACTTGGCCACAAATCCAAGCCCTTTGGTTGCGCTTGTATCCCTGCGATATTCAGCCAGGAACAATCGATCTGGTTATGGATCGGATTGTTAACGGTGGCTATAACCAAGTTTATTTAGAAGTATTTTACGACGGGCAAGTGTTATTGCCAGCAACTAGTAACCCGACGGTTTGGCCTTCTGTAATTCGTACTCCAGGAACAGAAAACATCGATTTGCTGTCTTTGGCAATCAAAAAAGCTCGGCAACGGGGTTTGAAGGTTTATGCCTGGATGTTTACCACAAATTTCGGCTATACTTACGCCCAGCGAAAAGATAGAGAAGCTGCGATCGCTCGCAATGGCAAAGGTCAAACAAGCTTATATGTTGTAGACAATGGCTCTCAACTATTTATCGACCCCTACAACCCACAAGCAAAACGCGACTACTACCAATTAGTACAGGAAGTTTTACGCCGTCGTCCAGATGGCTTGCTGTTGGACTACGTGCGCTATCCCCGACAAGCAGGAAGTGATTCCATCGCCACCAAAGTCTCAGATTTATGGCTATTTAGTCCCGCAACTCAAGAAGCTTTATTTAAACGGGCACAAAATTACAAAGGACTGGACTTAATTCGCCGCTTTTTGACCAAGGGATATGTCACCGCTGGAGACGTAGCAGAAGTTGATAAACTTTATCCTCAAGAAGGCGAACCCCTTTGGCAAGGACGCATTCCCCCACCAGCTCAAAAATCAATTCAGCCTGCAACCAATAGACAACCACTTTTACAATGGGAGTTGTGGCAACTCGCTGTTGCCCACGCCATGCAAGGAATTCTCGATTTTGTCACCATCGCTAGTTACCCAGCAAAACAGCAAGGTATTCCCACAGGCGTGGTATTTTTCCCTGATGGTAACCAAACTGTAGGACAAGGCTATGATTCCCGTTTACAACCTTGGGATAGATTCCCCACAACACTGGAATGGCATCCCATGTCTTACGCAACTTGCGGTAATGCCAGTTGTATCGTATCTCAAGTGCAGCGGGTTTTGAGTATGGCAAAACCGGGTACGCAGATAATCCCTGCTTTAGCCGGTCAGTGGGGAAAACCTGTTAGTAATCGTCCACCGCTAGAAGTGCAAATGCAGGCACTTCGTCAATTTGCCCCGCAACTCAAGGGAGTTAGCCATTTTGCCTATTCCTGGCAATATCCTCAAAATGATAGCGATCGCAAATTTTGCCGCAATCGCTAACTAGAATTCAGAATTCTGAATTCAACTTAAAGCCAAGTCCTCTGGTGTATTACAGTTAAACAGCATTTCGGGTTCTGGTAGCGGCAAAACTTCCACAGGATATTGTCGCAACCACCCCTGAAACGATCGCCCCCCTTGGTTGATAAAACCCAGGAGTTGTGGCAAACACCGACGGCGATAAAAACCACATAGAGGTTCCCAGCCTTTGGGATGATGAGCTAAAGCTGCGATCGCATCATCCCCTACACTATCAAGTCTAGTTGCCCATTCTTGCAAAACTTCAACCCGCAATCTCGGTAAATCGCAAGCCAGCAGTAACACCCATTCTGTCTGTACTTGAGCTAGTCCTTGGGCAAACCCAACTAAAGGGCCGTGTGTTTGGGGAGACACGGAGGACGCGGGGACGTGGGGACGCGGGGACGCAAAAAGTAATTTTTTCCCCCCCGTATCTTCTTTATCTGTTGAAGGTAAAGCTAGTTCCTGAATAAACTGGCAACCAGGCAAAAGCAAGTCTTGATAGCGTTGTGGCCAGGGAGTAACTATATAAACAGTATCAGCACAACGTTTAGCAATTTCACAAACCCGTTGTAATAGGGGCATCCCTTGAATGGGAATCAAGGCTTTATCTTGACCCATACGAGAACTCTTACCGCCTGCTAAGACTATGGCAGTTAATTCGTTGCGGGTCGTCATTCTCACTTCACCTAATTCATCTTAGTTTTCTGGTTCAAAAAACGTAATGCACACACCAGCTATATCAATAATCGCAAACTCTTTCATTCCCCAAGGTTTTGTTTGCAGCTGACCGTTAGGATGAATCATTTGTCCGCCTTGTGCTTGAAATTCTTGATAAAGTTGCTCAATGCCATCAACTTCGATCCGAAAAGTTGTCCATTCTGCAAGGTGCCGATCCTCATTTTTTTGCAGAAAAATTTCTGCACGATCGCGTTTGATAATTGCCATAGTAACGGGATCGCCTTCTTGATAGATTGTTGTAAAACCAAGTTTTTCGTAGAAAGCGATCGCTTTTTCCATATCGCCACCAGCAGGAATAATGGGAGTGATGTTTCCAAGTACGGGCGGTTTATTCATAGTTACACGTCCGATGCTACCAAAATTATCCCCTATTTTGGCTTTGCTGGACTTGCTGCAATAACCGCTCTACACTTTCTGCTGGTGCAAGACACCTCAAACCTTGGCAAACTAAACCAACGCTTCCCTCTGGTAAATCAGATACCACAGTAAACACAGCACTTGGTAAAAATTCGGGGATCAAAGAGTTTATTTGCTCTGTTGTGCTGCGAATCAAAGTTGAATTCCGATACCAATCCAAAGCTGTAAACAAGCTCGGACAAGCTTGGGGAGCGCGATGCATTACACTCCTAAAAGCTTTTAAACCTTGTTCTGCTAAATCTAAATAATGTAGATTATCGGTGAGTAAGGCTAAACGCACAAGGTTAGCGATCGCTACTCCATTGGCTGATGCTGTGGCGTTATCAGCATAACTCCGTTCGCGCACAATTAAATCTTGACTGGCATCGCTTGATGCGTTATAATAACCACCTAATTCTACGCTCCAGAGAAATTCGTTAAATTCATCTTGGATGGCGATCGCTCTTTCTAACCATTGCCTCTCTTCAGGGTTGGCAGCTTGTAAATCCAAAAGAGCTTTAATAAAAAAGGCGTAGTCTTCAGACTGGGCTAAAACGGTTGGTTCTCCTTGATAGTTCAGTCGGTGAAAACGTCCATCAACAAACTGACGATCTAAAATGAAATTCGCTGCTCGTGCTGCTAATTCCAGGTATGACCCTTGTCGAAATACTCCCGCAGCTCTAGCTAGCCCAGAAATCATCAAGCTATTCCAGGCGACAATCATTTTCGTATCTGTCACTGAGGGAATGCGACCTGGCCAGTTAGTAGTTTTTGCTTCTTGGTTGTTGCGAGCAGGGGGAAAAGTTTCAAGTGATTCAGGGCTAGCGCCATAGCGAATTGTAAACAATTTGCTTAGTGCTGTTTCTAGTGTTGCACTCAGTTGCCCGGTATGGCGTCTTTGCAAAACATTCTTGCCTTCAAAGTTTCCGTTAGGGGTTACCGTAAACTGTTGTTGTAATTCCGTGAGTTCTTCAGAGGTTAACAGTTGTTGTAATTCGCTGTAACTCCAAACGTAAAAGGCTCCTTCCTCTGGCTCCACTGCTGTGGGTTCAGTGAAACTGTCGGCATCTTGAGCCGCATAGAAGTAACCTTCAGGGGCAGTCATTTCACGTTTGAGCCATTCTATGGTACCAGCGATCGCCCTTTCAAAAGCTGGCTCTTGTATTCCTGTACTCCACAAGCCAGCTAGATACTCGACGATTTGTCCATTGTCGTAGAGCATCTTTTCAAAGTGGGGTACTGTCCAAGTCGGGTCAACAGTATAGCGATGAAACCCGCCGGCTACATGGTCATAAATTCCTCCCAGTGCTAGATCTAGTCCTCGCTGGGTACAGACTTCCTTGCCATCATACCGAGATTCAAAATTAAATCGAGTTCCCCGCAGTGCTAATTCTGCATAGGGAATCATCGGAAAGCTATTGCCAGTTTGATTAGGAGTAATTATGCCTGTGCTGGTTTCCCAACCTTGCCGGAGTAATTCATGGTCTTCTAGCTCATTGGTTGTAGCGTCTTGCAATACCGCAGACGTGAGCAGCGACTCAATAATAATGGCTTTGCGTTGCTGTAAGTCTTTTTTTTCTGTATCGTAATAACGACGTAATGCTTGTAAAACTTGTAAAAATCCAGGACGACCATAGCGTTGGTCTACAGGAAAATAAGTACCAGCATAAAACGGCACTAAATCCTCAGGGGAAAGAAAGACATTTAAAGGCCAACCCCCTTGACCGCTCATCATCTGTAAAGCCTGCATGTAGATGCTATCGAGGTCTGGTCTTTCTTCTCGGTCTACCTTGATGGGAAGAAAGTTAGCATTCATGTAGTTGGCGATCGCTAAATCGGAAAAAGCCTCGCCTTCCATAACAGTACACCAATGGCAACTAGAGTAACCAATGGAGAGAAAAATCGGTTTATCTTGCGCTTTTGCAGTTGCAAGTGCTTCGTCACACCAAGGCCACCAGTCAATCGGGTTTTCGGCATGTTTCCGGAGGTACAGGCTCTTAGCTTCAGCAAGGCGATTAGTCATAATCAAATGCAAATAGTTGCCTTCTTTGCTCAGTCTACCTTGTTGGCAGGAATGTTCGTCTAGATTGGTATGTACACAACAAACAAACCCTACAAGAAGATTATTCCTTAGGTAGGAAAAAATACAGTTCAGTTCAGACTAAAAACTATAACTGATGCAGATTGAGCTAAGAAACATAGGCAACCTGAGCATAACCCAAGCGTATTGGAGTAAAAAGCACTAGTGTTAAGTTTTGAATATCACCAAAAGCTGTGCAATTTGTAAATTGTTTTTACTCAAAAGTACGCAATATCAAACTAACGATAATATTTGTTGGCGTTTGGGGCACAGGTGATGCTGTTTTTGTCTGAGCTATAGTATTTGGGCTAAGTCCTGCTATCAGGTGGAGCAAGAAGGTGATGATGGCGGCTTGTAGAAGTTTTTCCCGCATGGCACGTCTCTCTCTAAGTGGATAGCATTTCAATTAGGACTGGTTATTCTAAATACACCTCGTACTATCGATTTACCGAATCTAACAAAAATAATTTGACAAAGGCCGAGGGAAATCCTGAAGAAATGTTTAAAATGTTACCTTCATTTAATAGAATTTCCCAAGAAGTCAAATCACTAAATGACCAAAGTCATACAGCAAACGTTGAGATATGGCCTTGGCAACACTCGGAGTTCTTTGATTGTTCTTCCCTAAACAGGGACATTTTGAAAGACAGCTTTTAGGTCTAAAAAGTGCCCTGAGTCCAAGTAATATTATGTCCGGTTAATTAGTTATGATTCCCACGGTGATTGCACCCCACCCCTTAATCCCCTCCCCGCAGGCGGGGAGGGGAGACAAAGCGCAGCTTTGGCTCTTTGGGGTTCTTGCTGTTTAACAAGCAATCAAGCTGACATGA
>JAVRCH010000144.1:0-93850 GCA_034530795.1 Nostoc sp. DedQUE12a
AGTCACATCTTTCTTTACAATCTTGAAACGTTTGTTTTGTAGGCATCTTAAACACTGAGGTGTGAGGCATACTTGACAAATTGGCTCTTAATATTCTCGCTAAAATTAGGTTTTTATTGAGAATTAACAACAGACGAATAAGGGTTGTAAGAAACGTGAGTGAATACTCTCGCAAATGTTGAGAAAGATTCGGGTAATGGATAGTTGCCAAGGGGAGGGGTTGGGGGTGGGGTAAAACTATTGTGGGGCAAGAGTTTGAGCTTAAGTTGACACCAATGAACAATGTTGTGCCCTTACAATAACCTGTACCGCAACAAACTGCAATCTGGTGTAACTTATTTGTTGAATCTTACTTTATAAATGACCTTTTAGAGCTGGCAGACTCATAAATAAATAGACCGATGTTTATAACTATTAAGACTATAAAACCAGCTAATCCTGTAACACCAACTGTTAAATCGTTACCTCCTTTGATTGCTAAGATAGATAATCCTGCTGTGGCATTCAAAGTTCCATGCAAAATAGAAGTAGCAATCACAGATTGGGACTTAAGTCTGATATAGCTAAAAATTGGTGATAACAATAGGGTAAAAATTGTCATCATCAAAACACCTAATAACGGATGTTGAGGATAGTTATGTCCTTGGATAATTATTGGGGCGTGCCATATTCCCCAAATCAAACCGATAAGAACTGAGGACTTCCAAAACCCTAGATAATTAAGTTCTTTTTGCAGCAAACCTCTCCAACCTAATTCTTCACCAAAAGCTGCAACAGCATTGATGGTTGCACCTGCTATTAAACCCTGTATTAAGCTAATCCAAATCAATGGAATTGGCAAAGCTGCTATTTGAATTTGTACCTGCTGCAATTTTTCTGGAGAAAGTACTGTTTTTAATTGTGCAAATAGTCCTGCCATTTCTGGAGAATATTCAACTCCAGGAAAAAGTAAACTAACTCCAAAGGTCGTAAATGCTATAGTTGGTGCTAATAACCAGGCTACTAAAAACCACCAATTGAACTTAAAAGAAATACCCAATGGTTTTTGCAATGGTTCATGGTAAATTAACTTCTGGATAACTACAGCAACGAGCATGGGAATAAACATATAAGCTGTAGTTACAATCAGCGAACCAGGTACGGCCCATTTCCCACCTAAAGCTAGGTAGAGAATGACTAATAAATAATTAAAGAAAAAAGTTAGACCCAGAAAGAGCCAAACTTTTTTGAAATGTCTTTTCATAAACTTACCAATATACCTGAGTTTGAGGTAATTATGTTTAGATTGATGATGTATTGACATAGCTTGATTATTATATTCTATAGATATTTCGTCTAAATTTTCCTGGATATTTATATTTAACATCCAGGAAAATTATGCAATTTCTAATTATTTTTAGCTGTTGCTAAACTGTGAGAATCAGAGTGAATTTGACTCTTTAACCATGTTTGCAGAAGAAATTCTAGTACTTGTTCTTTGACTTCTCTGAACTCATGAGAAAACCATTTTTCAACTTTGAGAATGTGATAACCTAATTTGGTTTGAATTGGGCCAATTACATCACCATCTTTTGCTTCTGTAATAGCTTGTCCTAATTCCGGCAGTAGTTCTGAAACAAAACGAATACCTACAAAGCCGCCATTCTCTTTTGATTGCTTACCCTTTGAGTATTGTAGTGCCAAACTACAGAAGGCAGCCTTATCTTGTTGCAGTGCTTGAACTATTCTCAAAGCTTCTGTTAAATCGAGTACGAGAATCTGAGATAAAGCAACGCGTTTAAAAATATAAGGATCGACTAAATATTGGGTATCTATAGTTGAGCCAAATAAACGTTCTTTCAACTTTTGCTTCAGCAGTGCGACTCTAATACTTTCAGACCATTCTTCTACTTGTAAACGTTGCTGTGCTAGCCATGACAAAGTTTCTGAAGCTGTTAATAATTTATGATCTTGGCGAAAGGTATCTCCTGCGGCTTGCAATTCATCTTCAGAAACTGTAATTTCTAGCTGTTCGCAGAGACGTAAAATCAAGACTTCTTGTTCAGCATCAGCGGCAACAGCACCAATTTTATATGAATGGTGTAGGTGGTCTAATATTTGTTCGTTTGTTGCGAGCGAAATTTCTGGGAGTTTTAGTGTTGCTAAAAGGTTTTCGCCGCTAGATATTCTTGGTGTAGCTACATTTTCTGTCATAATTATTAACCTCTGTAAATTAATCTATCTGTAGGAATATTTTGGTTTGGGAAACGATGGCGATGTAAATCACCATAAAGGTTGAGATAATCTATTTCTTCTGGGGTAAGTTTACCTTTTTGAATGCCTGCGATCGCCGCGTCTATATGTTCGCGTTTTTCTGAACCCATCAGGCAGACATCTACACAGTTTTGGCTCAAAGAATAGCGGTATAAATCGGGAACTGAAGGCATCCAACATCCTTCCGGCAAACCAGCAGGAGGATGCCAAAGGGGGCCATGCATTCCCGCAGATTTAAACGTGACAACACCCGATCGCTGTGGATCTTCTGCTTCCAAATTGTTAAATACTGATTTTTGAGCAGTACGATGAGCGACATTATGTCTCACCATCGCCACATCTATTAAAGAATTATTCAGCCATTTGTTAGCTAAATCTAAGTCGTGAAAAGAAGCACCAATATAACGAACAGCCCCCATTTTTTTCAGACGTTCGGAAACACCAAACATTCTTTCTACGATTCGTTCGTAGATGCTGCCGGCACCTCTAAGATCGTTAGACCTGTCTAAACATTTCTCAAACATTGGCTCATCACTAGTGCCAATCCAGCCCCAAAAGAAGACATCAATATAGTCCATTCTCAGGTCTACAAATTGGTCGATGATGGCTGCCATTGCCGCATCTGGATTTTTGATATAACTCACCGTTGCCAATACTACTTTTTCTCGCACTGATGAGCCACGACCGCATAATTTCCGCAGTCCTTCAGACATGTGGCTGTAGAGATAGTGGTGCAAATCGCTAGAGTAAAAAAAGAAGTTAACCCCTTGGTCGAAGGCATAAAGGGTATCTTCACTAGAGATTTTACCTCCACCTCCTAATCCTAGAGCGCTAACAGTTAAATCAGTTCGTCCGAGTTTGCGGTAAAATGGCAAATCTGATTCGGGAAATTTATTGTTGAAATTAACTTCGTTGGAAGTTTCTACTTTTGGCGGCGCAAGGTCGAGTATTTGCATTAGTTCAACGGTGTGTAGATGTCTTCAGAGTTGGCATTAAGATAGGAACGGTGTAATTCAATTCCCAGAAGTGAAAAGTTTTCGAGAATAGCTTTCATCCGTTCTTTTGGAGAGTTATTTCCCTGTTGCCTAGCTTGTAACAATCCATTAGCAATAATTTGACAGCGATTGATACCAAAACTTTCTTGGGCTGCAAATCTTTGGTTTGGTTCTTCTGCCAAACTTAGCCCTGGCTTCAGTAATTTTGTGAATAATGGAACTTCTGGATTAAAGTGCGTAGGCAAAGCCCGCCGTAGGCATCGCTTTTCTGTATAAACACTTTGTAAAATTGGTCTAACTGCTTCGTAGTAGCTTTTCTCAAAGTAAAGTACTGCTGAGTCATAGCGACCGTAATCCGCAGGATTGTATAGTGCTTTAAATGTGAAAGGAATGTTAATTTCGTTGAGTTGCTGTGTTAGGCTACCCATAACTGCAACTGCACCTTCAGGGGTCAAATTAAAATAAATGCGTACAGTTTGTGGCTGATGATTTGGATTGCCGATAGTTTGGGGGCCAGCATTCCCAACTGCTAAATAAAATCCATTTTGAACTCGATTTTTAGGCAATCGAATGGCAACTAAATCGCCTACCACCGCAGATTGTTCGGCTGGTTGTAAGTGGTAATCGCGTTTAATATATAAATTTAAACCGCCCTTTGTGACCATTAAGGTATCATCATTGACCTGCTTAACTACAGACCAATTAGCGTCAAAGTAACCTTCTCCAGTATTACTATTGTGTAAGCGATCGTAAAACGCTAAGTCTACCCCTAAGAAGGAGTTATTTTCTAAATCTTGGTGCAATTGCAGATAAGATGAATCTCCATCAAGCGCTAGAGTCGTTTGCAGAGAACCATTGTAATAAATTCCATAAAGAAAACTACGCAGTTGCAAATTCGAGTATCTATTTTGAACATCCTGAGACATCTTTTTGAAACGAACTATCACCTCTTCTGGCAAATCCAAAGGCTTGTAATTTGGGTGACGAATGCAAAAATCAGACTCAATTTCAACGTTATTAACGATATCTTCTAAAGCATCCCACAGTCGTCGATCTGCTTCTGTTGATTGGTTTGGGTTAATTTCTAATAATTCAGCAATCATTGAATAAGCTAGTTAATAAATAGAGAGGATTTACTATCGCCTTAGGAGTAACAGTGCTGGCTAAAGCACTGTTACTAATGCTCGGACAAACTACTATATAGCTTCAAATATTACAAAGTAAAAGTAATTGTAATCGTTATAGTGATAGTTAGTGTTATTCCGAGCAACCCTCCATTGACGTTATTCAATTCTTCAGCATTTAATTCATTGAGGAAGCTTTCAGAATCTTGAAACAGTTCGGAGCCAGCGGGACTTAAGTCGTGCAATTTGATATTAGCCATGATGAGTTAATCTCCTAATTGAGTTAATTTAAGTGAGTTATGAACTTTTTAGTTCATGTTTAAATACTGGCATATTGATTTGAGTAAAACAACAAAAATACAATGCTTTTTCGGGCGCAACTAAAACCTTTATGTCATGTTTTATTTCTGTTAGTTATCCTATCCAGCCCCAAAAAAAAACGTGCTTGGAGACAATGTGCCATCCAGGCAGAACGAAAACCTTAACAATTATCAGTTTCGCAAAAAGCCAGGTTATATAACCATAAAATTCCCAGCTAAACAGAAGTTAAATCTCTCTTGTCTGCTTAGTTCTGCATTAATTAGCTCGTTGTCACGCATAGCTATCAGTTATAATTCTCAAATTCTGTCTAAACATAGAAATAAAAAAAGACAGTTCTGCATGGCGGAACTGTCTTTTAGGTAAAACTAAAAAATTACAAAGCCACAATAGTAGTAACAGTCCAAGTCAAAGTCCAAGGCAAAGTAAGTGAGATAATACCACCACGTGTCCCCAGTTCTGCATCTGTGAGTTCATTGAGAAAGCTTTCAGAATCTTGAAATAGTTCTGAACCAGCCGGGCTTAAATTATTGATTTTGATATTAGCCATCAGTTTTCATCCTCGAATCTTGTGTCAATTATCTACAAAAGATTACAAAGGGATAGTCCAAGACACAGGCCAGCAATAGGTGAATGATTGTGTTCTAAAACCTCCTTGTACTCCCAGTTCTGCATCTGTGAGTTCATTGAGAAAGCTTTCAGAATCTTGAAATAGTTCTGAACCAGCGGGATTTAAGTCATGTATTTTGATAGTAGCCATCAGTTTTCATCCTCAAATATTGTGTTAATTATGAACAAAAAAAAAGACAGTTCTACTAAGCAGGACTGTCTTTTAAGCAAAACTAAAAAATTACCAAGTCCAAGTCCAAGTCCAAGTAACTGTCACTGTTACTGTGACTGATGCTATTCTTAAACCACCATTTACTCCGAGTTCTTCATCTGTTAGCTCATTGAGAAAGCTTTCAGAATCTTGAAACAGTTCGGAACCAGCGGGACTTAAGTCGTCAATTTTGATAGTAGCCATACGTTATCATCCTCAAAAAATAATGTGTGAATTGTGAACAAAAAAGACAGTTTTACCAAACAAGACTGTCTTGAAAGTAAAAGTAAAAAATTACCAAGTCCAAGACCAAGAGTAAGTAACTGACAAAGTAACACTAATAGTAACAGTGACTGATTCTATGGCTCTACCGCCATGTACTCCCAATTCTGCATCTGTTAGCTCATTGAGAAAACTTTCAGAATCTTGAAACAGTTCGGAACCAGCGGGACTTAAATCGTGAATTTTGATAGTAGCCATGAGATTTCTCCTAGTTGAATAAAGTAAATTGAGTGATGAACTTTTTAGCTCATGGCTAAATCTTGGCATAGAAATTAATAGATTATCTAGGATATCAAAGTAGTTTTTATTCCTTTAATACACCTTTTTTGTCATCTTTGCTTTTTTCTAATTTGTTAGTTAAATAAATCTGGTGCTTTGCATTTTCACATACAACACAACTATATAAAAAATGGTGAAATAACATGGCTGTCATTTCACCTAAGCTGCAAGGATTTTTATGCTCAAAAACTTATTTTATAGATAAGGTAATTTACTAGTTAGCTACTGAAACCCGATCGGGGATATCTTGAATTATGTGTTTTCACAATTACCAAATCTAGAAACCAAATTGCTGCGACTTATCAAATTGTGTTAGATAATACTTCAGTACGAGAGTTACTTAGGCCGTTTAGTTCTGCTGCTGTGGTACCAAAAACGGTAGGAATAGATTGCTCTGGGCGGCACAACAAACTTTTAGCAACCTGAAGCATAGAAATACCCATATTGCCGAAAGATTTTTGATACTGAATTATGGACTGAATTGCTTGAATCAATGCCAAACCGGAAAATTGCACAACTCGCTGAATAAAATCAGGATAGTGAACCAGAATTTCTGGAAAAGACTCCAAATAAGCGCTAGTCAGAGCATAAATAGAAGGTTGCAGAGATTCGAGGGGAGTACTAGCTAAGCGCAGAGATTCATCGATAGTCATCTCTTTACTAACAATTAAGCTATTGAGCCAAATTTGCAGATAACTGGCGATAATTGACCCTAGATCGAAGGCTGGATCTCCCCAAGATGATCGCTCCCAATCAATCAGCCGTACAATACCGTTTGTTGGTACTTCCGCTTGCGGGAATGACTGCTCCCATTGATGATGCAATAGAATGTTGTTGAGCTTGAGGTCATTGTGTGTTAAGCATCGCGGTGCAAAAGCTGTACTCAGTTCCCTAAGTGCTTGTCCCAAGCTATCATATCGCTGATAAAGGGCGAAAAATTTCAATCCATCAGCAGGTACTAAACCAAAAATTTCGGGGCCGATATGCTCCAATTTCCGAATTAAAAGCAATACCAGATCGGATTTTATCTTGTCGGAATTCTGAGAAAAGAAATCTTGATATTTTTGGCAATTGAAAGTTTCACGATGGATTGTTGCTATACAACTACCGATAGCTGCTGCTATTGTTGGAGGGAATATATTCCCCTTCATATAGAAATCGTTTAAATCGCGATAATTATCTAGGTATTTAAAGACAATGATTGAATTTTCTCTATCAAAATTAAGTACTTCCGGCAAAAATGGCTTTGTGTAATTCAGTTCCGGAAATTTTTGTAATAACTCTTGAATTCGCCACTCATCTAAAAACTCACCTGCTGTTTTTCCATCGCGATCGCACCGTTCTTGCTTCACAAGAAGCTTACTACCGTCTGAGAGGGTGAGTAATAAATTAAAGTTTTTTGCAGGTATCGCCTCAATATTCGTGAGAGATTGCTCTGATTGAGTTAATAAGTCACGCTCAACTAAATAATCGAAAACATTGTTGGAGTTCAATATAAATGTCATACGCTATCAAATATGAATACTAAGCTTAAAGAGTGCAGTTTTCTGTAAAAGAAATCTTTTGTCTTCTACGATTTTAGGCAAAATGAAGATTGTAGACTCTATTGTTAAAATTTTTCCTTCGACACAACTAAAACTTTTATGTCCCATTGAAGAGGACTGTAAAGATGGGGAGATGAGGAGATAAGGGAAAATTGCTGTCTCTATTCAAGCCAAAAGCGATCGCAGCAATTCAAATTTTGAGCAGCAACTAAAACATTTATGCCCTGAAAAGTTTTTTGTCTGGAGATTGGGCTGTCATTCTTGGCGGTTCCCAACTTCTCGCCTAACAAACAAAGCCCGATAAACAGGTTCACCCTTGTTTTGAGTATATATTTCTCGTTCTGTGGGCACTGGTAGCGGGTTTTCGGCTAGCCATTCTTCTGTACCAACTTTGTGATAAGCTGGGTGAGCAGCAAAGCGATCGCGCATTTCCATAGCCACAAATTCCATATCTGATTGCAGAAATACAACCCCCCCAACCGCAAGATAATTAGCTAATTCTGCTACTAGTTCTGGTTGGACTACACGACGTTTAGCATGGCGGGTTTTAAACCAAGGATCGGGAAATTGAATTGTCACCCGCTGTAAACTTCCTGGAGGCAATGAAGATAAAAGCGATTCCAAGGAATTATTTACATTGCAAAATAAGTAATGCAAATTTGTTAAACCTAACTTAGAACGCAACTTATTCGCCTCCACCACCAGCGGTTCCCGAATTTCTAAGCCCAAAAAATTCCAGTTTGGTTCTATCTTGGCCATATTCAACAAAAAAAGTCCTTTAGCACAGCCAATATCTAAATGTAGAGATTGATTTGGCTTTGCATAAACTTTTTCCCAGTCAACAGGATTTACTGGTGTTTGATACTTTAGGGCAAGTGGATTAACATGCTGGCGGACTCGAACTGCTGCCAAAATTTCTTCTCCTTATTCGTAATTCGTAATTTGTAATACTCGCCTCCGGCGAGAAGCAAGCTACGTAATTTTTAATAATCAAATTTTTTGATTTTTACAGATTAAATGCATCTCATAAGCCTTTAAGTCAATTGTTACTATAGCGTGTAATCGATGCTCAATGTGTACAAATGTTAAATAGGCGCACTGCTGAGCAGGAAGATTGAGTAAGGGTTATACTTTTTGGAAAAGACTTGTTTTAGCTCCTCCTTTTAACATTTTCCTAAATCGATGACTCTCAATTTTCGGTTTGCGATCGTCAGTGACTTACACCTAGCACTTCCCCACACAATCTGGAATCATCCTAGTCGGTTTCATCTTGTGGAAGTGAGTATTTCAGCATTTGAAAGTGTACTAGAACATTTGACACAACTCGATTTAGACTTCCTGTTGTTGCCAGGAGATTTAACCCAGCACGGCGAAAGAGAAAATCACGCTTGGTTGCAACAACGCTTAGCGCAGCTACCTTTTCCCGTCTATGTTGTTCCTGGCAATCATGATGTTCCCGTAATGTCGGCCAATGAGCAATCAATTGCTTTTGCGGATTTTCCCTACTATTACACCAAGTGTGGCTATGAAGATCCACGACAGATTTACTACATTCGTGAGTTGCTACCTGGAGTGAAACTGATTGGACTGAATTCTAACTCTTTTAACGACCAAGGCGAACAGGTGGGATGTTTGGATAGCAAACAGCTACGTTGGTTAGAAGAAGTGCTGGCGGCATGTAGTGATGAATTAATTTTGGTGATGGTGCATCATAATGTGGTTGAGCATTTACCCAATCAATCCCGTCACCCACTAGCAAATCGCTATATGCTGGCGAATTCCGCCCAATTGTTGCAACTACTCAGCCGCTACGGAGTCAAGCTAGTGTTTACTGGGCATTTGCACGTTCAGGATGTTGCTTACGATAAAGGGATATATGATATTACCACCGGCTCTTTAGTTAGCTATCCTCATCCTTATCGGGTGCTAGAATTTCGTCGGGATAACCAAGGTAGAGAATGGTTGCAAATATTATCCCATAGGGTAGAGTCAGTGCCTGATTTTCCCAACTTGCAGCAGTCATCACGGCAATGGATGGGCGATCGCTCTTTCCCATTTTTAATCAAACTACTAACTCACTCTCCATTAAACTTACCACTATCGCAGGCAAAAGAATTAGCCCCTAGTTTGCGTGACTTCTGGGCGACTATTGCCGATGGTGATGCCGTGTTAGACTACCCCCATTTCCCCCAAGAAGTGCGCCGCTACATTCAAACTTACGGTGCTTCACAGCCCAACCCAGGCATCGCCACAGGTGGAACCCTGACTATGATTGATAATAACAGTACATTTTTGCTGGATAGGAATGAGTAGTTAAAAGTTAGGAGTGAGGAGTGAGGAGTTAAAAATAAGAAGTGAGGAGTCAGGAGTCACGAGTGAAGAGTTAGATATTTCAACTCCCAATTCCTAACTCCCAATTCCTAACTCCCAACTCCCAATTCCTAACTCCCAACTCCTAACTCCTAACTCCTAATTTACGACTGATTTTGCCGACAAATTCCAAATGCTGAAGTATAGGCGTGTAAGAAGGTTCTGCCGCCAACAGGGCCGATTTCACCGCCACAGAAAAAACCGCCTACGGGAATATCTTTGATATAGCGCCTAAATAATTCAGAATCAAAATTGGGTTTACCATATAGTCCTTCACCTCTTCCGAGACAGGCAAACATCAAAGCAGCTGCGGCAGAGGGTTCGGAGTTGCGTTGGTCTTGATAACTTTGGAGGAGTAATTCTAAATCTTGGGCGGAGGCTTGGGCATCGCGGAGGTGGAATTGCAGCCTTTGACCGGGACGAACGCGATCGCCAATTGCGATCGCTCCTGCTGTAGGATCGACACCAAGAATACCGCGAATTAAAAAGTCTCCCTGTTGTAAAGCTAGCTTAAATTCATCCATTGCCACACCCACAAACAAAGAGTGTTGTGCTAAAGTTCGTTCCTGTTCGCTGAGACTGGCAATCAAATCTCGTAATACTATTAAAGGCACTTGTTCATCTAACTCTAAAATGATATTGCGATCGGCTTTGGTGACTTGCAACGGTTTACCAATAGGCCTGCATCCTTGAGCGACAATAGTTTCCAAAACAATATTCCCAGTCAAAGCTATGCCAATAGTTCCTTCACGATACAAGCTTTGACCCAAATCGCCATAGTCTTCCTTACAAAATAAGGCAACACGACCGCCCATACCCCCGCCGCTAGCTTGCCCCCCCACTATTACCGATCCTGGATAAGCAAAATCCAGCCCTTGTAACAAATCATTGATTCCAGAAGCGAAGGAACTAGAAAGCAAAATGAACTGGGGTGTGGGGAAGGGTGGTACACCAATTAAATCAAGCCAAGCATCTGGGGAACTGTCCAAGTCAGGTAATTCTTCAGCAACAACATGAAATACCTGAACCTGCACCCCTGGAAGGTGCGCTAAAGTCAGACTGATAGCTGGTTCAGCTTCTAGTTCTTGGGTTTCTCCTTCTTGTGTTGTGCCAATTACACCACCACCACTACAGCCAATTAGCACCGGCACAGAAAGCTTCTCAGCCAACAAAGGTAATAGTCGAGAATACTCACTCGTAAAAGCAGACGAAATGAATACCAGCCCTAAATCCGCAGGTGCTGTTAACGAAGAGACGGCTCGTTGTACCACATCTGCGACTGCGGCTTCCAATGAATGATGGGTTGATAGGGCGTTTGCCCACTGCATTTGGTCTGCCATGAGTTTTGGGCTTCTTTTGCTTTTAGGCTAGTAGTTTTTGATTTTTCATTTTGGGAAGAATTGCATCCTAGAAGAGTTGACCCCAGTTGTTTGTATTCACCATCCCAGCAAACCGGGGTTGTCATTCCCTAATACATGCATCTAAATATATTGTATGATTATCTATCTATAGTACTGATTCCAAAAAATCTTAAAAAATAAAGATGGATACATTATAAATGTCACACTTTGCTGTATTGATTAGAAATCAATAGACTCAAACGCTAACTTAATTATCAGCTAAGTGGTTAAAATGGTTAGTAATAAAATCAAAAACTGCCATTTTTGAAGTCTTTCTATACTAGTACTAACAACACACAACGAGACTAAAACAATGACAAACATTCAAGAAACAGCAAAAAACGGCATCCAAGAACAAATCCAACAAGAAGTAGAACAGGCGCGTACTGTCTGTGATGTTAACGGTAGCAACTCACCAGAGTGTGCTGCTGCTTGGGATGCAGTAGAAGAATTGCAAGCCGAAGCTTCTCACCAACGCCAAAGCAAACCAAAAAACTCTTTGGAACAGTATTGTGATGATAACCCAGAAGCAATTGAATGCCGAGTTTACGATGATTAGAAATTGAGGCAAGTGAATTTTTTGTTTAGTCAGTAGGCAACTAAGATCTATTTACTGATATCTTGCGCCTTGAGATAGCTACCCCTCTAGAATGGCACTCTCGCCTTTTCACTGTCCTTGCCAACAGGTAGGAATTGGTAAAATATGTAGTCTCATTTGGAAAGTCAAATTTTACACCCTGAAAAAGTCGGGGTTTTGACAAAACTACCAAATCTATAGGTGTTGGGTCAGTTTTCCAACTTTCCCTGATACTACTACATATAAGTAGGTACAAAATCAAAACTTAGAAGCTTCGAGTTGCTTGCTGTTTTGGCAAATAAAAAAATTCCAGAAAATCAATTAGCTAAGTTACAAAACTTCATTCTGTAATACAGATTGCAAAAATCTTTGTAACAAATCAACTATTTGTAGGGGCGTGCATTTGTGCGCCCCTACAAATGTATTTTATAGTACAGTCTGTATGCCCCATAGGTTGGGAAGCGATCGCATTAAGCATCCAAGCTAAGATTATCCTTGAGGTAATGAAATTCTCTTTCTACGTATTTTGCTTCTTTGCGTCCTTAGTGGTTTGTTAAAAAAGTAATTTTGACAACTAGGATACAATTGCTATAGTTAATAGCTTAGAAGTATGTCAGAGTTGATTGACTTGAACAAAAATTTCTCATACAAATTTATATGTCATTTGCGTAATTTATAAATTTATACTTCCTACTGCCTACTCTCTGAAACTGAAAATTTCAGTTTCCAACGTAGATTTATATTGGTTATGGATCTTCGCTTTTGATTAGAAATGTTCTATCAAAACAGAAGCCATCTGAATTGGTGAATTTTCCTTCAATTATAATTTGAGAAAAACTATGGATTTTAATGTTTGGTTTCGCCCTTTTGTCTGGATTGATTATCGATTGGCAGTATTATTTTTGGTAATTATTCCACTGATTCTGCTGATTTGGGCATTTGTGCAAAAAGCAGAAGCCATACAACGGTTGTTAGCTATATACTGGCGAGTATCAAGCCTGCTAGCAATCACTATTTATCTGATGATTGCCCAGTATCCAGTTAGCTTTATTTCTGCATTGATGGCTCAGATTTTGATCCCGATTTCGCTATGGTTTTGGGTGGATATCAACGATGAAATTGAGTATCAAACCACTGGATCTTTAAAGTTCATTTTTACTTCTTGGCGCTGGGCGGCTACTATTTATTGTCTTTTAGGCGCAGTAGCTTCTACGCTTTTTTTAAATTGCGCTTTTTCTGCCAGTGCGCTCAAAACACCCTATTGTCGAGTCTGGTTCGAGGCTCCGTTAATGTTTAAAGAATATTTTCATGCTAATAGCAAAGCTGAGTTCTTAGGCTTTCTTGGCATAGTTAGTTTAGTAATTTATGTCCTGTACTTAAGCTATTTTGTCCTCATTAAGCTAGGCAAGCAGGGACGCACAGCTACACCTCAATAATCTGAAAATTTAAAATTCTAAAAATGGATTCCATTGGCAAGCGACTGGAACAATATACTGCTAAACGCCCCCAAGAAGTCTTACTGGTAACAGTAGAAATTGCTGGAGAGCAAGATACAATCGCTGTTTTCAAAGGTTTTTCCAGTTCTTTGATGCACCCAACAGCATTCGATCCAGATGTGCCCGTTCTGCCAGATGAGGCAATTATTCTCAATATTGACCGAGTAGCTAGTCCTTACAATCCAGAAGCACCTCGCTATATTCAACAAGGAGTTTCTTGGGAAGCGATGCAAGTTCTATTATCAGAGGTGGGAGTGTAACTAATTACAATTTGTATTTACTCACTGACTATCGTAGCTTGCCCTTTAGTTACTATACTTAGAATAGCTAAAACCCCCGATGCCAGAGGCTTTAGATCTGCTAATCGGTTGGATGATGCCTGGAAAACAATTACCGCAATATTGAACTGTGGTAAATTCTGTTGAAACGATAAGTTGCGATCGACTGTGATGAAAACATTAAACTCTGCCTCAGCGAGGGCAAGAAGTTGACCATTTTTGACTCCCGCCCATCCCATCTGTGGAACTGTTTTCACCTCGTAGCCAGAAAATTCTCTCGCAAATTTGCGATCGATACACTCATCTAGAAGCAGCCTCATATTATGCCACCATAGCTATGACCTGTCTTCCAGCTTCTTCTAGGAATCCAAGGACTTGCTTTCTAGTTACAGTTGGGAAGCCGTCTAAAAAATCATCAATTGACTCTCCCGCCATTAGATAGTCGAGAAGCGTCTGCACAGGAACCCGTGTACCAGTAAAAACCGGAGTCCCGCCCATAATTTCGGGTGATGCACTAATGATTGAGGAGTTCTTAAGCATAGCTCTTTCATCATTCCTGTTCTCATATTCATAGTTTAGCTATATTATCTGAGTCAGAGTTCCCAAACTGCTCTCCTGGTGCGATCTAAGAAGATGTTTTAAAACCTGCTAGTTTTGGACTTGCAACGATAAACGGTAAAAGTGAGGAGAAAAATGTCGCCTGAGATGGATAGTCTTAACCCCGGAGATTTGAAGAAAAGAATAGAACGATACAGATGAGCGGGAACGTTACCCTCAGAGAAGCAAACTACAGTTGGATCTAAATTGCCGTCTGAAATTGTCTTCTCTAGGAAACGCTGCGCGAACAACTTTCAAGAATTATTTTGACTTTTAAATTTACAAAATGTCCCGGTCTGGATACACACTCCCCGTCTTTGCCTGTGCTGCTGCTGTTGCTGCTTTACACTGGTTACACGATCGCCAACCATTAACCATAGCGTCCATAGATCTCATTGAACCAAACCAAATCGCACAAATCCCAATCGAACAAGTAGCAGGACTATCTGAAAATACAGCTTTAGCAATTACCCGTAGTGACCCTGGTGATAATCTTGACCTAACTAAAGATACACCAATTTGGGCAATGGTGGAATGGCGAGAAGAGGGTGAAGAGGCGGTAATTATTAAGGGTGGGGAAGGAATTGGCAGACAGAAGAATGCTGATGACAAGCCGGCTATTTATGCCTATGCTCAAAGGCTGTTGCAAGAGAATTTACAAGGAATGTTGACACCAGGCGAAAAAATTACGGTGACGATTATTTTACCCGAAGGGCGATCGCTTGCTGTTCGCACTTCCAATTCTGCTTTTGGTGTGGTTGATGGACTTTCGCTTTTAGGCACAACCGGCATTTCTCAACCTTTAAGTACCCCAGATCAACTTGCAGCTTTTCGGGCCGATTTACAAAATAAAGCCAGTCGTTTTGAGAGTTTAGTATTTTGTATCGGCGAGAATGGGCTAGATTTAGCACCTAAACTAGGGATTAACCCCGAAAGGTTGGTGAAAACTGCTAACTGGCTTGGGCCAATGCTAGTAGAAGCTGATGTGCTAGGGGTGAAAGAAATCTTATTATTTGGCTATCACGGGAAGCTGATGAAGTTAGCGGGAGGGATTTTTCACACCCATCACCACCTAGCTGATGGACGCCGGGAAATTTTAGCAGCCCACTGTGGGATCGCTGGTTTAAAATCATCAGATATCCAAGCTGTATTTCACAGCCCTACCGCCGAAGCCGCATTAAAATACTTACGATCCCTAGACGCTTCCACAGGCAGCGATTGGGTAAATCAAGTTTACAGTGCGATCGCCGAAACTATTGATGTCCGTTCCCAAGAATATATCCAAAGCCATAGCCAAAGGGGCACAACAGTTACAGTCTGTGGCTCGATACTCTTCGACCGCGATCGCAAAATTATCGTGAAGAGTAAAACTGCTGGTCTGTTAATGGGAAAATTATGTTAACTTATTATGAATAATCGTAAACAATTCACATAAATAATCTTTTAAGTAATCACTTTCGGGTAAGTTTATCCTTCTAATACCATCTCCGACTCAGGAAATAGACAAACGCATATAAATAGGCGTTTGTCAAGGTTGTTTATACCATTATCAGCCTGCCCAGGCTGAATAATAGCATCAAGCTAGAAAGATCGCAGGGCATCAATTTATCCTTCACAGACATAATTTTCCCCGTCATGAATACAGCGGTGTCTCTACCAACAGAACAAGCTCCCCAAACATTAGAAAACTTTGGGCAGCTGAATCGCCAATTGATTGTGATTTTGGACTTCGGCTCCCAATATTCCGAGCTGATTGCCCGTCGCATCCGCGAGACTCAAGTATACTCTGAAGTTTTGTCTTATCGCACTAGTTCTGCACATTTGCGCCAACTCAATCCTAAGGGAATTATCCTTTCTGGTGGGCCGAGTTCGGTTTATGGTGATAAGGCTCCCCATTGTGACCCAGAAATCTGGAATTTGGGCATACCTATCTTGGGTGTTTGCTATGGGATGCAGCTGATGGTGAATCAACTCGGTGGGGAAGTGGCAAAGGCTGACCGGGGTGAATATGGCAAAGCATCATTATATATAGACGATCCCACCGATTTGCTCACCAATGTTGAAGACGGTACCACGATGTGGATGAGTCACGGAGACTCAGTTACCCAAATGCCGCCGGGGTTTGAATTGCTGGCGCATACCGAAAATACCCCCTGTGCTGCCATTGCCGACCACGAAAGGAAACTTTACGGCGTGCAGTTCCATCCAGAGGTAGTGCATTCAGTTGGTGGCTTAGCATTAATTCGGAATTTTGTCTACCATATCTGCGATTGCGAACCCACTTGGACAACAGCAGCTTTTGTAGAAGAAGCAATTCGGGAAATTCGCGCCAGAGTTGGCGAGAAGCGGGTGTTGTTGGCATTGTCTGGAGGTGTGGATTCTTCGACTTTGGCTTTCTTGTTATATAAAGCCATTGGCGAGCAACTGACTTGCGTGTTTATTGACCAAGGCTTTATGCGTAAGTACGAGCCAGAGCGATTGGTGAAGCTGTTCCAAGAGCAGTTTCATATTCCTGTAGAATACGTGAATGCTCGCGATCGCTTTTTAGCTACCATTTCTGGTGTCACAGATCCCGAAGAAAAACGTCGCCGCATCGGTCACGAATTCATTCGCGTCTTTGAAGAAACATCCAAACGCCTCGGTCACTTTGACTATTTGGCTCAAGGAACTCTTTATCCAGATGTCATCGAATCTGCTGATACCAACGTTGACCCCCAAACTGGCGAACGGGTAGCAGTAAAAATTAAGAGCCATCACAATGTCGGTGGTTTACCCAAAGACCTACGATTTAAATTAGTAGAACCACTGCGGAAACTATTTAAAGATGAAGTCCGCAAAGTTGGGCGTTCCATTGGTTTACCAGAAGAAATTGTCCAACGCCAACCTTTCCCAGGGCCCGGTTTGGCAATTCGGATTTTGGGTGAAGTCACCGCTGAACGCTTAAATATTTTGCGCGATGCTGATTTAATTGTGCGGCAAGAAATTAACCAACGCGGTTTGTATCATAGCTTTTGGCAAGCATTTGCGGTGTTGCTGCCAATTCGCAGCGTTGGCGTCATGGGAGATCAACGTACCTACGCTTATCCTATCGTTTTGCGGATTGTCACCAGTGAAGATGGGATGACAGCAGATTGGGCGAGAGTCCCTTACGATGTCCTGGAAGTAATTTCTAATCGGATTGTGAATGAGGTCAAAGGGGTAAATCGGGTGGTTTATGACATCACCTCCAAGCCGCCTGGAACCATCGAGTGGGAATAATTTAACGTAAATTCGACAGACCTCACCCACCGAACCTCCTTCTCCTCGCAGGAGAGGCAGGAGTAACGAAAAATTAGGCTTTTTGCAGAGGGGCTGGGGGTGAGGTCAAAATCCTGTACATCGAATTCACGTTAATTTAGTTTTTGGTAAGGGGAAGATGAGTTTTTCTTTCCCTATAGCTAGATAAAAACGCGCTAAAGTTCAGTAGATACGCGCAAAAATCTTTTTAATTTTATTTGAAAATTCACAATTTCCGGCTTTTATCAAGACTCAAGATACAACTTGATTTTGGCTTCTGAATTCTGATGCCAAAACTTCACAAAAATTATCAAATTGGTAAAGTTATGTTGATTTTGAGCGAATTTTTCTCAATAAAATCACGAATTTGCTTTGTTTGAAGAGTTGACTAATTACAAGCTTTTTTGATATCCTGATTTTCTTGGTTATTATTGGCTACTGCTATAAGTATTTTGATTTTTGGCAGGTTTAAAGGTATTAATTTTTAATTTTTATAACGGTAGCTTGATGGAAAAGGTAGCTCCTTGTCCAATACCAGGACTTGCAACTTGAATCGAGCCGCCATGTAATTCAACCAGATGACGGGCGATGGCCAAACCCAGTCCCAAGCCACCTTGTTTGTGAGTGGAATGTCCTTGATGATAGCGTTCAAAAACGTAGGGCAGAAACTCTGGGCTAATACCGATACCTGTATCGCTGACTGTGATTTCAGCATGAGAGCCATTGCGAAACAAAGTAATTTCTACTTTTCCCCCTGAGGGGGTGAATTTAATGGCATTAGCGAGTAAATTGCCGAGAACTTGCAGCAAACGATTGATATCGCCAGAAATTGGCGAAATTGACCTGTCAATTTTGGACTCTAAACGAATATTTTTGGCATTGGCGGATGGATAAGCAGTTTCAATTGCTGCGCCTACAACTACTCCCAGATTCACTTGGCTGACCTCAAGTTGTAGCTTACCTTGGAGAATGCGAGACATATTCAGCAAATCTTCGAGGAGTTTTTCTTGAGACCTGGCATTGCGTTCGATGGTCTCCAGAGCTTTAGCGAGGTTGGCTGCATCGAATTTGCGAGTCCGCAGGAGTTGTACCCAGCCGAGAATGGCATTGAGTGGAGAGCGCAGGTCATGGGAAACCATTGCCACAAACTCATCTTTACTGCGGTTAGCAGCTTCAGCTTGGGCGCGGGCGGCTTGCTCAAGTTGCAAAAGTTGGTTGCGTTCGGCTTCTAAATATTTGCGATCGTCAATATCTGTACTCGTGCCAAACCACTGGATGATACTTCCTTCTTCGTCCTTGATGGGCACACCTCGTACTAAATGCCAACAAGACCTACCATCGCGTTTTTGATAGCGGATTTCCTGTTGGTAAAGTTCTCCTGTTTGCAAGGCTTGAGTCCATCGTGCCATAGCTGCTTCAATGTCCTCTGGATGGATAACTTTTGTCCAGCCAAACCCTATGGCATCTTCAACCCGTTGGCCAGTAAATTCATACCAGCGTTCGTTGACATGTTCGCATTCACCCTTGGCATTACAGATCCAAACGAGTTGTGGTATGGCATTAGATAAGTAACGGTAGCGTTCCTCACTTTGGCGGAGTGCGATTTCAGTGCGTTTGTGTTGGGTGAGGTCGAGAACGAAACAGACGCTATAACCTTTGTCCTTTATGCTTTCTATTCGAGCAATTCCCAGTAAAACTGGAATTCGAGTACCATTTTTATGAAGATATTCCTTCTCGAAAGGAGTGCAAACACCAGAGACTTCGAGTTCTTGAATTTTTTGTTCGTCGAGGGTTTGATATTCTGGTGGTGTCATGGAATCCCAGTGGATGATTCCGGCTGCCAAATCTTCACGGGTGTAACCGAAGGTTTCTAAGAAAGCGTCATTTGCTTCATAAATTCCCCCGCTGAAGTCACCGAAATAAATGCCAACTATATTAGATTCGACAATGCGGCGGAACTTAGCTTCACTTTCTTGCAAAGCAACTTCGGCAAGTTTGCGTTGCGTAGCTTGCCGATAGGCATCGCTAATATCTGTCGTACTACCCACTGCCCTAATTACCCGGCCATTAACATCTCGTGTAATTACCCCCTGATCGAGCACATATCGATATTTCTGGTCTTTGTGTCGTGCCCGATATTCAACGCTATAGTGATTTTGATTGGCACAGATGATACTGTGGAACTGAGCGATTAAACGCTCTCTATCTTCTGGATGAATTTGCTCTTTCCACCATTGATGGGTTGTTGGTATCTCCTTTAAGGAGTAACCCAAAATTTTAGTTAGTCCTTCAGTTCTCTCAATTTTGTCGTTTTCCACATCCCAGTCATAAATTAGGCAATTAACCGCCGCTGCTGCTAGTTGGAAACGTTCGTTGCTCAAACGTAGCTGTTCCTCAGTTTGCTTGCGTTCTGTAATGTCAAAGCTTGTACCGATGATTTGGTGTGGGGAACCGTCAGGATTTCTGGTGAATATCGTATCTCTACTAAAAAACCAACGCCATTCTCCATTGGCGTGTCGCATCCGATATTCATTTTCTACGATGTTGTTCTCTTCACTTGAGCCAAGTTCTTGGAACACACCAGCAAATCGAGCTAAATCCTCAGGATGCATCAGCGTGGGTAAGAACTGTATTCCCATTTGTTGAATTTGCTCTTGGGTATACCCAAGCAATTGACTAACCTGGCTATTAACGTAGACACTCTGCTGTTTAACTAAGTCGTAAACATACAAAATTCCCGGAGTAGTTTCGGCAATGCGCTCAATGAACTGCTGACTCTCGCGCAATCGTTGTTGTGCTTGGTATTTCTCAGTTACATCCCGCCAGGAAGCAACAAACCCATCTCCCATTTTGGTGATGCGAATATCGATGGTTTTGGTTAGCAGCTGGTTGCTATCAAAATTGGAAGTGTAGATGAGTGATTCTTTCGCCACAGGATTACCCGCTTCTACAACTTGGCAACAGTCATCAAACAACTCACTTGCTTGAAAATTCGGGAGGATGTCGCACAGTCCTTTGCCAAGCTGTTCCTCCTTATTCATCTGAGTAAATTCACAAGCTGCGGCATTTACATAATCAACACAAAAATCAACTATTTCACTCGTATCGTTACGAATAGCTGAGTAAATGCCAAAACAGTCGAGCATATTTTCCACCGAGGTGCGAAAACGTTCTTCGCTGCGTTGTAGTTGCTGGCGTAACTGAGTGTTTTTAATTGCTGAGTAGACAGTAGAACGCAAACGTTCTGCTGTTGTCTGTCCCTTGATGAGATAATCTTGCACACCGCTTTTCATCGCCTGGACAGCTATAGACTCGTTGCCATATCCTGTTAACATAATTACAGCTGGCATAGTTCCCTTGGACTGCTGCTGTAATTCTGCCAAAAATTCCAGTCCATCCATGTCTGGCAGCAAAAAGTCTAATAAAATCCCCTCAAGCTGCAACTGTTGACATAATGCCAACCCTTCTTCTCCCGATTCTGCTTCAAAAATTGTGTAGCTGTGTTCTTTGTCTTGCAGAAGATACCGACAATAAACCTGTCGGTCTTCAGGAGAATCATCGATGATTAAAACGGTTAGCGGTTGCACCATGACTACTTGCTAACAGTATCAGGGAGAATGACGATATCTAACCAATAAGTTATAAAACTTTGAATAGTTTGTACCAATCTGTTGATATCGATTGGTTTTAGAATATAACTAGCAATGCAATATCGATAGCATACTTCAATATCTTTGGGGTTAGAAGAGGTGGTAAATACAACCACGGGAATATTTTTGAGGTCTTGATCCTGTTTGATTTGCTCTAAAACTTCTCGCCCATCGGTTCCTGGTAAATTCAAGTCGAGCAAAATAATTGAGGGACAAGGAAACTTTTGAGAATCAGTGTAGGCGCCTGTGTGGTAGAGAAAATCCAGGGCCTCATCTCCATCAGCGCAGCGAAAGATAGGATTAATCACAGCTTGTCGGCGCATAACTCTACATAACGCTTCAAAGTCTTCATCGCTGTCTTCAATCACCAGCAAAGGTTGGGCGTTTTTGCCAATCATGAATTCAGTCTCCTGCTTGTAACGTGAAATAAAACGTACTACCTTCGCCGTAGGTTGACTCTACCCAGATTTTACCGCCATGTCGCTCCACTATTTTTTTTGTGATGGTCAATCCCGCCCCTGTACCACCACCATATTTGCTTGGCCCGTGTAGCCGTTTGAAGATGCGGAAAATCGCCTCAAAGTGTTTTTCTCGAATGCCAATGCCGTTATCTCGGACGTAGAATGTCACTGGTGTAGGTGAAGCGGCTTCGATATAGCCAATTTCAATCCATTTTTCGGGTTTGTCGTTGTATTTAATAGCGTTGGCAATCAAATTATTGAAGACTTCACCTACTTGGACGCGATCGCAATATACTGTTGGTAGTGGTTTAGGAATCCGAATTTCTACCCCCATCTCCTCAATTCGCGCACTCAACAAGTCTAAATTTCGCTTTACAACACTATTAATATCAGTCTGCTGCATAGAAAGATCCACTCTTCTCAAGCGGGAAAAATGTAACAGGGAATCAATTAAATCTTCCATACGCTGAGTCAAACGAATCAGAGTTCTTAACTTTTCCCTACCTTCTTCGTTGAGAATTTCGCCGTAGTCTTCAATTAGGAAATTAGAATAATTATGAATACCGCGCAGTGGTTCTTTCAAATCATGGGAAGCAATGTAGGCAAAAGCATCTAATTCGTTATTACTGCGTTCTAATTCAATATTTAGCTGCGCTAATTCGTCCGCTTTTCGCAACACCACACCAATAATAGCGCTCCTCAACTCCAGTGCTGCATTCACCTCACAAGCTTTCCAACTCAGAGATTTGAAGCGCACTATTTCTTTCCATAACTCAAAGGATTTCCGGGGTGATAGACGCAAATTACCGTTTCCAGTTACCTCCACAGGTTTATGTGGGTTACCTCCCCAATTGACAGTCCGTACTACTTCTGGGCGAAACCATAAAACATAGTTTTTCTGAAATTTAGAAAATGAAAGCGCCATTAAACCACTAGCTACATCCCGGAATTTTTCTGCCTCTGGATAAATTTTTGATAGTGAATCTGTGTAAAAAATTTCTTCTTGAACGTTTTGATAAATCCATTCAATTAAATTTTGAATATCTGGTTTTTCGGGAGTGTTGCCGACTAGAAAATATTCTTTATCAAAATATACCACTGCTCCTTGAGCATTGACAAGATTTAGTAGATTTGGTTGATGCTGAATTAAACCTTCAATAAAGTTATTTTCTGCCGACATATACTCTACTAACTTGCTATGAACTGATTTCAGCTGAATTTTAGATTCGCTATCTTCGCTATCCTCTTTTGCACTCAGTTCTACAGATGTAATTTGTCCTAAAAACTCGCAAGCATTACGAATTTCATATGGAACATATTTAGGTGATTGATGATGGCAAGCAATTAACCCCCATAGTTTTTGATTTTTCATAATGGAAATTGACATCGATGCCGTTACGCCCATATTATGCATATATTCAATATGTAAAGGCGAAACACTCCGCAACACCGACTTACTTAAATCTAAAGGCTGCCCAGTCAAAGGATTATTTGTAGGCAAAATTGCTGCTGGTTGATAGTCAGCATTCGGTATTAGCCGCAGCCAATTTTGGCTGTAGAGTTGCCTAGCTTGTACGGGAATATCGGAAGCTGGATAGTGTAAGCCTAAATAAGAGGTCAGATATTCTGGCTTTTGTTCGGCAATCACGGCACCATTCCAATCTTCATCAAACCGATAGATCATCACTCGTTCAAAGCCAGTTATTTTTTTGACTTCTTGAGCAAGAATTTGGCTAAGTTCTAGGACGCCTGATGCCACCTGTAATTTAGATATAGCTTGTTTAACTAGATGATAAAATTTAAAAAATCCAGTAGTTTTTTCTAAAAATGTTGGTTCTAATTCGAGAACTAAAATTTGATTTAGCCGATGAATAATGGCATCATAATGTAAATTTTCAATCCCAGCTTTGATGGTAATTTCTAGAGAATTGACAAGTTGTAAATCGTCTTGAGCTAAACAATCTTTCAAAAAATTGATTTGCTCAGATTCCAGAAAATTGCTTAAAGGTCGATTTAGTAAAGATTCTGGTTCTATGCCAATTAAAGAATAAGTATTATTGCTGCATTGGAGGATAGTTAACTCTGGTTCTTTTAATGCCAAAAGAACTCCATGAGGTTGAATATAGCCAGGAATATGAATTGGTTCTCGATCGCAGTTAGTCAGGTCAACTTCAAAGGGAATGCTAATATCGTTAGTGTTCACGTTTCAGTACCAATGGATGACTAGTGTCTGAGTAATCTACCTCAGCCTAAAAATAGTCTCGAATTTAGTTGTCAAATTTTTGGTTTAATTTATCTAAACATTGTTGCCAGCAGATTTGTTGATGAAACTGTAACTTATTAAAATGAAATCTATTTACGTAAATGAATTTAGACAAGAAGATTAATGTCAGAGAAAAATTAGCTGTAAATTGAATAATACCTAAAAGACTTGAGTTATTTTCTAGAAAAATAAGCGCGATCGCAGTAAAATGACCAATGATGTGGCCGCTGAGAAAGTAAAACAAGTAGGTCATTAGCAATTAAATTTTATTCTATCAACGTTAATGGAAATGTTATGGAATCTCCTCTCCCTCTTGCTGGCTTAAACATCCTCGTAGTTGATGATGATGAGGATAGCCGCTTCTACGTTACAACTGTATTGGAGGCAGATGGAGCATCCGTCACAGCAGTTGCATCAGCCGCCGCCGCATTGAAAGCACTACCCCAATTGCAGCCTGATATCTTGATATGTGATATTGCTATGCCTAATGAAGATGGTTACACTCTCATCCGCAAAATCAGAACGCTGCAACCAGATATTTATGACAAACTTCCTGCCATCGCCTTAACTGCCTATGGCGATCGAGAGTATCGTAACACTGCCCTAGAAGCAGGTTTTCAAATGCATGTGTCTAAGCCAGTCGATCCAGGCGAACTAGTGGCGATCGTGGCAAATTTAGTTAACTCTTATAACAATTAGTACTAAAAGATGTAGCCATTAATCATGGTTATTCTTTCTGCCTTTGCCCCTCATTCTTTGCTCTCAAAGCTAATTTGCTCAGACTTGTATCCCGGTGGCTCCACGTGAATTAAAATTCTCACTGGACGAAACCGTTCTTCCAATCGGCTTTCTACTTCTTCGGTAATCTGGTGGGCAGTTTGTACATCTGGTGCGTCTACGATTAAATGCATTTCAATGAACACTTGACGACCAAGAACACCGCGAGAAGCGATATCATGACAATTGATTACACCACGAACAGAAGTAGCGATCGCATGAATTACTTCTGGTGCGATCGCCATTTGATCCACCAACCAAGGCAAATTCTCTTTTAAAACTGACCACCCGCTCCAAAATACCAACAAAGCTACGGGAAAAGCTAACACCACATCCATCCATTGATAACCCAGCCAAACTCCGATTAAACCGCCAATTACAGAAATTGTTACCCAAATATCGCTCATGGTGTGTGTAGCATCCGCAATCAGAATCGGGCTACCTACTCGCCTACCCACAGCACGTTCGTAAAACGCGACAAAAATATTTACACCCAACACAATTAGTAATAACCACAACTCAGGTGGTGATATTCTCACGGGTTCACTACCCTTGAGAATTCGCTCAATTGCTCCCTGGAGAATTTCAAAACAGGCTATTCCTAAAAAAGCCGAGATTCCTAATGCTCCCACTGCTTCAAACTTACTGTGTCCATAAGGATGCTCGCGATCGGGTTGGGGAGAAGAAAATTTACTCGCAATCAATCCTAAAACATTGTTAGCACTATCGGTCACACTATGCAAAGCATCAGCTAATAAACTCAAAGAACCTGTCCATGAGCCAACTATTGCTTTTAATCCCATGACAAACAGGTTGAGTATTAGGGTGATAATTAAAACCTTTCGCACTTCGGCACGGTTATCGGCAGTCATAAATTATTTAATATTCAAGCACCTGTATCTGTTCTTGTTCATCACATTTTGAAAAAATAAACTTGTACTCAATTGGCTCTGTATTTCATCTAACAAATTTTGATACACCTGTCTGGAGAAATAGACTTAATCCATCTACAAGTTCAGAGAGTAAATCATACGGTGTATAAGACGCTGCAAATGATAGTTCCTGCTCTTGCGTAATTAATTCAACAATGAGCTAACCATGATTTACATCACCAAAGCGGACGCAAAAATTCTTATACATATTTTCACTACTGTTTTCTTGAATCTGAATGCACCAGCCTAGACTACCTATTCAGGTAACATTAGTAATTACCAAGAAGTTTAATACAAAGCTAATGTCTTCAACTCCTCTAACACTCAACCTAGTTGAAGGTTCTGTGTCCTTCAGTTTTTCACCCCAGGCAGCACGAGAATTAAAGGGAGCAATAGATCTGTTAATGGAACGCCTCAAAGCTGTTGCTGCTAAACCCACTCCTGGCGCCGGTAAAGCGACTCCCCAACCTCCCTTGGAATATCGTTACACTGGCGAAGTTTTTTTAGAAATTTTCTGTAATCCTAATATTTGGCCGAGTCCCTTCGCAGCCAAAGTCCTACTGACTGTTCGCAACATCAACATCCGCATAACTACAGAAGCCGAATTGACTCGCATCATTGATGATATTAATCAGTATTTAGACCAAGTGGGATGAGGGAGATGGGGAGATGGGGGAAAGGTTAAAGGGTAAAGGGAAAAGGGATAAATTTAACCTTTCGCCCTTACCCCTTTCCCTTTTACCATTCCCTGGAAAGCCCAATGCCCGATGCCCGATGCTCCATACCCCATGCCCATTTAGAAAAATTACCGAAACAGTTCAACATTGGGAACCGCCCCGGTAAGAGAATCCACATACTAGACTCAAGTTTTAGCACTAAAACTATTGGTTTTAATGCCTGAACTCACCTGAAAATTGTATAAATTGAAACTCTAATGTTTCCGTATTAAAGAAAGACGCAAGATTCTAGATTGAGCAATGCTTCCCAAAAGCCAGATATCGTCCCAGATTGGGCGTAGAGTCATTGATTGTGAAATCCACACTTCAAAAATAAACTCCCAATCTCAAATCCGAAATTGAACATTGATTAGTCGTTGTCCCATTCTTCACGACCAATCAAATCACCAATACGATCGCGTAACAAAAAGTCACATTTTTCTAATTCACATTCAACGCAAACCCACTCTCTCGCTGGGATGTATTGGCAGAGTGTATATATTGGCTGTTGTCGGCTGACCATTCCCTTTTGCACCAGTCGGCGTGCTTCGTCTTGGATGACATCCAGAGAGTAGTAATTAATAGAAGGCACCGTATTCACACTCATGGTTTTTACTCACAAATTAACACTTAGATAGTGTTCCCGTTTAGCTATAAGGAACAAACATGACAGAGATTTGACTTGTGGCTATGCTTTTGTAGTTTGCTATACGGAACTAATTTCATTTTGACGCTACACATCCTGAAATTATCTCAAGAAATGTTAAGAAAGTCAACAAAAGCTGACATTTCCGAAAAATAAGCTTCACAAAACAATGTCAAAGTAGTTAACGAAACCTGCTGTGCTAGTTGTGTGAGTTTTATTCAACAGGTTCCAAAGCTCTGCTATTAGTGCTTTGAGGCATGATTTGGCTAGTGAGAAGAGTCCATATAGCGATCGCTCACAGATCATCAAATAATTACCTAAAAGCTGTATCTAGAAGTGTTGGTATCTATCTCAGGGTAAACAAGATAAGGATATTTGGCAGCAACTAGGGTATAAACTATGGCAAAACTAACGGCTAAATTACACTATGAAGGCTTTTAAGCTAGCGACTGTTAACAATTTCTTAAACAAATCCGCAATTACTTGGTTAATTTCAGCGCCGATGTTACATGGTTTTTTTTAGAGGAACATCTGTAGAAAGGCAGAGAGGCGGAGGGCAGGCAGCGGAAGTGTGGGAAGTGTGGGGAGAAAGGGGAGATGGGGAAGTGTGGGAGAAAGAGAATTTATGCCCCCCACACCTCCCACCCCTCCCACACTTCCTGCTTGCCCCATGCCCCATCCCCTATGCTTATGTTCACATTAAAACAGACGCGATTTGGTCGCGTCTGTAAAGTGTTTGGCGGATTTGCTGAGATCGATTTGTTCTGAAGTTACATTGTTATTTGGGTTACTTATTCTGAGAGTTCGTCATCATCTCGATCTGTGGTGTCTTCTACTGGTGTGGAATTTTCTGGCGATCGCTGATTGTTGAGCTGGTTTAATAGTGCCAGTACCTTATTACCACGTTCTATAGAGCGATCTTCGACAAAGATAACCTCTGGTGTGCGACGTAGCCGTACCCTAGCACCAAGTTCGCTACGGACAAAACCCGTGGCTGACTTTAAGCCCGCCATTGTTTCTGCCTTGGCTTCATCTGTACCATAAATACTGACGTAGATTTTGGCGTGTTGGAGATCGCCGGAAACATCAACATCAGTAACACTTACCATTCCTGTACCCACACGGTCATCCTTAATGCCGTTGAGCAGCATTTGGCTAACTTCCCGTTTAATCAGTTCAGCAACACGGGAAACGCGGCGATTTGTAGCCATAAAAGTTTAGCCTCCTCACAGAGGTTGTACGACATAATATAAACGTAAGCTGGGTGATAATACCTAGCGTATGGCAAGTAACGCCAAAAACAACTGTTTCTAGGGCAGAAGCCACAGCATTGCCCCAGTCTAGATTGTACTCAATCCCAGCATTGCACGTAGGGTGAGAGTGACGAACACCAGACTGCTGAGAAACAAACCCAAAAGGGCAATAAAGGTGATTGGGCGTTTCAACAGTGGCACTAATGGCGCAAAGGTGTTGAGAAATACCCCTAAGAGAACAGTAATGAAGTAGCGGGGGTAGCGAAAGACGTTATCCCAAAATCCGTCGAACATTTGAATTTAAACTGCCTTGCTATAGACTTACGTTTGTTTTGACATTCTTTATCTATTTAATTGTAATCTATGCGCCTGGAAAATTACCCAGTTAATATAAAATATGGTTCGTCAGCTATATTAACTATATTTAGTCGCAACTATTTCGGTAAAATTGTAAGTAAATGGTTATTCAAATCCCCAAAGAAACTAGCCCACGTCCATTTTTGAAGTGGGCGGGGGGTAAGAGTAGGTTGATTCAGCAATATATTCCTTATTTTCCTAAAAATTATCAAAATTACTACGAACCATTTTTAGGTGGCGGTGCTGTTTTTTTCTATTTGCAACCAAATAAAGCAATTTTAACTGATATTAATGCCGAATTAATTAATACTTATTGCTGCGTTAGAGATAATGTTGATGAATTAATCTTGCTCCTCAAAAAACATAAAGAACATCATAATAGAGATTATTATTATACTATAAGAAATAATTATGTTGGTACTGATTTAGAAAAAGCTGCTCGTTTTATTTATTTGAATAAAACCTGTTTCAATGGTCTTTATCGAGTCAATTCCCAGGGTAATTTCAATGTACCCTTAGGCAGATATGATAATCCTAACATTTGTCCTGAAAATTTACTGCAAGTCGCTTCTACAGCACTTTCTCAGGCTAAAATTCAACAAGCAGATTTTACAGAAGTGCTAAATCATGCCACTAGCAGTGATGACTTCGTGTTTTTCGATCCGCCTTACCACCCTATCAGTGAAACTAGTTATTTTACCGCTTATAGTTCAAATTCTTTTAGTAAAAAAGACCAAGAAGTTCTGAGAGATACTTGTGCAGAGTTAGCAAGTCGTGGTGTCAAAGTTATGGTATGCAATTCTAATTGTGAATTTATTAAAAAAATTTATACGGATATCAATTTTGAAACGCACACAATTAAAGCAGCACGTTCAATTAACTCGAATATCAAAAATCGAGGCATGATTGACGAACTATTAATTACATCCTTTAATAATTAATAATTCATGAGTTATGACTCAAAAATCAGCATGAATTCTGTACAACTGCTAACTGAATAAATTAAAGCAAGATTTAATAGTCAATCTAGCAAATATTACATTCTGAATTATGACTTCTTCTAAAGATTTTTATTTGCCCACGCAATAAATCTATCTAAGCTATGGACTGCTAATAAATTGTGGTTATCATTAACTCTTGCTTTGAGCCATTTACTTGCACCTTCTCGCATCCCTTCACCACCTAATATGACGATAGTCGGGGCAGGGTAATAATGCTGAATGTTCATATTCAAATAAGGAAACTTTTCATCAACCGAACCAGGGCTTTCTTGCCATTTGCACTCGATAATTAAACCAGATGGCATTGCAGATGAGCCAACAACATAAAAATCAACTTTTAAATCGGTATGATAAATTCCAGTTCCAATATAAACCTCTTTCCCATAGCGTTTTGGCAATAAAGCCGCATTTAGTACCATTTCTTTGGAGACATAATTCCCGACTTGGAAATAATTATGGCCATTCAAAATTGCTTCTACATTAATTTCTAAAATTCTCCCTGCCTTATTTGCCCGCCCACCTTGAGTCAGAGCCATGCTAAATTCCTCTGCCAAAAGTACTGCTTATTCTAGGATTCCATAGAAGCAGTAGCAAATAGTCAGTTGCTTAATATGAATTTTTATTGAAAGTACAAAACTTTAGTATTTATGTACTAATTAAATACAAATGTATTAATAATTTGGATAAAGAATGAGTTATTAATTGAAGTAATAATTTTCCCTTAGACTTCAACCTGTCTGAGCTTCAGTATTACCGTTACGGATAGCCCATGCTATTTCTAATAGTTGAGTCCAGCGCTTTTGCACTTGTTTGGGGGTACATTTGATGGCTTTGGCGATCGCCTGGTCGCTCTCCCGTGCAGTTTTAAGTTGTAAAATTTGCTGTTGTTGTTCTGTGAGTTGACCGATAAATATTTCCCATTGTTGGGAAGATAAACCCAACTTTTGCTCTAAACCCGCACCCAACCATTGATGTACCAATTGCCAATGATGTTGCTTGGCAAACTTTTCTACATGATATTTAAACCGCTGTTGCAGATAATCGCGCTGACGGCTAGTTAAACCGAGAATTTGGTCAATTTCTGGTGCTGAGAGGTCTTGCAGTTTCAGGCTTAAGTAGTCCATACAGTCAGATTGACCTTGGGACTCCAAGTATTTCATCAATTCAGCAATGACGCGATCGCGTTCTGATTCTTCTGATGGGTCGAAACTGGCTTTGGCAATCATTTGCGATCGCAGTTGTTGTACTGCCGAATTACGCTGGTAAGATTCTGCTTCTTCACCCTTAGCAGATTCCACCGCCATTTCAATATCCACAGTAGTTTCTTGGGGCTGACGACGAGCAAAACCCTGCGCCCGCAAAATAATTAATTGCTGATTTGCGCCGCCAGGTAAATTGATGCGACGTTTGGCGTACTGTTCTGTAAACGCCATATATTCAGCTAATTGCAGCTGAGTACGCGGCGTGTGATCCTCAGGTAATTCGTTTTCGCGGCGGAAAGCTTTGATAGCTTCAATATAAAATGCTTGTAAAAAATCTTCAATTAGGCTGTAACGAGCGTCAAAACCCAACTCCGAGCCGGATATAGTGACATGGCGGTAAACCATCGCGCCCAAATTGCTATGTAATTCCACCCGCCCTTGTTTGGAACCTAGCTGGTAGTAACGCAAGCACTTTTGCATCCGGTGTCTGGCCAACGTCATCTGCCAAGACTGAATTTGTCCAGATGTTTGGATACGGGAGCTTTTATCGCAAATGCGTTCTACTTCTTTGGCGATGCGCTTTGCTAAAGCTTGTACGCACCTCGGTGCTGCTTTGACTTGCCCTTGCATTTCCTCACACAGCAATTGAATTAAGGTATCACTGCTGCTAGCTGGCAATTCTTCGCCAGAAACGTGGTTGTTAAAAACTGGTGTAGAGTTTGGTAGATTGGCGACATTAGCTTTCATGACTTTTCCAGGGAGTAGTATTGCACCGTAATTACAACGCAGACACAGCGATCGAGGCTAGTCTTGGTTGGAGAATCTTTGGGCATTCATCCATCAAGACTTGCCCCACGTAATGCTCACATCTAAAGCTCATATTTAAAACTGTAGGAAATACGAAAGAATTATAGCTATGACAATGTGTCGGTTCTTCCACAAACCACCACATTGATGCTAGTAAATGGATACGCAGCATTTCTTCAAAGTTGTTAAATGCCTTGCTCTAGCCAGTGTTGCCACCATCCTGTTATACCCACTGATATCGCCTTTAATTATGACAATTTCAAAACTGGAGTCATTTAAATCACAATTTCCGAAACTAACAAGTGCGCTGATGAAATTTAATCCTTATACCCATGTTGCTGCTGCTTCCCAACCTAAACCCCTCCGTATAATTACTGCTTCATCTCCCGTTAAATCCAAAATAGTAGACACTTCGTACTTAGGTTCTTCGCCAGCATCTACAATTATGTCTACGAATTTGTCCAAACGGTCAAATAGCTCTACCCGTGATTGAATAGTCTCTGGATCTATGTGAACCAAGCCATTATTTCCTTCATCTGGTGGCACGTGTGCGGAAGTTGAGATAATCGGATTGCCTAACGCTTCCAGCAGAGCCAAACAGACAGTATGGTTTGGGACTCTAATTCCTGTAGTTTTCCGCTTGGGGCTTTGCACCAATCGCGGTACTAACTTAGTAGCTGGTAGCAAAAACGTGTACGTACCTGGAATTAGGCGCTTCATAATCCGATAGGCTGTGTCACTTACGAAGGCATAAGTCGCCACATTTGAAAGCGAGGGACATAAAAATGTCAGTGGTTTATCATTTGCTAGCTGCTTAATTTGCCGCACTCGTTCTACCGCCGACTTGGCATTCAAATCACAACCGATCGCATAGACTGTATCAGTAGGGTAAAGCATGACAGCACCACTAGAGAGCGCTGACTTTATTTCCTCTATTCGGCGAATTTGAGGATTGTCCGGATGAACTGGGAAGATTTTTGCCATAGGTGGGGACTGGGGACTGGGGACTGGGGGCTGGGGACTGGGGACTGGGGAGTGTGGGGAGTGTGGGGAGTGTGGGGAGTGTGGGGGGAAAGATTTCTTCCCCATCCTCCCCATGCCCAATGCCCAATGCCCCATGCCCAATAATCAATGACTAATGACTAATGACTAATGACTATGAATAAAATCGCTTATCTTCAATGTCCGACAGGAATTTCTGGTGATATGTGCCTGGGTGCTTTGGTCAGTTTGGGTGTTCCTGTGGAGTATTTAATTGAAAAACTCAATGGGTTGGGAATTGAACACGAATATGAGTTAAGGGCAGAACTTGTGCAACGGAATGGTCAGCAGGCAACTAAAGTCCATGTGGATTTAGTAGACCATCATCACCATCATGACCACGAACACACTCATCACCACGAACGCCACCTGCCGGAAATAGAGCAGATGATTCTCAAAGCAGGGTTGCCGCCACGGGCAGAGGCTTGGAGTTTGGCGGTATTCCGGCAGCTAGCTGTAGCAGAAGGGGCGGTGCATGGGATTTCTCCTGAAAAAGTTCATTTTCATGAGGTAGGCGCTGTAGATGCGATTGTAGATATTGTGGGTACTTGCTTGGGGTTGGATTGGTTAGGGATTGAGAGCAATGAGTCAGGATTGCCTTTACTATATTGCTCGGCCTTTCCGACTGGCGGCGGTACTGTGAGGGCAGCGCATGGTCAAATGGCTGTACCAGTACCAGCGGTATTAAAGCTGTGGGAAATGCGGGGTTGTCCAGTTTATAGCAACGGCATTGAACGAGAACTGGTAACGCCAACGGGTGCCGCGATCGCCACTACCTTAGTCAGAGAATTTGGTTCGCCGCCCCCCATCACTATCAAGCAGGTAGGATTGGGAGCAGGAACCATAAATTTACCCATCCCCAATATTTTACGCCTCTGGCTGGGCGAAAGCGCAATTTTAGAGTCACATTTCCGTGATTCTGGCGATACTAGCTCAAATCTAGAAACCATATCGGTATTAGAAACCCAAATTGACGATTTAAATCCTCAAGCCATCGGCTATGTGTTTGAGGCTTTGTTTGCGGCTGGTGCGCTGGATGTTTTTACCCAAGCGATCGGTATGAAAAAATCCCGCCCAGGAATTTTGCTGACTGTTATCTGTCATCCAGAAAATTTACTCAGTTGTGAAGCCGTTATATTCCGTGAAACCACAACATTAGGTATTCGGCGAACTAATCAGCAACGCGCCATTTTAGAACGAGAAATTCAACAAGTGGAAACTGAATATGGCAAAGTGCGCGTTAAAGTGGCATGGAAAGGGCGATCGGCAGAAAAACTTATTGCTAATGTGCAGCCAGAATACGAAGATTGTGCAGAATTAGCCCGAAAACATAATATTCCCTGGCGGGAAATTCAACGGCTAGCCATACAGAGTTGGCATTTAGCTAAAACAAAAAGCGAATAGAATTCCCAGCTATACAGACAAAGCGTGCCTCCGCAGATTAAAGCCAAATTAAGGTTTTGAAACCTGCGGAGGCAGTTTTTTTGTGTAGATAAACTTTCTAAGCATCCATTTCTCAACTGTATCTCTTGATGGGTAGAGTATTTTGAATTCTGACTACTGCTTATGAAATAAAACTCGTCATAATTCATACTGAATTTTGACGAGTGGTGCGTTTATAGTTGCTTGTTAAACTGGATTTTTGCCGCCAGTCTAACAACTAAATTTAATCAATGTTTCTGACATTTATGCTCACTGAATTAGCTGCATCTCCAGCACTACACTGAATATTGTTAGTATCTATCTTCGGCAGCACGCTGAACATTTTTCGTCACATCTTGGGCAGCATTCTGGGTATTACTCTTGATATTTTCAATTCCTCGCTGAGTCCCCTTCGCTACACCTTCTCCAAGTTCTTGAGCTGAACTACCAATATTATCGCCGATGCCTTTCACTCTCTCACCAACGGGTGTTCGTTGAAGATTTTGGATAGCTTCTGCTGGATTTTTAACTCCTTTCTCGTCAATATTTCTTTGAGAATTTTTTGCCAATGCATCAGCTCTATCATTAGCAGCCTTTTCACCTAACCCCCCTCTGGGATCTACATCACTGAAGTTATTCATCCCACCAGCGGGTGCAGAGAGAGGATAATCTTTTGTGGGATCGTAACGTTTGACATAATTATTTGGTTGAGGCGTTTGAGCATCAGGCTGTGGTGGCTGTGTTGCTACTCCTGGCGCAGCACAAGCCTGGGTCACAAACAAGAATATTCCTACTAAAAAAGCAGCTAAAACTTTCAGCGGACGAATATTTTTCAACCAAGTACCTAATTGTTTCATACTCTTACTCCTTGCATTTTTGTCGCTAATTTAAACTTCAAACAAGATGGTATTTGCAAACCATTTCAAATCTCAACTATTGAGACAAAATAAAATTTCTATTTGCCTCTTGCTGGATTTTTTTGTAATTCAGGTCTACCACCTGCTTCATCTGCCTTGTCTTTCAAAAAGCCGGAAGCTTCTTCAACAGTTTCTTTCACAGTTCCAATGCGTTCTTTAACGCGAGTTCCTACACTGGGTTCGTTTTGAATCAAACCACCTGGTTCAGGTTGTTGAAAATTTTTGTCTGTGATAATTGGGAGTTCTGCTTCTTTTTTGATTCGGCCTACTGGTGTTTCAGCACCAGGATAAAGTATCTCAGAATCTCTATTTCCAACATTTGTAGCAATCAATAGTGAGCTTGGCTCTAGGCTAGCTTGGTCGCGTCCTTGATTGTTTTTTAGGTTCGTTACTTTGGAATCGGGAGATCTAGTGTATTTGTCTCCACCATTCTTATAAGGATTGTTGGCTCCACCTGCTTGCACAGCAGGGTTTTGTGGATTTGCACCTTGAGCATTTCCTGTACTACAAGCAGTGCTAACTATCAACAATAATCCTGCGAGAAAAATTGTTAATATTTGGCGCAGCCGTAGTTTTTTCAAAAAAGCGATCGCAGCGTTCACGTAGCCCTCCTTACCAAACTATTAATAAGCTGAAGTCTTAGCTGAATCATTGCTATTATTCAGTCAGTTATTGTGGTTGTTTAGTTGGTTAATTTTTGGATAACCTCTATTCAAAGATAGGAAGAATAAAACAACTTTTACCTCTAGCGCAGGCCACATTTTTATTAGCACAAAAATAATATTTTTATCTAACTCTAGAGAGATATAAAATAATATAATACCTTCTAAGTAAAAAATATCACATACAGCTTTTTCGTACTTCTAAATGTATGAATATGTAGCTGAGATATATAGTAAGATTTGAGGTATTTATACCTTGTTTTCCTAACCGTTAAAATACTAATTTAATGAAGCAATTTTTACGTTGGATAATTTTAGGCGGAACAATATTTTTTTTAGGGAAAGCCTTGAAGGATAACTGGGTTCAAGTGGCTGCTATCCGCATTGATGAGGTAGGATGGGGAATAATGGCGATCGCTACAGCTGTCACTTTAATGGCACATACCTGGGCTGGCTGGGTTTGGACTTGGGTTTTGCAAGAGTTAAATCAACCTGTGCCATCTTCCCAGTTCATCCAAGTTTACCTAAAAACTAATATTGCTAAGTATTTACCAGGTAATATCTGGCATTATTACGGACGAATTCTCGCCGCCAGAAATGCCAACGTTGCTGCTGGTGCAGCCACCTTAAGCGTTTTGCTGGAACCGCTACTTATGGCGACGGCTGCTTTAATCTTCATTATTTTATTCAGTAGTCAATTTGATGCAAAGAATACCACTTTAACGGTACAAATCTTACAATTGGTGAGTTTAGCTGTGGTGCTTTGTGCAGTTCATCCCCGGTTTCTAAACCCAGCCATTGGCTTTTTATACAAACTGAAGGCAAAAAAATCCGATCTTAATACTCAGCCAAGTGTCGTTTTAACTCTTAAACGCTATCCCCTACGACCTTTATTAGGGGAATTGGGCTTTTTAGGTTTGCGTGGCGTTGGATTTATTTTAACTGTATTTGCACTCAATTCTCTTAATTGGAGTCAAATTCCTTTATTGTTAGGGGCTTTTAGTTGCGCTTGGTTACTCGGCTTAGTGATTCCGGGTGCCCCTGGTGGGTTGGGTGTGTTTGAAGCGACTGCTTATGAACTTTTACGACACCAGTTTCCAGCGGCCTTAGTCTTTAGTGCGATCGCTCTATATCGCCTCATTAGTATTCTAGCTGAAACCGTTGGTGCTGCCTTCGCTTGGTTACACGAACACCTTACCGAGTGATAAGTTTTCAGTTAGTACCATTTTACATTTTGGATTAAGCATAAAGCCTATTTTACTTATCAATTCTGGCTCCAAGAACTCACTAATTCCGCTGTAATATTACCAAATCAGAACTTAACTAATCAGGTAAAAATTCTTCATCTAAACACTCATCCGCAGTAAACGGAGACTCTAAAGGAAAAGTATCAAGCGATAAACCAGTTTCATCACTGGCTTGCTTTCTTGCATCTTGATAACACTCTGGCAGAACTTCCTGGAAATATGGTTTTAAACTAGGACTATCTTTAAAAGTTATTGTCAATCTGCGGCGATGTTCTCTAATAGTTCCTTTCCAGCTATTAGAGCGTTTTTCTGGCTGATATTTATATTTTAGTAGATGCATTAGTAGAACAACTAAATTACTTGCAAGCCCCTGTTTTTCACTTCTCCCTAAGCATTTAATCTCTTCTATCAGATTTTCTAAATCAACCTCAGAAAATCTGCCTTCTTTTAATTGTTTAGCTGTTGTCTCTATCCACAAATAAAAATCTTGGTCGTAAAGATGAGAGTTTGTGAAGACTGTTGGTTGAGGCGCTGTCATCTGATTTTTTAATCTCCCAAAATCCAACCATTGAGCTTCATTTAATCCAGCTATTACTATGTCAGCGATATATCCAAATAAATTGTTTTTGGACTTATCCCAAGTGAAACTTTGCAAATAGCAGGGTAAGTGTATGATAACAAAACCTGCCATATACAAAGATTGTTCGTGCGATCGCATGGTATTATCAGCGACATTAATTTTGTCAAAAATAAACAAGCTGCAATTAAGCGATCGCTAACACAGCTAAAGTGACTCAATGAAAATAAAATGTCACTGCTGACAAACAAATTTGTCTGTTTGTAGCAACTGATAAGTCTAAATTTAATGGGGGTGGAGGGACTTGAACCCACACGACCTTTTACGGTCAACGGATTTTCATTCTCCCGCAGTTTTCACTGCTACTTGATGACAAAAGACACTTCAAGTTTTGAGAATTGGACTCTCCCTTTACCCTCGACTTTACGTTAGGGTAGCTCCCGTCGGGTCTCTGCACCTTCCGAATAGTTAGCAGTTTTGAGTTAGGAGTTATGAATTTTTAGTTTACTCATCACTCACCACTCAGCACTCATAACTTTTTTCGGCTTGGCTCAGGATTGCCATGTCTGTTACCAGATTTAGGTTTCCCTGAGTTTGAGAGCTTCCACTTGAGGGATTTCTCCTTCAAGGCTCAGTTATCTAAGTCCGTAGCGTCTACCATTCCGCCACACCCCCGCAGGTGTTCGGTAACTATTTATTTTGTGGAGGCAGCAAATACCTCCTCATCTATTCCAGCACCAATTGTGTCATTTGTCCAACTAGATTAAAAATATTTTTTTCCAATTGGAAGTTTTTTGTTTTTTCTAACCAATTTGGATAAAATTTTTCACCTTGTCTGACAATAGCACTGATTTGCTACTGGGGTATTTATCATAGCATCATACACTGGACATATGTCAATTTTTCTGACGGCTTTTCTCAAAATCCCTTTAGTGCTGACTGCTGAGTAGGGTATGGGGAAAGGGGTAAGATTAAATTTATTCCTTTTCCCTTTAACCTTTAACCTTTTCCCCTGCCTCAAAAGTCCCCCATCTCCCTACCCCCTCTATTTCTTGAAAGCATCATAACTCTACTTCCCTGAGTCTCGCTCTTCGCCCTATGATGAGAAATAGATGCTTAGACAAAAAAGTTATGATCGTTGCCCTGCTGTATCTGATTTTGGCTGGAGCTTACCTTCTAGTAATCCCGATCGCTGTCTTGCTCTACCTGAAGCAGCGTTGGTACGTGGCTAGCTCCATCGAGCGTGTGTTTATGTACTTTTTGGTGTTCTTCTTCTTTCCGGGTTTGTTAGTTTTATCGCCGTTTGCAAATTTTCGACCCCGGCCGCGACAAATTGAAGTTTAACGAAATTGGTAGGTCATAACTCTCATGCGACGGATTGACGCTATTGGAATTGGCTTAGGCGTTTTTATTGCCGGCGGCTTGGCGTATGTAGGATTACAGCTAGTCGGCTTCGATAATCAGCAAGCTGGTATATGGAGCCAAATCTTACTAGTGGCTGTGTTAGTTGGCTGGCTAGCTACCTATTTTTTCCGTGCGGTGGGACAAAAAATGACCTACCACCAACAGCGGGAACAGTATGAGCAAGAATTTCTGCAAAAGCGCTTGGAAGAACTAACTCCCGAAGAACTAGCACGAATTCAAGCCGAGATAGAACAAGAAGAGCAGTCTCAGGTGTAAAGTGATCATTGGTCAGTTGTTATTTGTTCTTTGTCATTTGTCCTTTGCCGTTTGCCTAAGGCTAATGACGGATGACCAATGGCGAATGACCAATACCAATGACCAATGACTAATGACTAATGACTGCAATTTCTGATTGCTTTGAAACCCTGAGGCACAATCGTGAGTGTGCTTTAATTCCTTTTATCACCGCTGGCGACCCAGATTTAGAAACAACAGCAGCAGCGTTGGAAATTCTAGATCGCAGTGGGGCAGATATCATTGAACTGGGCATACCATACTCCGATCCTCTAGCGGATGGGCCAGTCATTCAAGCAGCTGCTACCCGCGCTTTGCAAAGGGGGACTAAATTTGAGCAGGTGCTGGAAATGGTGCAAGCAACTACTCCCAAAATGCGATCGCCCATTGTTCTATTTGCCTACTACAATCCAATTTTGCACCGTGGGATTGAAAAATTTCTCCAGCAAGTTGCTGCGGCTGGAGTAGCAGGATTAGTAGTGCCGGACTTACCTTTAGAAGAGGCCGCAGGCTTACTCAAACCAGCTGGTGAGATGGGAATCGATGTAACTTTGTTGATAGCCCCCACTAGTTCTGCCGAACGGATACAAGCTATTGCCCGTTCCTCCCAAGGATTTATTTATTTAGTCAGCGTCACAGGTGTGACGGGAATGCGAACCCAAATCCAAACGCGAGTATCAGATTTACTCAAAGAAATTCGTAATGTCACTGATAAACCCATTGGCGTGGGCTTTGGAATCTCCGAACCAGCCCAAGCTCTTCAGATCAAGGAATGGGGTGCAGATGCCGCAATTGTGGGCAGTGCCTTTGTGAAGCGGTTAGCAGAAGGTACGCCAGAACAGGGACTAAATGCGATCGCCCAATTTTGCCAAAGTCTCAAAGCAGCTATCAAAACCACCAACAGTACAAATACTCATGTTGATGAGAGCGAAAAAGTAGATTAAAAAAGTGTAACAGCGTAGTTTTTTTATCCTAAGTTTAGTAGACAATTTGACTGTTCTGGTCTTGAATATTAACATCAGATATCAAGATGTAAAAAAACTAGCTGATACAGTCGCTTATAGTCTGAGTATTATGTGAAGTGGTCAAAATTTATGAGTGTGAGAGTGAGTCATTCACAGATGGTTATATTTAAATTGCAGTTGGGGGGCAAAGGCGATGAGTGAGAGTATGGCATTTATCGGTGGGGTTGCTGTGGCTGGGCTGGCGGCTCTGGTATTGCTCAAAGGAACAAATGTACAACCTAACTTCGCTGTTGCTCCGCAAATGCCGAATACTGTGGTAGCGCCCCAAGTTATGCCGCCACAAGTACAATACCCAGGAGGGTATTACGGGCAACCACAACCAATTTATCCCAATCAGCCACCAATTGCTCCCAATTCCGATCAGCGCCTAGAAATGGAAAAGCTGAACATGCAGATGGAGAGTTTGAAAAAGGACAATGAACAGCTGAAGTTGGTTAACCAACAACTCCAAGGTCAAGTCCAAAATTTCAATACTCAGCAGCAGTGGCAATTAGCTCAGCAGAATAACCAACAAAAAGTAGCAGCATTCCAGCCGCAAAGTTCCTGGTGGTCTTCACCTATGCTGTGGGCAGTGGGAGGCGCAGCTCTTACCATTGGTGGTGGTGTTGTTGTCGCTGGGGTGTTGGCTTTATTCTCACCACGGCAGCGTCCAACCCGCACCGTACAAGTGATTCACCCTTATCAAGGGCCTACACCACCCTTGGTTCCGGTACGTCGCGCTGAGTTTCTGCCTGCTTCCCGTGTAGATGCAAGACGAGTTGAAGCCCCAGAATACGACGAAATGCACTGATAGACGTATAAAGGGACTGGGGACTAGGGGACACGGGGACACGGAGACACTGAGACACGGAGACAAGAGAATATTCTTAACTCCTCACTCCTTACTCCCAATGCCCAATGCCCCATGCCCCATATCCCATACCCACTACTTTGCTACTTGATAAAAACCGTACATCGCGCTAGTCTTCATGGACGTAACTCCACGCAGTGACATCAGGCGATGACAAATCAATACTCCCCGAAAATTCCCTCTTGCACTTGGAATCGTCCCATCGGTTTAGGCTGGGATAAACCTTATACTGTCCGTTACGCAAGTAATCTTGATGATGGCCCTTGGCATGGTGCGCCATTAGGTGGCTTTGGTGCAGGTTGCATCGGTCGTTCTTCACGGGGAGACTTTAATCTATGGCACATTGATGGCGGCGAGCATCTCTTCAAAAACGCGCCCGCCTGTCAATTTAGTGTATTTGAGTCCAATGCTACATCTACCCAAGCTTATGCTTTGTCCACCCAAGCACCTGAGGATGGTAGCCTCAAAGCGTGGCAGTGGTATCCAGGTAGCAGAAAAGCAGAGGAGCAAGGAAGCAGTGGAGAACTTAACTCCATCAATCAACAGCAAACTGGCGAATATCATGCCCTGTATCCCCGTAGCTGGTTTGTGTATGAAAACGTTTTTCAAACACAGTTGACTTGCGAGCAATTTTCCCCTGTATGGGCAGGCAATTATCAAGAAACTAGCTACCCTGTGGCGGTGTTCCATTGGAATGCTCACAACCCCACAAATGCACCTATTACTCTGGGCATCATGTTTACCTGGGAAAATATGGTGGGTTGGTTTACTAATGCCCTCAAATCTCCTAAAGTGCAGGTGCGGGATGATGGTAGCCCAGTTTATGAATACCAACCACGCTGGGGTGAAAGTCAAGGAAATTATAATCAGATTGTAGAAAATCCAGAATACTTTGGTTGTCTTTTAGGTCGGGTTAATAGCGACAAACCATTGGAAGAAGGGGATGGAACCTGGTGTATTGCAACTTTGAAACATCCAGGAGTGGAAGTATTTTATCACACGCGCTGGAATTCCACCGGTACGGGTGAAGATGTGTGGCAAACCTTTGCTGAAGATGGTTCTTTACCTAATTATCAAGACACAACTCCAGTAGCAGAAAACACACAACTAGCAGCTGCGATCGCAATTCGTTTTACTCTCCAACCAGGCGAAACTCTGGAAATCCCTTTTGTCCTAGCTTGGGATTTACCGATTACAGAATTTGCCGCCGGAATCAACTACTATCGCAGATACACAGACTTTTTTGGTAAAGATGGTAGCCATGCTTGGACGATCGCATCTACCGCTTTACAAGAATACCAAACCTGGCGATCGCAAATTCAAAGTTGGCAACAACCCATTCTCGACCGAAAAGATTTGCCTTCTTGGTTCAAAATGGCTTTATTTAATGAGCTTTACGACCTCACCTGTGGCGGTACTCTCTGGAGTGCAGCATCAAAACTTGACCCCATCGGTCAGTTTGCGGTGCTGGAGTGCCTAGATTATCGCTGGTATGAAAGTCTAGATGTGCGGTTGTATGGTTCTTTTGCCCTGTTGATGCTGTTTCCAGAATTGGAAAAATCAGTGATACGGGCATTTGCACGGGCAATTCCCCAAGGTGATGACACTCCCCGAATCATTGGCTATTACATGACAATCAAGGCAGAAAGCCCCCTTGCAGTTCGTAAAGCCATTGGTGCAACACCCCACGATTTAGGCGCACCTAACGAACACGTTTGGGAAAAAACTAATTACACCAGTTATCAAGACTGCAATTTATGGAAAGATTTAGGTAGTGACTTTGTATTGCAAGTATACCGAGATTTTCTGCTCACGGGTGGTGAAGATGTGGAATTCTTGGCAGAGTGTTGGGATGCAGTGGTAAAAACTCTCGACTACCTGAAAACTTTTGACTTAGATGGCGATGGTATTCCTGAAAATTCTGGTGCGCCTGACCAAACATTTGATGACTGGCGGTTGCAGGGTGTTAGCGCCTATTGTGGTGGGTTGTGGTTAGCGGCGCTAGAAGCTGCGATCGCCATTAGCCAAGTTTTATTAAATCACAACCTTGGCGATCGCAACGACTTAGAATTTCAAAAATCCACCTATGAAGCTTGGTTAGAACAATCGCGCCCAATCTACCAAGAAAAGCTTTGGAATGGACAGTATTATCGACTCGATAGTGAAAGCGGTTCTGATGTGGTGATGGCAGATCAATTGTGCGGACAGTTCTACGCCCGATTGCTAGGACTACCAGATATTGTACCGAGCGATCGTGCCCTCTGTGCGTTGAGAACTGTTTATGATGCCTGCTTTTTGAAATTCTGTGATGGAAAATTTGGTGCTGCTAACGGTGTTCGTCCTGATGGTTCGCCAGAAAACCCCAAAGCTACTCATCCTTTGGAAGTCTGGACAGGAATAAACTTTGGCTTGGCCGCTTTTCTTGTGCAGATGGGAATGAAAGATGAAGCATTTAAGTTGACCCAAGCTGTAGTGCAGCAAATTTACGATAATGGACTACAATTTCGCACGCCTGAAGCCATCACCGCAACTGGCACTTTTCGCGCCTGCACTTACCTGCGCCCAATGGCAATCTGGGGAATTTATTTACTAATTAATTGACTTCGCAAATGTACTCTCCCCTTACTTTGTAGGATGCAGTAGAGACGTTGCAATGCAACGTCTCTACATTTGTTGGATAGCGAAAAAGGGTGAGTGTAGGGTGTGACGCATGATTCGCCAATAATATCCTGTAGTGAAAGGTTCCCCACTTCTTCATTCTCCTCATTTTCCCCACTCCGTACAGACAACGCTTAATCGCGCCTCTACCCACTCCCTAGTTTTTCCAAATGACGTAAAAAGTCAGAGTGTACATTTGTGATTTTATTTTCCGAGTGTTTCCGGAAGAGAAGGAAAATTTCAGTAATGGTAAGAGTTAAAGGAGTGAAAATTCAAGACTACGTTTCAGAAAATGCAAATACTACTAGATTTAGCGATAAATATTGCTAATATTGTCGAGCCTGTTTTACGAAAAAAGCTGACAATATTACAAACATAAACGCTAAGACATCTAGACTTTGCGTAACTTTGAGCGCATAGACCCCACAGGGGTTTTCTCTCGGTTTTAGGAGAATTTGCCCAAACTTTGGGATATGAGGTGCTAGTAGTTTAGGCAAGTATTAATTAGCAGGACTCATATCATAACCTGTAAATCGCTTATTGGCAAGAAATTTCCGATCTATTTTTTTGTCTGGCAAGGAGAAAAATTGCGTAGGCTAACAAATTTACACAAGATGTTTGCAAGCAATTTATACTACTTAGTAGTTTTCACTTTGCCCTTTTCACTACTAGAAGTAAATTACTATTATTATTTATTCAAATAGCTTAAATTTTATAATAAATACATACTTTTTTAAATAAAAACTTTTAGGTAATTTTTATTAAAAAAAATATAATTCTTCGAGGAAACTATAAAAACTTATTTTTTAATAAATATGTTTTGTATATTAAGTATAAAAATTATACTACCAATCGTAATTTATTTAAAATAAAATCAATTTTATTCACATAATATATGCACTAAGAAGTTAATTTTAAAGATAACTAGATTTAGTGTTTATAAATAATTCTAAGCTGCTTACTATATAATTTTTTATTTCACTAGATCCTTTTATAGCAAACAATTTAGGCAAGAATATTACTATTTGCCTACCTGAAATAATATAAATAATATCTTTAATAAACCTGCACTAATTTTATTGATAGTGCTATACATACTCCTTGAATATGATGTTGTTTAAGATGAGAGTTAATGGTATTATCATCTAGCTACTAGACAATAATAATAGGTTAAAATTCATATTGTCTGAGGGGTCTTACCCCTCATTAATTAGCAAATATGACAAAAGTAAAAGTTGCACAATACATAAATAAATATTGAAAATTGCTCAGTAAATTTAACTTATAAATCTGCTAATATAGCAGGTGACATTAACCGCAAAAAATAGTATAAATACAAATGGCGTTTTAAACGCCCAAGGGTAAATAATTTTTTGTAGTAGTCTTAAAAAAGTTTAGAAATTTCCCGGAAATGATTTGATTTTGTTAGTAGTAATTTATACAAGATTAAACCAAAAAAATCGATTGAATTAAGGGTTGAGAAAGTTAAAGAAGACAAACCTACATCTACCAATAGCTACACCCAGACTTAAAAGCAGCGATCGCCAGTGATAATTTGGGAAATTTATCTACGCGTCTGTTGATGGATACTTATTCTCTATAAACATCCAACATCCCCCTTTATGGATTACTTCTCCCAAGCGATTAAACAGCTGCAAAAAGGCTAGTCTAGTTTGTAAGCCTTAATTGAAACACCAAAAATTGCAGAAACCAAACTAGTTTACTTTACCCAAGAGAACTAAAGACTATGAATCAAGACATTGCTAGTATTAGTAGTAACTTAGACAAGACAATGAAGGCTCAACAATTTGATAAAGTAGTTGAAGCAATTTTGGCTGGAAAGTATTCCTGGGCGTGTGTTTTAATGCTGCGATTTGCTGGTTATAATCCTCTTCATTACATTCCATATCGTACTTATAATCGATTGTTGAAAGAAAACTCTCAAGCTAGTAGAGTAAACCAACAGCAAAACGAAAACATAAAACTGCTCAAACAGCCCAAGGATTCCAGATCTGATAGCAATGTATCATCAAGTTGCTTAACTAAAATTAAAGACATACCTTATCTTGAAGTAGTGGGCAAGCAAAAAACAGAAATCCGTGGTAGTAGTTTAGATCGCAGGCTTGCACAATAAATTAAAGAATATCAATCAGTCCAATCAACAATAAAATTGGAAGTACTCAAAACATTTATTTGAGATACTTGAGATTGAATTAAAAATATTTTGCATCAATAGATTTTGCTTGAGAGTTGATTAAGTCTCTCAGGTACTGCCATGCCATTTTTTAATGGGTGGCAGATTTTTCATATAGGACTCCTATTTGATTGTCTGAAAAACTCGTCTTCAACTCTAAAAATCTGATTACTTAACTCTACACGAAAGGTTAATCGGATTCGTACTCCCATCCCCTACCTGCGTAAATAAATTGAAAAATCAAAACAGATTAGTATAAATCTGCCAAAATGGCAAATTTATACTGACGACATTGGTAAACTAAAAATAATAACTTCAATCAAAATAGAGGTGACTGGCAAGCAAGTTAATTTAAAACATAAAATCAATCATTAGTTCTTAACATGAAATAAATCAAACTGATTATAGAAATAGTCAGCATTTCATGTATTAGATAATTCTTACACCAAGACCAATGAACCAACCGTTGCTACTGGTGGTTCTTTTTCCGAGAAAGTCCGAGCAAAGAGAATTTGGAGAGGTGGCTTCCCCCAAACCAAATTTTATAAAGCTTTCACCGAGCTGCAGACGGTGGTAGTTATGCTGATAAAGTTTTCTATCTTGTGGTTGGTGTTGCTTTAGTTAATAAAGCAAACGCTTAGCATCAACGCCAAGAACGGAAATAGAAATAGTTACGGTTAGATTGTTGTCTTGGCTGGTAGAACTAGTGGCTCACACGCTTCTCTTTTGACTATTGTAATCCTAGTCCTCCCAACCTGGATTATCTATGGTTTTATAAACTTTCAATTTATATTTCAATGGCTGGAAGTTCAAAATTTGAATAGCTTCCAGTTTTTTATTTCCAATAAAAATAGGTTGGGCAATTAATCTGCCCAACCTACCTTTTGTAAAGTATAGTCAATGCAAAAATGAATTAAACTTTGGCTAATTCTGGAGTAGGACGCTTGCTGTTGCGAATTGCTGTAATAGCCTGTGCATAATCATTAGTGTTAAATACAGCCGAACCAGCAACGATCGCATTGGCTCCCGCTTCCAAAACTTGCCAGGTATTATTTGCCTTCAGACCCCCATCCACTTCGATCCAGGGGTCAAGGCCGCGTTCCTCACACAATTGGCGCAGCTTGCGGATTTTAGGTAACACACCGGGGATAAAGCTTTGACCGCCAAAGCCAGGATTCACGCTCATAATCAATACTAAATCGCATAGATCCAGAACGTATTCAATTAACTCCAAAGGAGTGCCAGGATTGAGTACAACTCCAGCTTTCTTACCAAGCTCTTTAATTTGTCCTAAAGTGCGGTGCAAATGTGGGGAAGCATTATGTTCTGCATGTACAGAAATAATATCAGCACCCGCCTTAGCAAATCCTTCTACATACTTTTCTGGCTCCACAATCATCAAGTGGACATCCAGTGGCTTGGTTGTAACTGGACGAATCGCCTCCACAACCAGAGGGCCTATCGTAATATTAGGTACAAAACGACCGTCCATTACATCAACATGAATCCAGTCCGCTCCAGCCTCGTCTACGGCGCGAACTTCGTCACCCAAACGACTAAAATCGGCTGATAAGATAGATGGAGCAATTACAATGGGCTTTTGAGATGGGTTTTGGGTCATGGCTAGTGGGTTTTTAAGCGTCCTCGTCTGTAATTATTGTAACAAAATATTGAGCCGGATATTATAACTTCGATCCCAGGTTTTTTGGGGAGATGGGGAATGGAGATTGGGGACTGGGGACTGGGGACTGGGGACTGGGGGCAGGGGAAAAGGTTAAAGGTTAAAGGGAAAAGGAATAAATTTAATCTTTCCCCTTTTCCCCTTACCCCTTTCCCTTTCCTCATGCCCAATGCCCAATGATTAATGACTAATAACTAATGACTAATGACTAAAAAACTAACCTGGATAATTTGGGGATTGAGTGCTTCGTGTCTGAGTGCGCCGGTAATTGCTTCAGTTTTAGAGTCTCCCTTGGGAACTAACGGCATTGACGCTCTCAAACTACACCAAACTCCTTATAATTTAATCGGTCGCAAGATTGCTATTGGTCAAGTAGAAATCGGCCGGCCGGGAATGTTTGGCTGGGATAAGGCGGTGTCTAAAAACCATGCCATATCTTTAGCTGCGGTGTTCTTACGTAATGGGCCAGCTAAGTCTAATAGCGGTGTTGACCCCCATGCTTACAATGTTGCTGGTGTGATGGTGAGTCGAGACAAAGGCATACCAGGAGTTGCTCCGGGAGCGCGACTTTACTCGTCTGCTGTTGGTTCAACTAAAAATATGGGTCAGCCAGAAGAGTGCTTATCAGCACAGCATGTAGCGCTGCAAAATAGTGGCGATGTCCGTGCGATTAACTTTAGTTTTGGCGAACCTCTGAGCCGCGATCCTCGACCGCAGGCGACTTTAGACGGCAATGCTTTGTTAACTTTATGTGTTGACTGGTCTAGTCGCGTTCATGATGTTTTGTATGCGATCGCTGGCAACCAGGGAAAAGGGGGTATTCCCATTCCTACAGATAATTTTAACGGAATGAACGTCGCTTTTTCATCCCGCAGGGGGGGAGTTTTTAATAAAGTAGATGTTGCTAATCTGGCTGGTGTAAATCAAGGAGCAACTGGGCGGCTAGCTGGCAAGGAGTTTAATATCGGTGGGCGTCGCGCTATCAGTTTAGTTGCTCCTGGTAATAACATTAGTTTACTTAATCCAGATGGCAAATTGAACAAGGTTACGGGGACAAGTTTTGCAGCACCTCAAGTTACTGCTAGTGTTGCTTTATTGCAGGAACTTGGCGATCGACAGTTGCGAACAAAACAACCTCATTGGAGTACAGATTCTCGGCGTCATCAAGTAATGAAAGCTGTATTGCTTAATTCAGCAGACAAAATCCAAGATGGCGGCGATGGTTTGCGTTTGGGAATGACTCGGACATTAATTGATAAACAAAATCAAGATTGGCTGACTTCTGATGCTTACAAAGATCCAAAAATTCCTTTGGATGCCCAAATGGGAGCAGGTCATTTGAATGTTTTTCGCGCTTATCAGCAATTTAACGCTGGTCAATGGCAGCCATCAGCTGTGGTGTCCTCTATTGGTTGGGATTATCGCACAATCGATGTTGGCAGTTCTGTTGATTATCCCTTAGCTAAACCCTTAAAACAGGGTAGTTTTGTAGCGATTACTCTGAGTTGGGATCGATTAGTAGAACTCAACGATCGCAATAAGAATCAACAGTATGATGTGGGTGAAAATTTTCGCGATCGCGGCTTGAATAACCTCGACCTCTACCTAGTAAAAGCTGATGCCCAAAAAGATGGCGGTGTTGTTTGTTCTTCAATCAGTCAAATCGATAGTGTAGAACATATTTTTTGCCCCGTTGCTGCTACTGGAAATTACAAAATCCGCATCCAGTTTCGTCAAAAATTAAATGAAGCAACTCAACCTTATGCTTTAGCTTGGTGGAGTGTGCCCATTAATTGAAGTAGCAACCCACAACTAGACATCACATTTAGGCAATAGGGAATAATCAAAAGCTATTAGACTTCTTGCATAAGTCGGGAAAAGGGGAAAGGTTTGGTATTTTCCCTTTCCCCTTTAACATGAGTCCCTTTTCCCATCTCTTGCAAAAAGCACTTTTGCAAGAGGTCTATTGTCTATTGCCTTTGTGTAAATAATTCTGCAAACCCTACTTATTTTATAATTGCGTAGTCTACAATACGTTTATAGATAACTCGGCAATTTTATAAAAATCGAAATTTTTGATAACTCCTTTGCACAAACGCCTCAAGCAGCAATGGGGAATTCCCAACCCTAAAACTTGTGTTTAATTCCTCTGAGCCTAATTGTTTGCTGTTACAAAAACTGTAACAGTGCCATTCTTCTATTACAGCAAGTGCAATAGTTAATCATTGACACGGTTTTGTGTCAACCCTGAGACACAGATTAACAATCTTTGGCAAGTGAGGTAGCAGAATGAATCGGCAAAAATTTACTGGTGTGAAAGAAAATTTTCTGCAAAGACGTTACGGGGTTAGTCTTGGCAGACGTTATGTTTTGGCTGCTGCAAGTGTTGTTCTCTTCAGTGTATTAGGGTGTTCTCAGGTCGATAGTAATAAAAGTGCCCTTGCTCAATCTAGTTTACCCCAGCCAGAAACTCCGTTGGAAAAAAAAACAGTCAAAACTGATACTAAAATTGTTCAATCTAATAATAAGTTTGGCTTCAAGCTTTTTTCCGAAGTTAACAAAAGCGATGGTGGAGAAAAAAATGTTTTTATCTCACCTTCGAGTATAGCGATCGCCCTAGCAATGACATACAATGGCGCTAGCGGTTCGACTCAAAAAGCAATGGCAAAAACCCTAGAATTACAGGGAATGAATCTGTCAGAAATTAACTCTGCATACGCAACAGTATTAAAACAGCTTTTAGAGAATCCAGATGCGAAAGTGCAACTTAAAATTGCTAACTCCCTTTGGGCAAATCAAGAGGTAAAATTTCAGCCAGACTTTCTCCAAAGAACAGAGGATTTTTATCAAGCCAAGGTCAGCAATTTAAACTTTCAAGATCCTACAGCCACCAGTACAATAAACGATTGGGTAAAAGTTAATACTGCTGGCAAAATCGATAAAATAGTCCAAAAAATCGAACCCGATCAAGTGTTGTTTTTGATTAATGCCATATATTTTAAAGGTAATTGGACTAACGAATTTGATAAAAATCAAACAGATGAACAACCGTTTTACATCACATCTGGCAGACAAAAACCACACCCCATGATGTCACAAGAAGGTGATTACAGGTATTATGAAAACGAACAATTTCAGGCAGTGAGTTTACCCTACGGCAAAGATGGTAAACTTAGTTTTTATATCTTCTTACCCAAACAAAACTCTAACCTCAAAGCCTTCTCTCAAAACTTGAATGTTGAGAACTGGGAAAAATGGATGACTCAGTTTAACAAACAAAAAGGGTTTATTCGTTTACCCCGCTTCAAAACCGAATACGATGTTACCCTTAATAATACTTTGAAAGCTTTGGGTATGGAAGAGGCTTTCAGTAACAAAGCTAATTTTTCCGGCATGGGTAAGAATTTTGCCATTAGCCAAGTTAAGCATAAAACTTTTTTGGAAGTGAATGAAGAAGGCGCAGAAGCAGCTGCGGCTACTTCTGTAGGAATAGTAGCAACCTCTTTAAGACAAGAGCCAGAACCATTCCGCATGATTGTCGATCGCCCCTTCTTTTGTGCTATTAGGGATAATCAAACGGGAAGCGTTTTGTTTATGGGTTCAATTGTTGAACCACAGTGAAAATGTCCCCTTATCCCCTTGTCCTCTTGTCCCCTTGTCCCCTTGTCCTCTTACTAGGGTAATGTCGCTTCCGAAATGCTGAGAGTCTTTTTGGCATCAGCTTCTGGGGGTTCGTTTGGTGCAACCGACGCAGTTATTTCTCCTGTAGTGCCTTCCTCAATTTCACTACTGAACCCTCCAATACGCACTGCATTTAAAATAGTCTTGATTACAACAGCTGTGGGTACTGCGACAATTACACCTAAAAGTCCGCCAATTCTTGCTCCTGTTAAAACTGAAATTAAAATCCAAACTGGGTTTAAACCAGTAAAGCTACCTAAAATTCGGGGAGCAATTAAATTTTCCAGAATTTGTTGTACTATCACCGCTGCTATCAAAACTTTCACACCCATTGAAAAATCTTGCAGCGCTACCAATAGTGTAGTTAGAGCGATGCCCACAGAACCACCAAATGGCACGAGAGCCATGATGCCAATAGTTAGGCCAAACAGCAGCCCAAATGGGACTTTCAGCCACAAAAAACTTGGAATCAGGGCTGAAGCCATACAGGTAGATAAAATTAGCTGGGTGATGAAGAAATTTTGGAAGCTCAAGCGCACGGTTTTGGAAAACGGATCTCGAAATCTAGCAGGTAGCCATTCCACTAGACTTTGCCAAAGTTCGCCTCCATGCTGTAAAAGATAGAAAGTCAAAACCATCGTCAAGAGAAAATCTAGCAGACTGGTGAATGTGACTACAGCCAGATTTAAAACTTGTCCAGCGATCGCTTGTAGTTGTCCTTTGACGCGATCGTTAATTTGCACTACCAAAGCATCGAGGTTGATGGGTAAGCCGAAAGTCTCAGCTTTTTCGTTAAGAATCATTAGCTGAGAGCGTCCAGAGTCCATTAACTCCGGCAAGCGAGCCACTAGTTGCTGAGCTTGGGTGAGGGCTAGAGGAAAAAGCGTCACACCCAAGGCCAATAAAATTGATAAAGCCAGGAGAAATACAAGAATAGCAACTTGCTCTCGCCTGGCACCATGATGCTCCATCCAGCTTACGGGGTAGTTGAGCAGAAATGCTAGTACCGAGGCTCCGACTAAAATGACTATGAGAGAATGGAAATAATTAAAAAATACCGAAATTGCCCAACCATTGAGAACTAGCAGCGGAACGAATAACGCGATCGCCGTGATTCGCGCTATTGGTGTAAATGTCTGCCACCAGTCGAGTAGCTTACGTGTCTGCATTTTCAGCTGATTGCGGAATAGAACAAGATTAAATCTTTCTTTACAGTCTATTATCTCTAACTATACGAGTCTTATTCATCCTTCTAGTTTAGGAGTTAGACTAAGCCCAATGGAAAATTATCAACAAAAAGAGACTGAGGAGTGGGGAATGGGGACTGGGGGAGATGAGGAGACAAACACAGATGGGGAAGTGTGGGGAGTGTGGGGAGAGAAGGGGGAAAGATTTCTTCCCCCCCCTCCCACACCTCCCCCACATCCGGCTTGCCCAATGCCCGATGCCCAATGCCCAATCCCCAATGCCCAATCCCCAATCCCCAAAACACAGCTACTTTTATATTTAATTCCGATTATCGGTTTTTTCCCATCTCTGTGGACTCTCTATCGCCGCCACGGTAGTCGGGAACAACTCGCTATTAGTCGTCTGTCTATTACTTTGGCACTTACTTGGCTGTTGGGATATTCATTATTGGCTACCGGAGCAGCAACTTCCGATTTTTTTACAATACGTTTATTTATCCTCAATAGCTTTCTCACATCAGGTTATTTTTTAGTGAGTGTTTGGTTGATTTTCCGTGTAGTACAGGGCAAATCGGGGCGTTTACCAGGGTTTACTACTTTAGCGGAACGGGTGGTTGGAAAGTACTTATCTTAATTTTTTCGGATGAAAATTAACAGTATTTTTACTGACATTAGAAAAAATTACAATTGATTTCTTCATACTATCTAGTCAAATCCAGTTTATTATTGCCATACTTCAGTAAAACATCTCTAGATTTACCCAAAAGAAGGAAAAATCCTGCTATAAGTGTTGTGGTTGACACTACATTAAAAAAGTTAGCACTAATAATTAAGAGTTAGGTATTATGGGTTGATTTGTATGCATATTTTTAGTCTGCAAATTTACCGAATTTGATTAGTGAGTAAGTGTGAGGAAGTCTGTGACCATTCAAAGAAGTTCGGCAGAAGAAAACCAATCGGGAAAAGCCTCAAAATCCATTAAAAAAATTTCCCACAGCTCCAAATCCGGACGTTGGGTCTGGTTTTGGGTGGGTATGAGTGGGATTGCAATGGTGTCGGCAACAGCGGGGGCATTGTTGGCGGTGTCTTTGACTAGTACACCTTTGCAGCAAGCCCAGCTAAGCCCAAAGGATGAAGCGGTGTTTGATAGCGATCGCATCTCTGGAGGTGTGCTGCGATTTTCAGAATTAACTCGCCCGGTTAATCTTTTAGTTATGGGCATGAGTGTACTACCGCCAGATATCCAAAACCCTCCTGACGAAACTAAAAATCTTAAATATCTGCCGCAAGTCAACTCCTTTGATGGTCTTTCCGATGTGATGCTCTTGGTCAAATTCGATCCAGAGACAAAAAAAATAGTTATGCTCTCCATTCCCAGAGATACCCGCACGGAAGTAGAGGGTTATGGAGTTAAAAAAATTAATTCTGCCAATGTTGACGGCGGCCCAGCCTTGACTGCTAAAACCGTCAGCAATCTCTTGGGTGGCGTAGGAATAGATCGCTATGTGAGAATTAACGTTTTGGGAGTTGGCAAGCTGATTGATGCTTTAGGTGGCGTGACAGTCTACGTCCCCAAAGATATGAAATATCAAGATGATTCTCAGCACTTGTACATCAATTTGAAAGCCGGTAAGCAGCATCTCAATGGCGATCAGGTACTACAATTGTTACGTTTTCGCCATGATGAACTCGGAGATATTGGTCGGATTCAGCGGCAACAAATGGTTATGCGTGCTTTGATGGATCAGACTCTCAACCCCGCTACTGTAGCCCAATTGCCTAAAGTTCTTGATGTCGTTAAAGAACACATTGACACTAACTTGACGGTTGAGGAGTTAGTAGCGCTATTAGGTTTTGGAGTGCGGACAAATCGCTCCAACATGCAAATGCTAATGCTGCCAGGTCGATTTAGCGAGAAGAATGAGTTTGAGGCTAGCTATTGGTTACCGAGCAAAAATGGCATTGCTAAACTCATGACTCAGCACTTTGGACTGGAATCTGAAGAAGAACAGCAGACGACTGACCCACGTTCTTTACGTGTAGCAATTCAAGATAGTACAGGTGGCGATCGCTCTAATCTCCAACCATTAATCACAGCCTTGGAAAAATCTGGTTATCGCAACATATTTATAGCTAAGGCATGGGGTGAACCTCTAGAGGTAACTCACATCGTTGCCCAACAAGGAGATGGTGACAGTGCCGAATCAATTCGCAACACTTTGGGATTTGGAGAAGTGCGTGTGGAAAGTACTGGCAACCTTGGCTCGGATATCAGTATTCAAGTCGGTCAAGATTGGTTGCAACAAAAATCGATTTTGGAGAAGTCGCTCACACCCTAAAAGCTATGGCCGCAGCTGACACTGAATTTACCGCAAGGCTTGTAGTTCTTGGAGTTTAGCTGCTACCACACCATTGGTGAATAATTCTTCTGCTTTAGCTAAAGCCTCTGGTATATTTGGACAAATACCACTCCGCCATAGGTAAAATCCGCCATTCCATAAGGCAGTTTGCATTAATTCCCCTGGCTTACCTGCCAAAACCTCTCGAATATCCGCCACCAGTTCTTCAGTAGTTCCAAGGGGCACGTTTTTGGTAGTAAAACCATAATCGCGGGGTACTAGGTGCAATCGTTCTATCTCTTGGGAAGCTACCGATGAAGATAAGCCAATGATTGCAGTGCGATCGCGTGGTAAATCACAACTACCTTCCAATCCCTTCACAAATGTAAATTTTGTTACTCCCCGCAGCCCTAAGGCTATCTGAAACATCCCTTCAGTGGGCGGATGGACAAACCCAGCAATTACATGAGCATCCCCCGCATAAGGACACCAAATTAGCTCCATTGTTGCCAAGGGCGGACGTTTGCCAAGTTGGTCGCGGTACTCCCAAATACTTTTAGTTAAGGGAAAATGCTGAGGTAGATAAATAAAGCCGATCCCCGTTTGTGCAAATACTTCCTGGGTTTTCGCTAGAGGTCGGGCAGTCCAATCGACTCCTAAACCCTGCCAAATATCTATCAGAGGTAATCCGTACTTAGTTGGTAGGCGATCGCCACCGTGCATTACCACTGGTTGTCCAGCCGCCGCTAGTAGTAGAGCTGTCACCGGACTAATTGGTGCAGTGCGGGTTCTGCCATCGTAAGGGATGCCCAAAACCATCGCTGGCCGCTCAGAGACGATTGGTTGCAGTTTTGGGCCGAGTTCATCATAAGCATCCAACATTCCTGCTAACTCTTCCCCGGTAGGACGCTTGATTCGATGAGCAATCAAAAACGCTCCAATTTGGGCTGGTGTAGCTTCACCCAGCAGCATCATTTTAGTAGCGGTGGCTGCTTGGGCACGAGTTAAATTTTCCCCTGTGTGGTTACCGCTGCCTACTTTCTGCACGAATTCCCTAAATATGTTGGTCATTAGTCATTAGTCCTTAGTTATTAGTCATTAGTCATTAGTCCTTTGTTAGTTAACAATAACTAATAACCAATACCCCATACTTCTCTACGAGAGGCTGCGCCAACGGCTACGCTCAGTAAAGTGCCCAATGCCCAATGCCCAATGCCCAATTATTATGAAGCCGATCGCTGCTGATCAATTTGTAATGGGATATTCTCTAGTACAAGTTGCCAAAAGTGCTTGATGGGGGGAATTTGCAGACGGTCACCAGTTGTGACCATTACTACGCGGCGAGTCAAACTAGAATTATCTGGTAAACTACCACTACTATTACTGGCTAAGGAACGAATGGCTAGGGTAGGGTCTTGGCGTGCTTCTACTAATGCTGATTGAGGTAGTAAAGCTATCAGTTCGCCTTGGCGCACGACTCCCCGGAAGGCATCTAGGGTATTTACCTCTAAAGCTGCCTGTAGTGGAGCCTCCATTCGCTCAAATCTATCTTGTACTAAACGCTGCATCCCATAGCCATCTTTAAAAACCACTTGGGGATAACGAATTAACTCTGACCAAGGGATAAATTCATATTGGGCTAGAGGATGATTGGCTGCGGTTAAAACTTCTATAGGTTCATCATAAAGTACTTCTACTACCATTTCTCTACCAGTAGTTAAAAAGCGATTATTCATCACAATTGCTAAATCTACCAATCCATCCTTAAGGACTTTCAGGGCGCGATCGCTTCCCAATGAAGTCACCCGCAATTGCACATCTGGATAATCATGGCAAAATTTTTGTAACACTGGTGGTAAGTAAGAACCGCAGAGTGAGTGAATCGCGGCAATGCAAAGTTCTGGCTGCTTTCCGGCTATTAAATCGGCTAATTCTTCTGTAGCAGTCTGCCATTCTTGGCAAATTTTGCGGACACGAGGTAGCAAACGTTCACCCGCCAGCGTTAGCTTGGCATGACTAGTTCTGTGAAATAGTTCTATCCCCAAATCTGCTTCTAATGCTTGGATTTGGCGGCTAATCGTTGATTGCGTGACACCACATGTTCGCGCTGCTTGTTGAAAGCTGCCGGTTTGGGCGATCGCTAGAAAGGCTTGCAACTGCTCTAGGCGCATTTTTATGTAGCCTGCATTACATTTATCGGTTTCATTAAGTTAATGGATTTTTCCCCACAGTTTAGTAGAGTTTGTTACAGGTCTTTCAATCAAATTTACATTTGCCTAAATTAGAATTTCCTGTCTTTGTGGTCAATTATCCCCTTTGCACCGACTTTTTCGGCAAATATCGCCAAAAAAGACTTAACTATTTTCTGCTGAAATATATAAATTTTTAGATAAGATTTTTAATTCATCACATTATAAAAAGGCGTTGGGAAAACCCAATCCTTCTAGACATGTGAGTTTACTGTTGATTGCTAACCGTCAACAGTCATCAGCTATAACTCAGAGAGCATCATGACTCCGAATCCTTGCGAAGCCGCTCAAGAAATTCAGGATAATTTTCTAAATCCTCTGGAGATTGTAAGGCTGGCATTTCAATCCAGTTAGCCTCTGCGTGTAGCTTATCAACATAGGCATAAAAGGCTTCTCGATTATCTCGATAAGCTAAGAAATAGGCTTGCAACTCTTTCTGACTCATAGCCTGAAAGTTAGGTTAGCTCATTGCACGTAACTCCATCTGCCATTGGGATATATCTCAATAATATTCTCCTCACCTGCTAAGAAAAACACATTCCCTGTTCGCTCGTCTACACGAACTACATTTATAGGTAAGTAAAATTTAGTAAACCAGCAGCATAATATAAAGCATTGCGTCTTTTGCTCTGACGTAGTAATAATTCTTGCTCCTCATTACTTTTGATCGCGCAGAGTATATCACTTTTCTCAAAGTTAGTATTCACTCCCCTGGTTCCTCATTCTCTTTCAGAAAATTTACCACTCTGCCAGAGCGATCGCGATTCCTTGTTGCAAATCTGGTGTAAGTGCAGCGTTATTTGCTAACTGCTGCAATTTTTGATATGCAGCTTGTTTATCAAGATTTTTCAGTGCAGCAATGGCATGTAGTCTCACCGATGTATGAGAATCAGCTAGCAGCGAAATTAATGGTTCAATTGCCTGGGTTTGGCCTAACTGTCCTAAAGATAAAGCGATCGCACTTTTGATATTGGCAATTTTTGTAGCTGGATGTTGCGATCGCAATATTTGCAATATAATTTCTGTGGCTAGTGTTACTAGCTGCGGTTTTTGCATTCGTCCTAAAACTGTAACAACTTCTTGCCACACTGCGTCTGATGTAGTTTGGTGAAATACTGTTTGTAAATATTGCAAACTTGATGGTGTTCCCATCCAACTTAAAGCGCGGATAGTTTCTAATTGCAATGTTATCGGTGTCTGGGGTGAAATCAGCAAATCAAATAAGTATTTGGCAGCGTCATCACTACCCATGCGAGAAAGAGTAACGACTGCGGCACAACAAACATCAAGGTTAATATCGTACAACTTGGGTTGTACTCTGTTTACTAAATCTAATGCTTGACACAAGTCGGGGCGAAACCCTAAACCAACCACTGCTGCACGTCTAACTGTGGCGGCTACATCATCCAAAGCGTTTAACAAAACTGGTGGTACGCGTTCATCATCAAAGTTAGTCAGGGCTGCAATTGCAGCGGTGCGAATTGCGGGTTGTGGATCTTGGACTACACTCAACAGTGGTGCAATGGTTTCTGTTTGCGGAATACAACAAAGCGATCGCACCGCCAAAAGTCGTGTATCTTCATCTACTAGAAGTTCTGTGAGGGAATTAATAGCAACAGTACCCATTTTTCCTAGTGCTGTAGCTGCGATCGCTTTGAGTTCTTCATCCTCATCATTTTTCAATAATTCTACTAAAGCTGTGATGGCATCTGGGTGGTGAAATTCGCCTAAAGTCCGCGCTGCATACCAACGTAATTCTTCATCTACGTCTTCATCTTTTAATATTTCAATCAGTGGTGGGATAGCAATATTTCCCAAGTTAGTTAATACCTTGGTAATTTCCCAGCGTTGCTGAAAATCCCCCATCTCTAACATTGAAAGTGCTAATGAGAGCAGATATTCTCGATTTTTAACTATCTCTGGATGTTTAAAATCTGCCCCTAAAATTAGTTGTTGTAAATATTGAATTAGTGATGACCAATCAGCTGCCTTATATGCTGTCTGAACTTGCATCAAAAGCTGGTTGATATTATGCACGATTCTAAAAGTGAGTGGGGAGTGAGGAGTGTGGAGTGGGAAATGAGGGAGACAAGGGAGATGAGGGAGTCAGGGAATGACAGAGAAATAACCAATGCCCCATGCCCCAATTATTTAACCTGGTTTAACTACAACTGAATCACCCTCAATTTTTGCAGCAAAGGTTTTCAGCCCTTCTTTTGCTGGGCCTCTTTGTACTTTACCGTCGATTCCATATTCTGAACCGTGACAGGGACAGATGAATTTTTTGGTGTCAGCTTTCCATCCCAGGGTACAACCTGCATGAGTACAGGTAAGGCTGACAGCCGTCAAACTTCCAGATTTAGATGTGCCGAGTATCAACACAGGCCCAACAGGTGACTCTTTCGCCAGCAATTGACCTGTTTTATCTAATTCTGCCGATGGGCCTACCGTTTGCCAGTCTTCTAATCCTAAATTTGTCTGCGAAGAACAAGCTGCGATCGCTACAGGTAAAGAACTCGCTATCAAACCCAAACCTACCCAATTAATAAAATCACGACGTTTCATAGTTCTTTCACAAGAATTGTGACAGATCGTCAAATAGGATTGCTACATAGTAATTGAAAATTCCTTCAGTCATCTCAAATACCTTTGATGTAAGCACTTTGGGCTACTTAGATCTAAATTTGATGTAAAAAATGCATAGGTTTCATACATTTTCTGCAATCTTACTAAAAAACCGTAACAATTTATACGATTTTAACAGAAATCTGACATTAACTTATGAGTATCGAAATTGTTACATGAACAGTAGCCAAAACTCCTTGACAAATTCCCAAAATGTAAATTACGACAAATTTTCCTCAACAAACCACGGATTTGAAGTTTCACGTTGGAATTTTCGGAAGTATAAATAATCAGCCGTAATCGCATATCTAAGTTTTTCATCTCTAATCCTCGTAGATACAACACCTGATGGGACTACGAGTTGATTGATATCGGGTAATAACCACAAGTTTTGACGTTTATTTGTAACTTGCAACGAGAGTCAGCCTCATGACAGATACAGCAACTACCACCGCCAACCTCAATAAGTTCGAGAAATTCAAGGCAGAAAAAGATGGACTCGCCATTAAGAGTGAAATCGAAAAATTTGCCGCCTTGGGTTGGGAAGCAATGGACGAAACAGACCGGGATCATCGACTCAAATGGGTGGGTGTATTTTTTCGCCCAGTCACTCCAGGTCAGTTTATGATGCGGTTGCGGATGCCTAACGGTATTCTCAGCAGCACTCAGATGCGTGTTTTAGCCCAAGTAGTGCAGCGTTACGGTGATGAGGGTAGCGCTGACATTACTACGAGACAAAACATTCAATTGCGCGGCATCAGAATTGGAGATTTACCAGATATTTTTGATAGATTTCACGCAGTTGGTTTAACCAGCGTCCAGTCGGGGATGGATAACATCCGCAATATCACAGGCGATCCTGTGGCGGGGTTAGATGCAGATGAGTTGTACGACACACGAGAGTTAGTACAGCAAATTCAAGATATGCTCACCAACAAAGGCGAAGGCAACCCAGAGTTTAGCAATTTACCACGGAAGTTTAACATTGCGATCGCTGGTGGCAGAGACAATTCAGTTCACGCGGAGATTAATGATTTGGCATTCGTGCCAGCATTTAAAGAGGAAGCAGGGACGTGGGGACACGGAGACACGGGGAATTGTGCGTCTCCAGTATTCGGATTTAACGTTTTAGTAGGTGGGTTTTTCTCTGCTAAACGCTGTGAGGCGGCGATTCCCCTGAATGCTTGGGTGGCTCCAGAAGATGTGGTAGCAGTGTGTAGAGCTGTTTTAGAAGTTTTTCGGGATTGTGGCCCGCGTGCTAACCGGCAAAAATCCCGTCTGATGTGGCTAATTGATGAATGGGGTTTAGAAAAGTTTCGCCTAGAAGTAGAAAATCGCTTGGGTAAATCATTGTTACCCGCAGCCCCAAAAGACGAAATCGACTGGGAAAAACGCGACCACATCGGGGTATATAAACAAAAACAACCAGGATTAAATTATGTAGGCTTGCACATTCCTGTTGGTCGGTTGTATGCCGATGATATGTTTGAGATTGCACGTCTAGCGGAAGTTTACGGTAGTGGCGAAATTCGGCTAACAGTCGAGCAAAACATTGTGATCCCCAACGTTGCAGAATCGAGATTAGCAACATTTTTGGCGGAACCTTTGCTGGAGAGATTTTCGATTAATCCAGGTTTATTGACGCGATCGCTAGTATCTTGCACCGGCGCACAATTTTGCAACTTTGCTCTCATCGAAACCAAAAACCGCGCCCTGGCAATGATTAAAGCTTTAGAAGAAGATTTAACCTTCCCCCATCCGGTGCGAATTCACTGGACTGGTTGCCCCAATTCCTGCGGACAGCCTCAAGTTGCAGACATCGGTTTGATGGGAACTAAAACCCGCAAAAATGGCAAAACCCTCGAAGGCGTTGACATTTATATGGGTGGCAAAGTTGGCAAAGATGCCCATCTGGGAAGTTGCATTATCAAAGGCATACCCTGTGAAGATTTACAGCCAATATTGCAAGATTTACTCATCAAAAACTTTGGGGCAAAACTCAAGCAAGAAGCTTTAGTAGTTGGTAGTTAGTGACTGGGGAGCGAGGGCAGGGGAGCTGAGGGGCAGAGGTGAAAATTAACTCCTAACTCCCGATAATCAATGACTAATGACTAATAACTAATAACTAAGGACTAATAACAAATGACGAATTTTTCCAGAAGAAAATTTATTTTCACCACGACTACTGCGGCTGCGGCATCTATTTTGGCTCATGGTTGTTCTTCTAATAGCAATACAAGCTCAACAAGTAATGATACTCCGTCTGCTGCTACAGCCGCTAACGTTTCTACTGTTGCTAATGCGCCGAAGGTAGAAACAACAAAAGCCAAATTAGGATTCATCGCCTTAACTGATTCTGCTCCTATAATTATTGCTAAAGAAAAAGGTTTCTTTGCTAAATACGGTATGACTGATGTTGAGGTTATTAAACAAAAATCTTGGCCTGTCACCCGTGATAACTTGAAAATTGGCTCAGATGGCGGTGGTATTGATGGCGCACATATTCTCAGCCCTATGCCTTACTTGATGACCATTAACGATAAAGTGCCAATGTATCTTTTGGCAAGATTAAATACTAATGGTCAGGCTATTTCTGTAGCGAATAGATTTAAAGAACTAAATGTTAATTTACAAAGTAAAGGCTTGAAAGAAGCTGCTAGTCAAGCTAAAGAGAATAAAAAATCATTGAAATTTGGGATAACATTTCCTGGCGGTACTCACGATTTGTGGATGCGCTATTGGCTAGCAGCTGGTGGCATCAATCCAGACCAAGATGTGGTTTTGGAACCAGTACCACCACCACAAATGGTGGCGAATATGAAAGTTAATACTATCGATTCTTTTTGTGTCGGAGAGCCTTGGAACGCTCAATTAGTTAATCAAAAATTAGGTTATTCAGCTTTAGTTACAGGCGAATTGTGGAAAGATCATCCAGAAAAAGCTTTTGCAATGCGGCAAGATTGGGTGGATAAAAATCCTAATGCTGCACAAGCTTTGTTGATGGCAATTTTGGAAGCTCAACAATGGTGCGATCGTTCTGAAAATAAAGAGGAGATGTGTGAAATTTGTTCTGATAGAAAATACTTTAACGTTGCTGCTTCAGATATTTTAGAAAGAGCGAAAGGTAATATTGACTTCGGCGATGGACGTACTCAAGAAAATTTTCCATACCGTATGAAGTTTTGGGAAGATAACGCTTCCTATCCTTACAAGAGTCACGATGTTTGGTTTTTAACAGAAGAAATTCGCTGGGGTTATCTGCCAAAAGATACCAAAGTTCAGGAGATAGTCAATCAAGTCAATAAAGAAGACTTGTGGAAAAAAGCAGCGAAAGCTATTGGTGTTGCTGATGCTGAAATTCCTAAGAGTAGTTCTCGTGGAGTTGAGACATTCTTTGATGGTGTGAAGTTCGACCCCGAAAAACCAGAAGAATATTTGCAAAATTTGAAAATCAAAAAAGTTTAGTTCGTAATTAGTGATGAACTCATTGCTCATCACAAAGCCACAACTAAACTGTTCGCTACAAATTTGAATTCTACGCTTAGTTCTTTGGCAAAGGGAGAAATAAGAAAAATGACAGCTATCCTTGGAAGTCGGACTCTCAGAAAAAACCCTCGCAAGCAGTTAAATAAATTAGTTTCACAAAAAATTCTGCCGCCACTGGTAGCACTAGCTGTTTTTTTAGTTATTTGGCAATTACTTTGTTTAAATCCTAATTTTAAATTACCTGGCCCAATAGAAACATTTTCAGAAACTTGGGATCCTTTTATCATTAATCCATTTTTTGATAATGGCGAAAGCGATAAAGGTTTGGGCTGGCAGATACTTAGTAGTTTGGGAAGAGTTGGTTTAGGCTTTTCTCTAGCGGCAATTGTTGGTATTGCATTGGGAATTTTCATCGGTGCTAATAAGTTACTTTATAATGCCGTAGATCCAATCTTCCAAGTATTGAGAACTGTACCCCCTCTGGCATGGTTGCCAATTTCTCTAGCAGCATTTCAACAAGCCAATCCTTCAGCTATTTTTGTAATTTTCATTACGTCTATATGGCCGATTATCATCAATACAACTGTAGGCGTACAACAAATTCCTCAAGACTATGTAAACGTAGCTAGAGTTTTACGTTTGAAAGGGCTAAAGTATTTCTTGAAAGTTGTATTTCCTGCCACTGTTCCTTATATCTTCACAGGCTTACGCATTGGTATTGGTCTATCTTGGTTAGCGATTGTTGCAGCAGAAATGTTAGTTGGCGGTGTAGGCATTGGTTCTTTTATTTGGGATGCTTACAATACCACCACCGAAACTAACTTAAGCGAAATCATCCTGGCACTAATTTATGTTGGTTTAGTCGGCTTACTATTAGATAGATTAGTTGGCTTTATCGCCAGCAAAGTTGTACCGGAATAGCGACTGGGAACTGGGAAATAAAAAACAAGTTATTTCCCTAATTACGAATTACGAATTACGAATTACGAATTAAAAAATGGCTACTTTTGTTGAAGTTGACCACGTTGACCGTGTATTTGAACTTCCGAACGGGGGCAAATATATTGCTCTCAAAAATATTGAATTAAAAATTCGGCAAGGTGAATTTGTTTCTCTAATTGGACATTCTGGTTGTGGGAAATCTACTTTGCTTAATATCATTGCAGGTTTAGATAGAGCAAGTATTGGCGGTGTGACTTTGGAAGGGCGAGAAGTTAGAGATCCCAGTCCAGATCGGATGGTTGTATTTCAAAACTATTCTTTGCTGCCTTGGTTAACTGTACGGGAAAACATCGCCCTAGCTGTGGATGAAGTGTACAAGGGGAAATCCAAAAGCGATCGCCGCAGCATTATCGAAGAACATATCGATATGGTAGGACTGCGTTTAGCAGCAAATAAACGTCCTAGCGCGTTATCTGGGGGCATGAAACAACGTGTTGCCATCGCCCGCGCCCTAGCTACTCGCCCGAAGTTGTTACTGCTAGACGAACCATTTGGAGCGTTGGACGCCTTGACACGGGGCAGTTTGCAAGAGCAACTGATGAAAATCTGCAACGAACACAACGTTACTTGTGTGATGGTAACGCATGATGTGGACGAGGCATTATTGTTGAGCGATCGCGTTGTCATGCTCACCAATGGGCCAGAAGCGCATATCGGACAAATTCTCGAAGTCCCAATTCCTCGCCCGCGTCAGCGTTTGGAAGTCGTCAAACATCCCAGCTACTACAGTCTGCGGAACGAAATGATTTACTTCCTCAACCAACAAAAGCTGCTCAAAAAACACAAAGCACAGCAGACTCCAGCACCAGCAGCTATATCCCGCAACGGTCTGGAAAAAGTCAATCTGGAAATTGGCTTCATGCCTTTGACTGATGCTGCACCTTTAATTGTTGCTCAAGAAAAAGGCTTTTTAGCCAAGTACGGTTTAGATAATATTACTCTCACGCGTGCCTCTAGTTGGGAAGAAATCGCTCAAGGGGTTGCTACTGGTAAATTAGACGCAGCCCAAATGCTGGCAGGAATGCCCTTAGCCTTGACTTTGGGCGCTGGCGAGAAAAAACCAATTCCTGTCATCAATGCCCTCAATATCTCTCGCAATGCTAACGCCATCACCCTCAGCAAAAGATTGTACAGCCAAGGCGTCAGAAACCTGGCTGACTTAAAAACAGCGATTAATGCTGCTCCCGACCAAATTTTGACTTTGGGTGTAGCTCATCCAACGTCAATGGTGAACTTGATGCTGCGTTATTGGCTGGCGGCTGGTGGAATAGATCCCGATGGCGATGTCAGCATAGCAGCGATCGCACCAATGGAAATGGTTTCTCAACTCAAAGCTGGAAATATTGACGGATACTGCGCTGGAGAACCCTGGAACTACCTTGCTGTTCATCAAAATTTAGGTTTTGTTGCCGCCACAGCTTTAGAAACTTGGCTAGGACAACCGAAACAAGTCTTGGGAGTCCGAGAAGATTGGGCGCAGCAGTACCCAGAAACCTATCTTGCCCTGGTTAAAGCACTATTAGAAGCTTGTCAATACTGTGACGATTTCCGCAACCGCGAAGAAATTTTAGAAATACTCTGCCGTTCTGAGTACCTTGACATCGATCCTGTATACGTTCGTCCTGGTTTTGTCGATCCCTACGATCGCGGCGACGGTACAGAACCACAAGAATTTAGTGCATATAACCAGTTTTTTGTCAATAAAACTAATTATCCTAACCGCACCGAAATTTTGTGGATGGTAACTCAGCTGGCACGTTGGGGTTTAACACCCTTCCCCAAAAACTGGGTAGAGGTGGTTGAAAGAGTTTGTCGTACAGACATATTTGGTGCAGCAGCACGCGACCTCGGCTTACTCGACATCGGAGAAGATGACCCAATTCATTTATTTGATGGTAAAGTTTTTAACCCATCAGAGCCGATAGAGTATCTCAAAAGTTTGGAAATTAAACGGCAAATCCGCGTTGAAGAAGTATTTATTTAGTCATTAGTCATTAGTAGCTGAGTAAATAACAAATAACTAAAATCACCATGCAAATACTAAACAAAACTAATCAATTCAATCAACTAGAAAAGCAAAAAGCGGAAGATTTTTTAGTGATTGAAGGTGTAAGCAAAATTTATCCAACTCCCGAAGGGCCTTACACCGTACTGGATGGAGTTGACTTGAAAGTGCGTGAGGGCGAATTTGTTTGCATAATCGGTCACTCTGGCTGCGGCAAATCAACATTGCTGAACATGATTTCTGGGTTTAATACTCCCACCGATGGCGTCGTCCTGCTGCAAGACAAACCCATCACCGAACCAGGCCCCGACCGGATGATGGTATTCCAAAACTATTGTTTGCTACCTTGGCTAAATGTTTTTGACAACGTTTACCTCGCTGTTGATTCTGTGTTTCCGAAAAAAACCCAAGCAGAAAAACGGGCAATTGTCAGAGAACATTTAGCGATGGTAGGACTGACAGAAGCAGCCGACAAAAAACCCAGTCAAATTTCTGGTGGGATGAAACAGCGAGTAGCCATTGCCCGCGCCCTTTCCATTCGTCCCCAAGTTTTGATTCTCGATGAACCCTTTGGCGCCTTAGACGCCATTACCAAAGAAGAATTACAAGAAGAACTTTTGCAAATCTGGCGCGAACATCAAGTCACCGTACTCATGATTACTCATGACATTGATGAAGCACTTTTCCTCGCCGACAGAGTTGTGATGATGACAAACGGCCCAGCCGCCCACATCGGCGAAATCCTAGACATTCCCTTCTCCCGTCCCCGCAACCGTCGCCGCATCATGGAAGATCCAGAATACTACAACCTGCGTAACTACGCCCTAGACTTCCTCTATCGCCGATTTGCTCACACTGACGAATAAAAAATTGGGCATTGGAATGGGGAAAGGGAAAGGGGTAAGGGGGAAAGGGAAAAGATTATATTTATTCCTTTTCCCTTTAACCTTTAACCTTTTCCCCTGCCCCCACTCACCAGTCCCTACACCTTCTGGAATTAGAATGCTTAAAAATTTATTTTCATTCAGCGATCGCTATCGCATCTTACATCAAACCTGGTTTGCTTTTTTTCTCACTTTTGTCTGTTGGTTTAACTTTGCTCCCTTCGCTACAACCATTGGTAAACAATTAGATTTAGCGCCCGAACAAATCAAAACTTTAGGCATCTGTAACCTGGCTTTAACAATTCCAGCACGGTTAATTATTGGGATGCTTTTAGATCGTTTTGGCCCCAGAATTACCTATTCAATTCTGCTAATATTTGCGGCTGTTCCTTGTTTGGCGACAGCATTTGCCCAGGATTTCAATCAATTAGTCATCAGTCGTTTGTTGATGGGAATAGTTGGTTCTGGGTTCGTCGTCGGTATTCGGATGGTGGCTGAATGGTTCCAGGCGAAAGAGATGGGAATTGCTCAAGGTATTTATGGCGGTTGGGGTAATTTTGGGGCTTTTGGTGCCGAGTTTGCTTTGCCGATAATTGCAGTTGCTACAAGCTTTTTGGCTGGTGGTGCTTCTAATTGGCGATTTGCGATCGCTTCTACAGGCATCGTAGCAGCTATCTACGGCGTAATTTATTATAACAGCGTCCAAGATACGCCCACTGGTAAAACCTACAAAAAGCCTAAGAAAAATGGTGCTTTAGAAGTAACCAGCATTAAAAGTTTCTGGGCGATGATTGTTTCAAATTTTGGTTTGATTTTCGCTCTCGGTTTATTAGCTTGGCGCTTGGAACAAAAGAATATTCACTTCTTAACTTTGAGCCAAATGTATCTGGCTTGGTTATTATTAGCAGGATTATTTCTTTACCAAAGTTATAAAGCTTGGCAAGTCAACCGAGAACTTTTAATTGGCAAGAAAACTTACGCACCAGCTGAACGTTTTCAATTTGGTCAAGTAGCTTTACTCGAATTTACTTACGTCACTAACTTTGGTTCAGAACTTGCTGCCGTTTCCATGTTGCCGGCATTCTTTGAGAAAACCTTTGCTTTAGAACACGTTGTCGCCGGGATGATTGCCGCTACTTATCCGTTTCTGAATTTAGTTTCTCGTCCTAGTGGTGGCTTAATTTCTGATAAATTAGGTTCGCGTAAATGGACGATGACAATTATCAGTGCAGGTATTGGTGTTGGCTACTTGATGACGCATTTTATTAATAGTAACTGGCCGATTCCGCTGGCGATCGCAGTTACAATGTTTGCCGCTTACTTTGCCCAAGCCGGCTGCGGTGCAACCTACGGTATCGTACCCTTAATTAAGAAAGAAGCCACCGGACAAATTGCCGGCAACGTCGGAGCTTACGGTAATTTTGGCGGCGTAGTTTACCTGACAATTTTTAGCTTAACTGACGCTTCTACACTATTTAGCACAATGGGTTTAGCTGCAATAATCTGCGCCTTTATGTGTGCCTTCTTCCTTAAAGAGCCGAAAAATTCCTTTGCTGCTGATGAAAGTGAAAGATCAGAAACGTCGCCTACTATATTGTTAACCGAAGAATAAATATCACGCAGAGTCGCAGAGGCGCAGAGAGTTAAAAAGAGCAATTTTTAATTCTCTACGAACACTCAATACCTCTCTTCATCTCTTCTCTGCGACTCTGCGCCTCTGCGTGAACTTATCCCTCAAAAATTGCCATGAGTGAATTTACCAAAACCCTTTGTCCTTACTGCGGTGTCGGTTGCGGGCTAGAAGTTTCGCCGCCAGCAGAACTTGGCAAAGCAACCAATCGAGATGACCAAGGAAATCCCATTTGGCGGGTGCGGGGTGATAAAGCTCATCCATCCAGTCAGGGTATGGTTTGCGTTAAAGGTGCAACCATCGCTGAATCTTTAGATAAAAATAGATTACATTACCCAATGGTGCGAGACTCTTTAGACCAAGAGTTTCGCCGTGTTAGTTGGGATGAAGCTTTCGATCTCATCGTCAAGCGCATTCAAACTGTGCGTTTCACCCAAGGGCCAGAAGCTATATGTATGTATGGTTCTGGTCAATTTCAAACCGAGGATTATTACATAGCCCAGAAATTCATGAAAGGGTGTTTGGGTACTAATAATTTTGATGCCAACTCCCGTTTATGTATGTCTAGCGCTGTGTCTGGATACATTCAAAGCTTTGGTTCAGACGGGCCTCCTTGCTGTTACGAAGACTTGGAGTTAACCGACTGTGCATTTTTAATTGGCACTAATGCAGCTGAATGTCACCCCATCGCTTTCAACCGACTGGCAAAATATCACAAAAAGAACCGCAAAGTCAAAATGATTGTGGTCGATCCCCGGCGCACACCAACCGCAGAAGCCGCAGATTTACATTTAGCGATTCGCCCGGGAACAGATATCGACTTGTTAAACGGTATCGCTCATTTGTTGATGCGCTGGAACCATGTTGATACCATGTTCGTGGATGACTGTACCAGCAATTTTCCTGCTTATGCTGAGGTAATTCGCCACTACCCGCCAGAAGTGGTAGCTCGTGAATGTGGCATCAGTATTGAAGATTTAGAAACAGCAGCTCGATATTGGAGTCAATCAAAGCGGGTATTGTCCTTGTGGTCGATGGGTGTAAACCAATCGTCGGAAGGAACGGCGAAGGTGAGAACCATCATCAACCTCCACCTGATGACTGGACAAATTGGTAAACCAGGCGCAGGCCCTTTTTCCCTCACCGGGCAACCAAACGCGATGGGAGGACGGGAAGCTGGTGGTTTGGCGCATTTATTACCGGGTTATCGGCTAATAAAAAATCCCCAGCACCGCGCAGAAATTGAGGAGTTTTGGGGACTCCAGCCAGGAAAAATTTCGCCCGATCCCGGTTTGACTGCTTGGGACATGATTACTGGTCTGGAAAATAATGCTGTAGGGTTACTCTGGATTGCTGCTACTAATCCGGCTGTGAGTATGCCAGATTTAGAACAGACGAAGAAGGCTTTGTTGCGATCGCCTTTCACCATCTACCAAGACGCTTATTATCCCACAGAAACTTCTGCTTATGCTCACGTTCTCCTACCAGCAGCCCAGTGGGGCGAAAAAACTGGCGTCATGACCAACTCGGAACGAACGGTGACTTTGTGTCAAGCCTTCCGCCAACCGCCAAGAGAAGCGAAACCAGATTGGGAAATCTTTGCTGAAGTTGGTCGCCGCCTCGGTTTTACCAAAGAATTTGCCTTTGCTAACTCCGCTGAAGTTTACGCTGAGTTTGCCCAACTCACTAAAAATCGCCCCTGCGATATGACGGGTATCAGCCACGCCCAATTACAAGCACAAGGCCCGACTCAATGGCCTCACCCAGAAAAAAGTTATGAGTTAACAGTTAAAAGTGATGAATTAGAATCTTCAACTCCTAACTCCTCACTCCCAACTCCTAACTCCAAACGCCTCTACACCAATCTCCGCTTCCACACCCCTGACGGACGCGCTCGATTTGGGGCTTATTACTCCAAGGGATTGGCAGAGCCACCAAACCCTGATTATCCTTTTGTGTTAACTACCGGACGAGTTTACGGCCATTGGCACACCCAGACGCGCACCGGGCGAATTGAAAAAATTTGCAAAATGCATCCGGAACCATTTATCGAAATTCATCCCCGTGATGCTGCTCGCTTAGGTATTGTAGATAATCAGTGTGTAGAAGTGCGATCGCGCCGCGGTCAAGCTCAATTTCCTGCTAAAGTAACAAAAGCGATCGCACCTGGTACAGTTTTTGTCCCCATGCACTGGGGTTCGCTCTGGGCGGATAATGCCGAAGCTAACGCCCTCACACATTCTGAATCTTGCCCAGATTCGCTGCAACCAGAATTGAAAGCTTGTGCGGTGCAGTTGATACCAATTTCTCTGGAAGCTACAGTCAAAAATTATCAACTCCAATCTTCACAGAGGTAAGCTGCTAAGTGCAATCCATCAAGAATTGGTGACCAGCAATAGGGAATTTAGTCAATAGTCAATAGTCGATAGTTATTATTATTTTTTCTGTGTCTCAACTCTTGGCGGTTACCAATTACTATATCTAAAGAAGAAAAATTTTGAGGAATAAGAAATTTTACTAACTCCCATTCTAATCTAAGAAATAAAAGACTTACCAAATCATGGATAAGTAATCTTTTTTAATCCTCTAGATTTTTCTATGGGATTTGATTTTAGAATTGGGTGCAGGACATGAAAAGGCTACTAAAGCTAATTTTAGGAATTACCAAAGACCAGAACTTCATGCACATGATTGAAAATATAGAAGTGCTGGTTTCTAAGGTTTTATCTATTTTAATGGTAGTTGTAATTTTAGTGGCGATCGGCGATTTAGGAGTATTTATTTTCAAAGAATTATTTACAGCCCCTTACGGTAAGTTTAACACAACATTATATAAACTTTTTGGGTTGTTTTTGAATATTTTAATTGCTTTAGAAATATTAGAAAATATCACAGCTTATTTGCGAAAACACGTTTTTCAGGTGGAGTTAGTTATTGTTACTTCTTTAATTGCTGTTGCCAGAAAAATTATTATTCTTGACTTAGAAAAAATTGGCGGTATTGATATAATAGGTCTAGGTATTGCTATTCTGGCCTTGTCAATTAGTTATTTAATAATTCGTTTCAGTAGTTCCAGGTAACAAAGTTCAATAAAAGACGTAACAACCTGTTGTGCATTAAAAAACAGCACTTTGCAAGTAAATTAAGTACACATCTTAAAATGATAAATCTTCTGGGATCGGCATCCTGGCGGCTCTTGTGTATTGATTTATTTTAAGGTGCTATATTTTACAATCCTTATTCCCTACTCACCACCCTCACCCAGAAATTTTAGGTTACTCAACCAAAGACCTCTTGCAAAAGTGCTTTTTGCAAGAGATGGGAAAAGGGACTCATGTTAAAGGGGAAAGGGAAAATACCAAACCTTTCCCCCTTTCCCTTTCCCCTTTCCCCGACTTCTGCAAGATGTCTCAAGATTCTTAATAAACCAATTTTCAATACTTTCTTATGGCAGATTTCTTTGAATTTGAAGCGGATTTTGTTGATTCGCTGCGTTGTATTCCCATGCAGGTGCGCTGCAAATTAGATACCTGTGGCATTAAGCTAAAATTGTCTGATTGGAATCAGATGACTACAGCAGAGCGTCAAGCTTTAGTCGAATTGCCTTGCACTACAGAAACCGAAATTCAGTCTTACCGCGAATATATCGAACAGTTGATTTTACAGCGCACGGGCATCGCAGCTGCCAAATTGCCTATAGAAGCGCATCCTGCATGGCTTGATGATACCATACCATCCACTGTGCAAGAAAAAGCTCAAGAAATCGGAGTAGTCCTGACACAACAAAAATGGGCATCTTTAACACCATTACAGCGTTTCGCCTTAATTAAACTGAGCCGCCCAGGACATGAAAACAAAAACTTTAGCAGAGCGATCGCAGAATTTCATTTGCTTTAATAAACCTCAGTTGTTAATTATAGCTAGTAATGGGCAATAGGCAATGGTTTCTGTTGCCTTTTCCTAACTGCAAATAATATACAAGGATGCGTTAAACTTTGTTAACTCGTAGCCTTCAAAAGGTGCATTATGCCAAAGTTAATGCTCTAATATATCGATAAATTCGTGTATAAACGCATTAGCTGATATCTGTCTAAATTGGACATTTAGACGTTAACATTGTCATTTGTGCTTTGCAAGTGACCAATGATAAATAAATAATTAATAACTGAGGGTAGCAAAAATATGGCTGCAAAGAAACTTTTAATGCTGGTTGGCGACTATGTAGAAGACTATGAGGTAATGGTTCCTTTCCAGGCACTGCAAATGGTAGGACATACTGTCCATGCAGTTTGCCCGAACAAAAAAGCTGGCGATAAAGTGCGAACAGCAGTTCACGATTTTGAAGGAGACCAAACCTACAGCGAAAAACCCGGTCACAATTTCACTTTAAATGCTACCTTTGCAGAAGTAAAAGCCGAAACCTACGATGCCTTGGTAATTCCGGGAGGAAGGGCACCAGAATATATCCGCCTGAATCAGCAGGTAATAGAAATTACTCGTCATTTTGCCCAAGCAAATAAGCCAATCGCTGCTATTTGCCACGGCTTGCAGTTATTGGCAGCTGCCGATGTATTACAAGGCAAAAGATGTACTGGCTATCCTGCTTGTGGCCCAGAGGTCAGTAGTGCTGGAGGTATCTATGTCGATATCCCTGTTGATGAGGCCATAGTTGACGGTAATTTGGTAACAGCACCAGCTTGGCCTGCTCATCCTCGTTGGCTGGCAGAATTCCTCACAGTACTTGGAACTAAAATTGAACACCCCCAACTCGCTACAATTGTTTAAAGATAAGATACTAGAAATCTTAATATAGCAATCCTATTTGAGTTGGCGGTTGACAGTCTGGGGAGTAAAATTTCACTTTCTCATTTAGGGCTGCTATAGTTCAATACTTTGTGGGAGTTTCTTTGATTACTCCCTGTACCACCACAGCTTAGTCAATCATTAGTGGCAAAAATAACTGACATTAGACCAGTGGAAATTATACATTTTCTTAACGTAACTAAATGCAGTAAAAACTACTATTTAGTAATAAATTGCCGTGCGTTTAATTTGCAGCTAGGATGTCAAGATGTAGATCGGCCATAGAATCTGAATTTATCTGCCTAACAACCCAGGTTGAGCCAAAAGTTTCAGTGGATGAAATACTTATTAACATTAGATGAATGAAAAAAATTGAAATTTTGCGTCGAGAAATTTAAATTTATTAGCAGTAAGTGAAGCTATAGTGGATTTAGCAATGCTGCTGTTGATGTGGCTAAGGTTAGTCCTGCTGCCAAATTATTTTAAGAATTAATTTAGAAACGCACTCACTCTAACTCAATGACAGGCAAAAACGCAAGACATAATGCATTTCTGCGGCTAGTGTCTGGTAATGGAGCAGCTTCGGGATCGGAATCTCGCTTCTCGCTCTCCCCCAGTAAAGAGATAGTAATTGGACGCGACCCCAGCTGCCAAGTTGTCTTGGATGCCATGATGTACCGAATGGTATCTCGTCGTCATGCGGTGGTTCGTCCTCTGTCTTTATCTCCAGATAGCAAATTTAGCTGGGTGCTTTGTGATTTGAATAGTGCTAATGGCACTTATTTGAATGGACAACGCTTGTATGAATGTCAAGAATTGCACCCAGGCGATCGCATTTCTCTAGGTTCTGATGGGCCGCAATACGTTTTTGAGTACGAGTTGACCTCGCAAACCCCGGCAACAACAGTTAACCAACTGGCATCACTGCCTTCAGCAACCAACTACCACAACCACACCCAATTAAAGCAGCCCGATTCTGTTAGCTTCACTCAGCTTTTTCCGATTATTTCCACTGGTAAAGATTTAACTCGTAAAGCTTACCTGGTACCAGGAATACTGACTGTAATCTTCGTAGTGTTGATGTTTGCTACAGTCGGTCGTCCCCAAGCAAATCAAGTAATCGTCGCAACTTACATTGCCTTCGCCGCCTATTATTTTGTTTACCAACTTTGTGGTAAACAAAAGCCTTGGTGGGTGTTAATGGCTACAGCATTGGGTACGGCGCTGATTTTGCTCAGTCCGCTGTTAGATTTATTTATCTTCGTTTTTCGTGGCATCTTGCCTGGAAACTTGCCCTCACCCCAAGAATCTACCACCTTCACAGAGTTACTGGTACGGATGTTTTTTGGCGCTGGGTTGATGGAGGAATTACTCAAAGCAGTGCCTGTACTCGCAGTATTCGCCATCGGTAGAATGTTGTCTTCACCTTGGCGAGAACGCATCGGTGTTTGGGAACCTCTAGACGGGATTCTCCTGGGAACGGCTTCTGCTGTGGGCTTCACTTTGTTGGAAACTCTCGGTCAATATGTGCCCGATATCACTCAAAATGTCACGCAACAGGTGGGTATCGGTGCTGCCGGTCAACTGGCGGGTTTACAACTGCTAATTCCGCGAATTTTAGGCTCTGTGGCTGGACACATGGCTTATAGTGGCTACTTGGGCTATTTTATCGGTTTGGCTGTCCTCAAACCCAGTAGAAGTTGGCAAATTCTTTCTATTGGTTATCTGAGTGCCTCTGCACTCCACGCCCTCTGGAATGCCACTGGCTCGATCAATGCCTTGCTTTTGGTAGTTGTTGGAGTGCTATCTTACGCCTTTTTGATGGCGGCAATTCTCAAGGCACGGGCGCTTTCACCGACGCGATCGCAAAACTTTGCTACCCGATTCCTTGGCCCCAGATAATAAATGAGGGGAATGAGGCGGTGAGGAGATGGGAAGATAGGGCGAATAACCAATGCCCAATTCCCAATGTCCAATCCCTAAAGGCTGTAAAAATATATATCTTGCGATAGATGGTCTAATGATTAAATTAGGCTATTATCGATCTACCTTAGGTGTCTTTACTTAAAAATTAATACCAATTCTCGAAAATAAACCAACAAATGTCAATCAGGAAAGTATTGCTGTATCTAAGTTTTTGAATTCTGAATTGGTATAACAAAGTAAGACAATATTACGCAGATAAGGCTAGCTATCTCGAAAATTTAATTATTGAAAAAATAAATAACAGACTGGAGTTATGGTTGGGACTGGTATTTGCTGAGTTGACTTAAAGCGTAGTAGGCGATGGCCAGACTAACCTTTGCTTGTTCTATTTCTGATAAAGTTGTCCATTCCCGATTGTTCAGGTTAGCCATTGTAGATGCTGGGTTGTGTGATTCGTTGCTTCGCATGGCATAAGCAAAAGGACGGGCTAAAACTAAAAGATCCTCTTCTCCCCAAGTTGGTAGTACAGCCTGAACGCACTCAACTAGTTGTTCGCCTCTTAATTGCTGACGGGCAAATATTTCAGCCGCTTTAGTGGCAATGGTGTTGAGCAATGTTTGGGGAACACAGGTACAAAAAGTAGCGCGTAATGTTTCTTGGAGATTAACCACTACTGATTGTTGGAAATTGTCATCATAGCTTTCATTAAAAGAGATACCAGACCAAAGCGTATCTAAATGCTTATAAAAATCTTGCGATCGCTTTGTTAGATCTTCATCGATTAAATCTTGGATCTCGAATTGTTGTTCTAATTCTTGAAAATAAGCTTCTGATTCTTCGTCAGCCACATTCCAGGGATAGGTAGCATCTTCTGGTTCTAGTAAAGCTTCTAATAACTCTAAATCTACTTGAGACTGCAAAGAATAGAAAGTGTCTGAACCATTAATTTTATTAGTCATTTTCTTGCCTCACGATTATTTAGTGGTATTGACAGCTACAATCGCCCAGAAGAGATTTCCGCAAAAAAGTTGATTTTTTCTCTTGGTAAAACAGATTTTTAAAATTGATACTCAAGACCAAAATTGAATTCTGCAATAGCCGTACTAGGAGTCTTCAATAATAAACTCCCAGGTCTCACCTCTAGCACTTCCAAACTTTAACTGCATACCAGATTTCAAGGGCACTTCCTCTCGGAGGATTTGTTGCCAGCCATTAGGGCCTAAAAACCACGTTGTCCCGTAAGTGGAAAAATCTTGTAAATAATAAGTTCGCACTAGTGTAGCATCAGTCAAAGTATTGCGGCAGAAGATTTCAGCGTGACGTTTAGAAACAGACGGTTCGGGGATGACAATATCATTATCTTTGGTGCGGCCGATGCGAGTAACTCCATAACGCAATAACCAGGTTTTATCTTTTGAAGAGAGCGATCGTAAACTTGCACTAGGAAGCCCAGAACCAACATCAGGAATAGCTGTATCTGGTAATTCCGTAATTCCTTCATCCAGGTTTTTAATCAGTTCGCCATTAAAATCTGGATGTAGATAGAGAACGGGCAAAGTCCAAGCAGGTTGATTGAATCTATACAGTGTTAACAATTCTTTTCTTGCTTGGCTGACAGCTTCATCAATTGGCTTATACAATCGCAAAGCTTCAGCAAAGGCTTGAATAAAACTGTGGCTTTCGTGGTCGGCGATTTCATCGCGCATCCCCAAAACCGCTGGTACACCATGCCGAATTAATACTTCTGCCAAACTGCTGGCAGGTACCGCTTGATTATTGCTGACAGCTGGTTGTGCTCCCCAACAAGCATTGAAAACCGCTAATTTCACACCTGTACGAGTCAATGCTTGGGCTAATTCTATACCATTGAGGGTCATGCCCGGTCGCAAAAACAGTAGTCCACCGTCTGGATCTGGCAAACCGTGTCCAGCATAAAAGAAGACATTGTATGCTTTAGTTTCTAATTCTTGAATCAACTCCTCTGGACTTGGTTGTAAGAGTTGATTCACTGTGCAGGGTGCATATCTTTGGGAATTAGTATCGACTGGGGTATCTGTCAGAGTTTGCTGTAAAATCAGCGCTTCTTGTTCTAGTTGCAGGTTCTCATCATGACCTAAAACCAACAGGATATTTAAAGCCTGGTCAGTTCGCAAATACGGTAAGGGGTCAACTTCACTGCTAGTGCGGCTAAATAGCAAATCTTGGGAAAGGGACATAGCCGATTGGCCAGGCTCGCGCTGCATAATTTCCCAAGGGAAAGCAATCAGATCGGGGTCGCGAATTTCCAGTCGAAAGCGCAAACGTGTATGCTGACCCATAGCAATTCCTCGGCTGCGTTCTAGACTACCGAGAATTTGTCCATCGAATACCCAGCGCCATAAAAGCATTCCCAGATATTGCATCAGTCGGCTGCTGTAAGGGCCAGTAGCCTGATTTGAAGAAAATGAAATTGAATCAGTGGGTGATAGGTTGCTGTTTTGAGATGTGGAGTTTGGGGGAAGACCTAAATGGTTATGGCCAGAAAACATCTGCCGCCATTCTTGCCAGACTTGGGTGAGTTCAACAGGCCACACACAGTCACGTAAAACATGGCCACTGGGATAGGGAGCCTTGACCACCCAAATGGCGAAATTGTCAGTGCCAGTGTTTAACAGACGGGCGATCGCCAAAATCAGGGATGGCATGGATTCATAAAACTAAAAGCTAAAAACAAATAATTTCAAATAACAATTCTCAAAGGTAAAGATTTTTACTTTTTTACCTTATCAGTTTTTGAGTCTGATTCTTACCTGTTATTATTCCAGGTTTTTACTAGTTTATCGAGTATTTAACTAAGTTTGACTACTATCAGATGGTTGAGTAACTGGTGATTCAGTGGGGGGTTTACATGGATTTGCTGCGCCTGATTCCAAAATAGACGCTCCAGAAGCCTTCAGTTTGGAAAATTGAATCGATACCTCTTCGCCTGGTTTCAACCCAGGTTTTGATGGAGATGATGGTTGGGAGGATGCTGGAGTTGATGTACAGACGACTTGCATCCGAACTAAAAAATCTCCAGATGGAGGTTTGGGATTTGGGTCGGTGCTGATAACTTTTAAAAAACTTTTAGGAGGAAGTGATTGCTTGTTTGGCAACGGGATTTCCTTGGTGGTTAGAATTACCGAGTCAGTAGAAAGTTGATCGAGGGTTCCGGGTGGTTCTGTAGCTGTAACAGTGGGAGTTGGAGTTGGTGTGGGGTTAGAGACAACTGGAGGCTGGCTCAATTTCGATCGCAGTTGTTGAATGATAAATCCGCCAGTACCCGCTGCTAGTACAAATAGTAACGGAACTATCCACTGTAGGGGCAATTGGCGAGTTTTGGTAGGCTGACTTTCCTCAATCACCTGAGTTTTATGGTTTGGGTTGCTTAAAACTGGCGTATTTGCCCCTCTAGATGCCAAATCGACGGTTTTTGCCGAATAACTTTCTGGAATAACAGCTTTGATGGTGATTTCTGGTTCCCAGTATTGGACTTGATAGTGTACTAAAGCGACGGTGACATTATCGTGTCCGTTTTTGCTGTTAGCGATTTCTACTAATCTATCTGCTACATTGACGATGTTTGCTTCCCCAAGCAAAATCGGCAAGATTTCTGTTTCCCAGTACTCTTCTACGCGATCGAAATCACTCAAGCCATCGGATGTCAGCAGAAAAACTGCATCTTCATCGAGCATAAATCGTGCAGAAGTAGGATGCAACGAAGTGCTAGGCCCCATCCCCAAAGCCTGGACGAGAGAACCAGCAGAACTTTGTTGCACAGCTTCGCGGTAAATGGCATAGCCCAGGCGCACTTCGCGGGAAGCGACATCATCATCAAGGGTAACTTGATAACAGCCTTGGCGGGTAATCCAGTAGGCACGACTATCACCGACGTGGGTAATGTACATTTCGTGAGCGACAGGCAGTGCCATAACTAAAGTTGTGCCCATACGCTGACGCCCTTGGCGATTTTCACCGTCATTGCGCTGGCTAATTTTGTCATTAGCCATAGCCACGGCTTTTTCTAGGTCATTTAGCAGCAGTGAGGGGTCTATGTGGTCGTAGGGAACTTTGGTAAGTTGCTGTACTTGTTGTTGGATTGTTTCAATGGCTAAATTTGATGCGACATTGCCGCCTTCGTGTCCGCCGATGCCATCACAGACAATTGCTAAGGCTGTAGGCTGGGGTGGTTTGCTCACCAGGGTGCCGCTGGGTGGACTACAGGCGTCTTCGTTACGTTGGCGACTAGGCCCGGTATCAGTTTTGGTGATAATTTTGATTGTGGGTGTTTGCGAGCGCCCTAATTCTGCCAGTCCCCGGTCTAAAGCTGTGATTAATTGTTCGGATGAGTGAATTTCGCCCTGAATCAGGGAAAGGCTAAGGCGATCGAGAAATTCTCCTATGGCTGGTTTGGCGTTAGCGACCAATTGCTGCCAGAATTCCCCTAATTGAGGCAATTTTGGTGATGTAGCATCGTCGAAGCGCAATTCCAACAAACGGACTAACGAGCCTTCTGTTCGTAAAACATAGGAGTCAAGCAAGCTAGAAACGACACCTTCACTGGCCAGAGGTTGCCACAAATGAGCTATTTGCCACAACCAATTGAGTTGGCGCATGGATGTAGCATCACGCCAAGCACTGGTTAACTCGCTGCCCAGATGCACTTGTTGAGTTGTGTCATCCACCATTACTGGTGGTTTTTCTAAAAGTAATACTTCTCGCTGGGGGGAGTCCTTAGTTAAGGGAAGTACTCCATGTACCTGCGGTATGTGTAAGCGGTAGGGAATGAGCCTTAAGTAAGCTCTGGGAATCTGTAAATTCTCTAGCTCTGGCGTTAGGGTTAACAAACCAGGCTTGGTATCTAATAGGAGAAATTTATCAACAATTAAATAGCGATCGGCTAATATTTTTCCAGGACTACCCAAACTCTGGCCGTCTACCACAGCCCAGAGGTAATTTTTGGGTAGGGGCGTAGAACATCGCTGGCAAAACTTATGAGTCAGGGGGTTGGCAGCCTGACAATTTTCATGTGGACACTGGAGCGTTGCCGCATCATTTTCCATAGTTTTCCCACCGATCGCAGATTAGCAATTTCTTTAATAGCATTACTAGGGGCAATCTAGACCGTTCGTCTTTCTTCAACTTGACATATCCAGGCTTTAGATGATGATTTTAGCTGGCCTTTATCAGCAGATGCTAATATTTAACTTATTTAAAGATTAAGCTTCTAAGTTAACCCTACAGCCCCATCATAGCTTCTATCACCGTGTGACTCTCCATAGCTAAAGCAACTAACTCCAATCGTGTCACCAAAGATAACTCAAGCATAACTGTGCTATTTGCTTTTGCTGAATTATTCCATGTTTAATAGGCAGATAATATTGGTATTTATCTAGTTTATAAGTAAGATACCAATAATTAACTTTAATTAAGAATTAAGATATAGCGATCGGTTTTGAAGGTTGAGCTTATTTGTGTAGCTAGGGAGTAGGGAATAGGGCTGGAGCTTTTTTGAAGCAATCAAATAGAAGTCTCGTAACTTTAATAGAGTTGGTGGCAAAACTACCTGACGAATGAAGTTGCTTAAAAAATGCTGTTTCCAGGTTTTTACAAGCCAGAGAATGGGCAATCGAGGGGGTGGAAGGACAAAAAGAGGGGGGAAAGACTTACTACAACTTCCCCTTTGCTCCTGATTTTTCCATTCCCCACTCTCTATTCTCCAGATAGTTTAGCCCATCTGGTAATAGCTCTCGACCTTAGGGACTTCAAAGAAAAATATCCCATTGCTTACAGTCAACAGGAGCCAGTGCGTTGGACGGGTTCCCCGGCTTGTTCGCTCTTAGCGTTCCCGTAGGGTAGCAACTGGCTCTCATCAGTCGCTTACTGCTGCTCGTCAATTGCAACTTGGGGGATTCCCATACTGTAGTTGGTGACGCGGCCAGAGAGATTGTAGCTGATTTCGCCTTTTTGCAGGAGCGATCGCACATAATGTTCTAAGTCTGAACCGACGCGGCGTAAGTTATAGTCTGTGAGGTCTGCGCCACTAGAAGCTTCTACTAGTTCATCGAATTTTCGATAAACCTTTTGCAGTGCATCTTCATTCCAGTTGAATTCGTTGTCTGGGTCAATATCTAGTGTCAAGACCTGATCGCTTGGAAGAAGTTCGCCATGTTGGTCAATTTCAGCCGCAAAAATGCGGATATGCCGGGTTGTGGACTTGAGCAGCGTCGGATTATCCATAAAAGGGTGTAAGATTTGGGTGAATTACACTGAAATTATTGTAAACCCTATATTCAAGCTTAAATGCTCTTAATTTACAAGCTTTGAGGGCAGTTGCAAAAGGGCTAGCTATTACGCTTTGAAATTGTACAGAGTTACTCATGGTGTTGACGATTAACGATTAACTGTCAACCCTCAACTTTCAACAGCCAATACAAAAAAATTTGCTGCCTTAGGTGTAAGTAAAAATATTGTCTGTACTGATTACCGCTTTTACTTGTATTAGTAGTTGAAGTCTCAGTTAGTTGCTAGTACTGACAGTATCTTTATAATTTTCACATCAAAATTACTGGGTAGAGTATTTTTATTTAGGGAGATAGAAACCAGTCTCAGCCCTATTTTTATCTTGCTTATCGCTAAGGTTTTTGTATTTATTAAGTCTAGAAGGCGGTAGGATAAGGTTTTGGGGTGGAATAATTTGATCTGTGTACATTTTTTATCGAGAACAAAAATTTTTACCTTAATAACTATGTGAATCAATTTCTCCTCAAATTGCTCTTGAAAAAAACGTACATCTAGTAATTTTACGGAATAACGCTACACATACCTCTGGCATTAATAAAAGGAAAAATTTTTGGTGTTTTTACGTAAGTAAAAACACCAAAAATCAAGTAACAAGTCAAACTGTTATTGACGTTCACATAAAGTTGATGTAAAAAGCTTTAAAAAGCTCGGACAACTTCTTACAGAAACTTTATTGTGTAGAATCTTAAAAACTGAATAATAGTTATGGCTTACCATAAGCTACATCTGGCACAGTTAGACCAAAATCTAGACAGTGAAAATTGAGCTTGAAAACAAAACACAGGAGAGTGAAATGGAATACATTGGTGTTTGATGAAGAAAAATTCTTAATTCAAGCACTTTAGATTCAAAAAAGATATAAAGAACTTTTGCTGGACATCTACCTCCTTACCCTCATGACTACCAAGTAAAGGAATCTCAATAGCTATGAACTCCAAAGCATTACCACGCCAAATCAATAATCTCGAAGTAGGTGTTTATGAGTGTGAAGTACATCTCAAATTTCGGTTGATTGAGGAAAAGAGTCTATTAGGCGATCGCGAGCAACTCTTACAGGTGCTACTCGATGCTTTGACCGAGGGATCTGACGATTTTCTGGAGACGCTACAAGCGTCCGTTAAAGCTCAGGAAATATCAGAGTTCAAAGCCTCACCTCAAATGCGACGCCAGCTGATGCGCTTGCGTAATGCTGCTGAAAATCCTCAAATTTAAAGGTGTAATTTAACTAGTGAAAAATTGGGAATTAAGTATCAAATCAAATAGGCATCTTATACCGTCAATACACCCGTTGCAATAACAACTAAGCAGTCAGTAGAATTCATAAAATATTTTGATTTCTGCTTTGTGAAAGTCTTATTTAGCAGCACAAAGTCCCAGGAACAGTTTCCTTAATTAAAAAAGTTTGTAGCAAAGGTTACTGGTAGAATCTCAAAGCAAATTCAGCCGGGTGCATTTTACCGAGTTAACATCAAAACATTGGGAAAAACAAAACCCTGTGTCTTTACAGATTGGGCGTTAGACAACAGGCGCAAATGCAATGAAAACCTAAAAGACTAAAGGAAAAATAAATAACTTTTCTTTTAGCTTTTTGCTCTAACTAAGTGCCTGATTTGCTGAAATACTTATGTTTTATCTATTACCAATTGGATATGGGGATGAGGGAGAGAGGGGAAAAGGTTAAAGGGAAAAGGGAAATTTAACCTTTCCCCTTTACCCCTTTCCCTTTCCTCATACTCCATGCCCCATGCCCGATAATTATTTAGCAAGACCGTGTTCTAGAGCAAAACGAACTAACTCTGTACGGCTATTAGTACCGGTTTTACTAAACAAGCGGCTGACGTATTTTTCTACGTTGCGGACGCTGGTTTCCAAACGACGGGCGATTTCTTTGTTCATCAACCCCTCAGCGACTAAGTTTAAAACACTTTGTTCTCTGGGGGTCAAATCAATTTTGAAAGGCGCTGGTGATTGAGAAATAGCATTTCTTTGAGTTAACAAAGCTTTGATTTGGGCTATCTGATTGGCTAGTTCAGCAATATCAGGGGTTTCAAGGTCATCTGCCGTGGTTGCAGGTTTAGCGGCGCGGCGGGCTAGTAGATTTTCGACTATGGCGACTAACTCATCTGGGTCAAAAGGTTTGGGAAGATAAGCATCGACACCTGCTTGATAACCTTGAATGCGATCGCCTGTCATCCCTTTAGCAGTTAAAAATACTACGGGGAGTGCTTGGAAACGGGGGTCTTCTCGCAGCTGCTTGAGGAACTGATAGCCATCTACTTGGGGCATCATCACATCGGAAATCACTAAATCAGGTGTATTCACCTGCATCAATTCCCAACCCTCAACAGCATTACTGGCGATTTGAACGCTGAAACCGCTCTCTTGCAAATAGTCTTTCACGGCTTCCCGTATCCCTGGTTCATCATCCACCAGTAACAGTTGTGCTGACATTGAAAATTTCCTTAAGTTTACCTTTTTCCAATTTAGCGAAACTTGGCAAGCATTGAACAACTTGAATTCACCTCTACCGCCCCAAAGCTTTTAAAGTTGACATCTTACCTCATACCATTTCACTAAAATCCTGATACAAATTCTTTCGCCTCTGCTCCCCTGCTTGCCTAAATGTATCAAATTTAAAGTGAAACGGTATCAGTCAACCCTTTAACCTCCGAGCGATCGCAGTTTTTAAGCCGCTTAAAAGTATACTTAACCTGAGCTTCCAAGATGCTTTACCACTGAGGGTTTGCCTTAATTAACACCTCTGCCGCTGAACTATTTAATGGAACTGAGAAAAAATGCCCTTGGCCATATTCACAGTTCAATTTTCTCAGTAGTACTAGTTGCTCTTTAGTCTCTATTCCTTCGGCAAGCACATCCACACCTAGCTTGTGTGCCAATGTCACAAGTATTTCAACAATTTCTAAATCCCTACTCTTAGTGTTGATTGAACTGATAAAAGAACGGTCTATCTTCAACAGACTAATGGGAAAGTTATAAAGACGACGTAATGAAGAGTAGCCTGTACCAAAGTCGTCAATTGATAACTGAACCCCCATTTCTCGAAGTTGTGAGAGTGCAGTAATTACGCGATCGCCATTTTCGCCGATTACACTTTCAGTAATATCCAGTGCTAAACTGTCAGCATTCAGACCAGTGGATTGTAAGATTTGCCCAATCTGCTCAATCAAATCCGGCTGAAAAAATTGCTTCAAAGAGATATTTACACTGATTTTATTAAGCGAGTTGGAAGGATAGGACGTTTGCCAAGCTTGCATTTGGCCGCAGGCTTCATTTAACACCCACTTGCCAATGGAGAAAATTAGTCCAGTTTCTTCGGCTACGGGAATAAAATCTGTTGGACTGAGCAAACCCCGCTCTGGATGCTCCCAGCGTAATAAAGCTTCAAAACCTAAAATCAAGCCACTAGTCAGGGAAACAATCGGTTGATAATAAACCTGTAACTCACGGTGCTCAATTGCCCGGCGCAAATCAGTTTCTAACTGCAATTTCGCCAGAGCATTAGCATACATATTTGAGTTGAATAGTTCATAACGCGCTCTACCGAGAATCTTAGCTCGATACATTGCTGTATCAGCATCTCTCAACACGTCTTCTGGTCGTTCATAATCTACTGTTGAACTCAAGGCAATGCCAATACTTGCTGTTGTGAAGATTTCTTTTCCGTCAAGCTCAAAGGGTAACTTTAGCTCCTGTTCAATGCGCTCAGCGACTTTGATAGCGTCTGACACATCTTGAATTCCCTCCAGCAAGATTGTAAATTCGTCTCCCCCAAGCCGTGCTGCTGTATCTATGGAGCGTACACATAGTTCTAACCGACTTGCAATGGCAAGCAGAAATTGGTCACCTTTGTGGTGTCCAAGGCTGTCATTGATTAGTTTAAATCGATCCAGATCGATAAACAGTACAGCAAATAAATAATCTGGATGCCTTTTAGAATAATTAATCGCATGTCTTAAACGGTTAATAAATGCAGCACGATTTGGCAGACCTGTCAATGCATCATGAAAAGCAAGGTGTAGTAATTGCGACTGTGCTCGTTTACGCTCTGTAATTTCAGTCAGTAATTTCTGATTTGCTTTTACCAGTTCTGCTGTCCGTTCTGCTACGCGTATTTCTAACTCCTCATAAGCTCGGTGCAACATTTCTTGAGCTTGTTTGCGTTCAGTGATATTGCACAGCAGCCAACGCCAGCCAATTTGCTCCCCGTTTTCGTCGTACACCGCAGATAATTTAACACTAGCAGGGAAAGGTTTTCCCCCCCGTGGCTGTAGATTAATTTCCCAGTTGAGTAGCTGCTGCGAATTGTTCATCTGGTAGCTAAACAACTGGCGGTCTTGCTGAGCAATAAAGAGAATTAATGGTTTACCTACTAGATACTTTTGGCGGACATGAAGCAAGGTTGCTGCTGCATGATTAGCTTCTTCGATTGTTCCTGCGGTATTAGTTATCAAGCAAGCATCTGGAGCAAACTCAAAGAAATCTTGGTAATGTCGGCGCTCTTTCTCTAGTGCTGCTCGTGTTAACTCTAATTCTTGAGAGACTATTGATAGTTCTTCCACTGTGGTGTAGAGTTCTTCAAAAGCTTCTGTTATTATTTCTTCTTCCAAGTTGGGCTTATTTGCACTGCGTTGCAGTAGTTCCTGTACTTGTGAGCGCAATTTTTGTATATGTTGGCTAAAGCCGTCTGCGTTCATGCGGCTCGATATCGCAAAACTAGAAAGGTTAGCTATAAAGGATGAGGAAGTTCTACGCTTTCCTTGAGTTTGGGACTGTATTAAGCAGGGTAGCAGGAGTTAGTTATAACAGCGGACAGATTCTAAATAAACACAACAGAATAAAACTTTGTTAATAAATGAATATTATGTTATTAGCATTGTATCTGCTTTACCCAATTCTTCAAATATCTCTTAAGATACATTTAGGAAAACAGTAACTTTAGTTAGATAAAATTTTCAGTTGCTACATTCGCGCTAACAAGAGCGTTCGCTCAGTTGTAGTATGCAATACTATGGATAGTCTACAAGAGAATTAGAGCTATCTGAGCAAGCTTTTTAGTATTGTTACAACCGAGCAATGATCTTGGCATTTTCTGGCAGTTTGGCTTTTCTTTGTCCAGTTGCACGCGCCCTGGCTGTAAATAGACCAATGGGAGTATTTAATAAATCTACCAAAGTGGCTTTACCAGCGATCGCTTTACTAATATCTCTTGGTACTTCTTTCAATAACCAACGCGCCAAACGATAGCCGCATTCTTTAAGTGTGATATCTCGCATTAAATCTATACCATGCAGTTCGTGTAAATAGCGATTGGAACGCCCATAACGCCGCCATTGACTTTGCAGTTCTAAAAGTGTGGTGCGGTGGCGATGCTGAACGATGGCATTGGGGGCAAATTCCAAACGCCCGATGTTTTCGGCCAAAATTCGCCAGCAAATGTCTGCATCGCCGCCGGTAGTCAAATGAGGACGAAATAAACCGGCTTTTTCTAAAGCAATGCGGCAAATTGCTAAATTCGCCGTTTGTCCGTATGGACGAAAGCGATGACCAAGGGTGTGTTTTTGTGACAGGGTTTCTTCACGGTCTGCGTGTTGTTCTAACAAAGTTTTGCCTGGTAGTGCCAAAATTTCCCCGGCAACAATTACCACTTCTAAGTTGACAAAAGGCTGAATTAATGCTTCTAACCATTGTGGTTGGGGACGGCAATCTGCATCAGTAAAAGCGATGATTTCACCAACAGCCGCACGAATTCCAGTGTTACGAGCAGCGTAGGAACTTTGAATTTGATTTTCACTCAGCGGGCGAATTGTAATCGGGCAATTTTCGGCAGCTGTTTTGAGCAAGCTAAAAGTGCGATCGCTACTGTTATTATCTACCAATAAGTACTCTACCCGGTCTTTTGGGTAAGTTTGAGATAACAGACAATTGAGCAAATCTGGTAAATCTGCTTCACCGTTATAAATAGGAATAACCACCGATACCATTGGTAAAAAGCTGGTGGCGGTGGTTGCATCAACTGGCTGATAATTCATAAACTAGAAACTTTGCAAATGGAACTACTAACTAGTATTCCCAATCAAAATTAGAATTGCTGAATCCAGGAGTCAGAAGTCAGAACTCAGGAGTCAGAAGTCAGAATTCAGGAGTTATAATTTAGCTGCAAAGCCAAAGAACCTTTGCCAAGACGTTAGAATTAAACGCTTTTATTCATTCATTAATACTCTAAAGCATTGCTGAATTCTGAATTCTGAATTAATTCTGAATTCTAAAATTTCAAATCCCCAGCGCGGACGCTCATGGGTTGATTAAGTTGATTGCTTGGTGGTTGGGCGAAGTTGCTACCTGATAAAATTGCGATCGCTCTGGCATATTGGGGATCGCTCTTAGTTCCGATTAAATCTGGATTAGAAGCCAACTGACGCTCTTGTGCCTCTGTCAAGTCTAGCTTGATATCTGGTGTAATTCCTTTATGGTTGATGTCTGTTCCTAAAGGTGTGTAGTAGTGAGCAATGGTGACTGCTAAGCCGGAACCATCCGCCAGTTCGTGAACTGATTGTACTAAGGCTTTGCCAAAGGTTTGACCGCCAACCACTACAGCTCGCTTATTATCTTTGAGTGCGCCTGTGAGGATTTCGCTAGCACTGGCTGAATTACCGTCTACTAATACTGCCAAGGGACGATTTGTTAAGGCAGTGCGATTGGCTTTAGTTTCCTCGCTGCTTCCCACGCGGTCTACTGTCTTGACAATGCCGCCATTATCTAACCACATGCGGGCAATTTCAATGCTGGCTTGTAACAAACCGCCAGGATTTCCCCGCAAATCTAACACATAAGAATCAACTTTCTGATTGTTTAAATCGCGGATGGCTCTTTGCATTTGCTCTGCGGCGTGGGCGCTAAATTCCCGCAAACGGATATAGCCAACGCGGCGATTTCCTTCTTGCCTGAGGGTATAACGTACTGTTGGTACTTCTATATTTGCCCTAGTCAGTTTGAGTTCAAAGGGATTTTGCCCTGGGCGTTTGAGCCTTAGGCTGATGGGAGTACCGGCTTTGCCGCGAATTAGTTTGGAGGCGTCATCCACTTTCATTTTGAGAGTGGCTTTGCCGTCAATGGCCAAAATTTCATCGCCTGCTTTGATTCCAGCTCTCAGGGCTGGAGAATTATCTATGGCTTCGACAACAGTCAGACGCTGAGTTTTTTCGTTAACTTCCATGCGAATGCCGATACCTGAGACTTCGCCGGAGGTTTGGCTAGTTAGGGCTTCAAACTGTTTGGGATCCAAGAACCGAGTATAAGGATCTCCCAAGGTTTGTAAAGCTTCACGGATGGCGGCATAAGCTTCTTCACGAGAGGAATAGTCTTTACTCAACAAGCTTTGTCTAGTTGCTTGCCAATCTTGTTGATTAAATTTGCCATCAACATATTCATGATTCACCAGTTGCCAAACTTGGTCAACTATCGCTTTCGGGCTGTCCTGTAAACTTAGGGCTGCGCGTACACCGCGAGTCCAAGCGGAACCGAACACAGACATGGTAGCAGTCGTAGCGATCGCTCCACCAATCAAGGCTACTTGGAGCGGCGAGTAACTTTTCGCAGATTGGTTCATGTATATTAGCTGGAATAATTGTGTTGTTGACAGTTTAGCAATCAGGCTTTTTGAAAATTTTTAAGTTTTTATACCCCAAACTCAGTTATGCTTTCTAAATTCTTTGACATTGTAATTATGCCAAAAATATTGCATTAGTTATCAATAACGATTTCTGAGTTTGTTTGCCTTCTCCGGAAGGCTATACTGACGATGTGACACTTTGACCACCGTCATGTTTGTAGTTATGTTTGTACTTTAGATTACTTTTATAAGATAGCACTTCCATTGCTCAATTGCGGTGTGTTGGGCACTCATCAAATCGGCTTTTTTGATATCACTCATGAAACACAAATCTATTATCAAATCATTAATTTACATTAAAAATAGTTTGCTTAATTTGTGGCAATTGTTACAAAAACTAACTATTGGATTGTACTTTGTTCTGGGTGCTTGGTTGATTTTTACTACTATAACCTTACTTTATGCTTCTTCGCAGCCAGTAGACACCTTTTTTGTCCTTGGTGGCAGTATTCGTCGAGAAACTTATGTTGTCCAACAAGCAAAACAATACCCGCAAATCCCGATTTTAATTTCTCATGGCTCCCCAGATCCTTGTATATGGTTAATTTTTCAGCGGGAATTTGCAAGTTTAGAAAATGTTTGGTTAGAAAAGTGTGCAAATTCTACCTTTGAAAATTTTTATTATAGTATTCCTTTACTGCGAAAATGGCGCGTACATAAGGTAAAACTGATTACGTCCCCAACCCATTTACCAAGGGCTAAATGGATGGCGCAGATTCTCTTGGGCGCTCATGGCATTTGGGTAGAGCCAGAAATCGTTCAAGAATCAGGTATTCCTGGTAATCAGGAATCTTGGCTCAAAACTGCACTAGATTTAACCCGCAGCTTATTTTGGGCAATTTTAAGTCAAATTATTCAACCACAATGCTCGAATGTTACCAGACTTGCTGATGTGGATATACAAGCTTGGCAGAGTCGAGGTTTTAGGTGCGAACATCAAGGGGGAGTGGGGAGGTGAAGAGGTAGAGGAGATGGGGAGAGGCCTAGATTTCTAAGTTGTTAATTTTATTTTACATACCTATTATTTTCTTACATCCATAGGTCTGGGTATTCAAATTCTTGATTGTTCGTATCAGCAGGTAAGTTTCGGAATTGGTTGTTGAAGTTGGAAAATTTGGAATTTTTGACTAAGGGGCCAAATAAGGTTGTAAATTTGCGTGAAAAAATTTTGCAATTGCCTAATCAAATCTTTTTAGACTTAAAAGTTGTTAACGTTTATGTGTAAGCAGTAATGTCCTGCTTAATTTATTTTTATATCTACGCATAAATTTATAAAAATTAATATTTTTTTACTGAGTGTATCCTACATTTATTTAGAAATTTTCCTAGCAACTTTTAATCAAAACTTCAGCCCTGTTTTTGCTAAAAAGGTGATACTCCAAATAAATTAATTAAAGTGCAGATATGCACGGGATGGTATTATGACAACTCAGGAAGAAATTAGATTAGCAGAAGCTTTGGATCGGATAGTTCATTGGCGAAGATGGGGGCCATATTTAAGCGATCGCCAATGGGGGACAGTACGCGAAGATTATAGTCACAATGGTACTGCTTGGGATTATTTTACCCATGACCAAGCTCGTTCTCGCGCCTATCGTTGGGGAGAAGATGGAATTGCTGGGATTTCGGATAATCATCAACGACTTTGTTTTGCGATGGCGCTTTGGAATGGTGAAGATTCTATTCTTAAAGAAAGAATTTTTGGCCTCACTGGTAATGAAGGGAATCATGGCGAAGATGTCAAGGAATATTACTTTTATTTAGATAACACTCCCACCCATTCCTATATGAAAATGCTGTATAAATATCCACAAACAGCATTTCCCTACTCACAATTAGTTACAGAAAATCAACGCCGCAGTCGCCAAGAACTAGAGTTTGAATTACTAGATACAGGTGTATTTGATGATGACCGCTACTTTGATGTTTTTGTAGAATATGCGAAACATTCCGCAGAAGATATTCTCATCCAAGTTAAAGTAGTTAATCGAGGAGTAGAAGCAAAGACACTCAATGTTTTACCTACTCTTTGGTTTCGCAATACTTGGTCTTGGAATGGGGATGATAGCAAACCTATTTTAAAAGAAGTCCAATTAAGTGATAGTTGCAATACCATTGAGGCATCTCATCCAACTCTAGGAATGAGGTGGCTGTATTGTCAAAAAGCAACGGAGATTTTGTTTACAGAAAATGAAACAAATTATCAAAAGTTGTTTGGTTATAGCAATGCATCTGCCTATGTAAAGGATGGTATTAATGATTATATTGTAGAAGGATTAAAAGAAGCTGTAAATCCAGATAAAATAGGTACTAAAGCAGCTGCAAATTATATATTAAAAATTGGTGCAGGCGAGACTAAAATTGTGAAATTGCGACTCAGCGATACACCTAATTTAGTTGAGCCATTAGGCAAAGATTTTGATGTTATATTTGGGAAGCGACAACACGAGGCAGACGAATTTTATCAGCGAATTACACCACATTCTCTGAGTGAAGATATGCGGAATGTGCAGCGACAAGCATTTGCTGGGATGTTGTGGAGCAAGCAATTTTATCATTACATTGTAGAGGATTGGTTAAAAGGCGATCGCAACGCACCACCGCCACCACCAGAACGCCAAAATGGTAGAAATCAAGAGTGGTTTCATCTATATAATAAAGATATTCTTTCTATGCCTGATAAGTGGGAATATCCTTGGTATGCTGCTTGGGATTTAGGATTTCATACTATTCCTTTGGCAATGATTGATCCAGAATTTGCTAAGTATCAATTGGATGTTTTAACGCGGGAATGGTATATGCATCCTAATGGGCAAATTCCTGCTTATGAGTGGAAATTTAGTGATGTTAATCCACCAGTTCACGCTTGGGCAACTTTGCGGATTTATCAGATTGAACAAAAAATTTATGGGCGAACAGACCGACAGTTTTTAGAACGAGTTTTTCAAAAGCTGATGCTCAATTTTACCTGGTGGGTGAATCGGAAAGATACTAAAGGTAACAATGTTTTTCAAGGTGGATTTTTAGGACTAGATAATATTGGCGTATTTGACCGTAGTGCAGAACTTCCCACAGGTGGACATATAGACCAATCTGATGGTACAAGTTGGATGGGAATGTATTGTTTAAATATGTTGGCGATCGCGTTAGAATTAGCCAAGACTAATCCTGTTTATGAAGACATCGCCACCAAGTTTTTTGAGCATTTTCTGTACATCGCTGATGCCATGAATAAAATTGGCGAAATGGAAGCTAGTTTATGGAACGAATCAGACGGTTTTTACTACGATGTACTGCATTTAAATGAGCAGCAAATTACCTTAAAAGTCCGGTCAATAGTAGGATTAATTCCTCTGTTTGCCATTGAAACAATTGAACCAGAAACCTTAAAAATGCTTCCGGGTTTTAAAAAGCGTTTGGAATGGTTTATCCGCAATCGTCCTGACTTACGACAAAATGTAGCTTGCATGGAAACAAAGGGAATTGGTGCTAGGAGATTGCTGGCGATCGTTTCTAGAGATAAACTAAAAAGTATTCTCCAAAAAATGCTCGATGAAAGCGAATTTTTCAGTCCCTACGGTATTCGCGCACTTTCCAGATTTCATGCTCAACATCCTTACATTTTTGATGTTAATGGTTGTCAGTTTCGTGTAGATTATGAACCTGCTGAATCTAGTAGTGGTTTATTTGGTGGTAATTCTAACTGGCGCGGCCCAATTTGGTTTCCGGTGAATTTTTTACTCATTGAATCTCTACAAAAGTTTCATTCTTATTTAGGAGATGATTTTAAATTGGAATGTCCTACAGGTTCTGGTAATATGATGACACTTGGCGAAATTGCATCAGAAATATCTCAAAGGTTAACGAGAATTTTCTTAAAAGATTCATCTGGAAAACGACCTGTTTATGGTGCTACGCAAAAGTTTCAAAATGACAGCCATTGGCAGGATTTGATTTTATTCTATGAGTATTTTCATGGTGATAACGGAGCCGGAATTGGAGCTAGTCACCAAACAGGATGGACAGGTTTAGTTGCTAAATTAATTCAGGAATGTGGCGAATATAAAACATAATATCATGGGCAAAAAAATGATGAGGATAAAAAAGCGATCGCTTTAGCATAAAAATACATTTATATCAAGCAACAAATCTCCGGCTTCTTTGAAAAGTCGGAGATTTTAAATATCTTCCTTGAGTTATAACCAAATTTATCATTAATAAAAACTAGTTATTTTTACAGCAGATTCGCAGTTTATGAGGTACAGTAACAGCAATTTGTAAACCAATTTTTGAGATGTTGAGGATTAACTAATTCAAGTGCTATTTTAATTAAACCATCGACTCCAGATACAGTTTTTGGGGAAAATTGTTTCAGG
>JAVRCH010000145.1:0-28362 GCA_034530795.1 Nostoc sp. DedQUE12a
AATCTGATATCTTTCGACCCCAAAGACGCTGCATTCCTTTGAGGTTGAGTGTTTCAAAACACAGCACATCAAACTTATCAGTTAGTTCATGCGCTAATTTCCAAAACCAATCACGCCGACGATGAGAAATATCCTCGTATCCAATACTGCTCGGGTTTTGCATTTTGAACTCAGAATTTGGTTTGGGGAAAAGGGTAAAGGGTAAAGGGTAAAGGTTTTTTGTTTCCCCTTTCCCCTTCCCCTTTTCCCCTTAACCGACAAGTATTGAATGTGGACGAACACATAAGCGACAGATACCCCACTGCCAAACGAGAGCCAACGACTACGAGGTTTAACATCGAGAAATCTTAATTTACCTGAAAATAAATGTACGATGGCTAAGGCGATCGCACATATTGCTGTGTACATATTTGTCCTTATATCAAAGCCGGAATGACTTTTTCACCAAAAACTTGGATAAATTGCTCCTGTTCCCGGTTAACGTTGTGCAGAATCAATTCATCAAAACCCAATTCAATATCTTTTTTTAACCACTCGATATGTTGTTGAGGTTCGGCGGAAATACGAACGTGTTCGTATAATTCTTTCGGCTGAACAAACTCTCCAACCGCATCAAACTGTTGGGGAGTTATTAGTTCTGTCATCACGATATTTTTAAAGATGTTATTGCGCCATTGTTGATGTGCTTTTTGCAGTGCTGTCTCTTCGTCCCGCTCGTATGAAAGCTGCACTTTTAAAATCATTGGCTTGCCTTCCCCTCCACCTCTACGGAAAGCATCGACAACTTTTTTTAACTTCTCTGGAGGGCGAGAAATGGTAATTAATCCATCTGCCCAACTGCCTAACCATTGGGCGGTTTCAACGGTAATGGCAGCACCAACAATTAAAGGTAGTGTTTGAGGACGTGTATAAAGCTTTGCGTCTTCAACACAAACTAAACCGTGATGAGTCACAGTTTCTCCTGCCCAAAGTGCGCGGATGACATCGACACATTCTTTGAGACGAGCGTTGCGATCGCTTTTGCAAGGCCAGCCTTCTCCCGTAATATGTTCGTTCAGTGCTTGACCGCTACCGACAGTCAGCCAAAAGCGGTTGGGAAACATTTGTGCCAAAGTTGCCGCAGCTTGGGCAATGATAGCGGGATGATACCGTTGTCCGGGAGCGCAAACAACCCGATAGGAAAGTGTCGGGGTAGCTTGCATAGCTGCACCCAACCAAGACCAAGCGAAACCACTTTGTCCTTGAGCTTCACTCCAAGGGTGAAAATGATCGGAAGACAGAGCAAGGGTAAAGCCTGCTGTTTCTGCCATTTGCACATATTTTAACAATTCGCTGGGTTTGAATTGTTCGTGAGAAGCGTGATATCCAATATTTGCCATAAGTAATTCTCTAAACGTCTACACATCAGTTAGCCACAACCACAACTTGATAATTGCGGTTTTCCCAATTTTGAGAATCTATCCAGAAGAAGGTAAAGTAAATGGATAATTTTTGCTTAGAAGAAACTGCAATAGTTAGAAAATGAATATTGATCGCTGTTGCTGTTGATTGAGTATTGTGTATCGTCTGCCAGTTGTCATTTGACCAATGCAAGCAGAATGGAGCTAATGCTTGAATTGGCAGTGTATATCCCTGCTTAATTGTGCGGATTTGACGGTTGAATTTTCAAACTTCTAGAACCAAATTTACTCTGGTAACATTCCCGTATCTGAAGCAAAGGCTTCCATTGCTTCGATGAAGGGTTGTACATCATGCCCAGCGGCTAGTTCATAATGTCCTAGTTGAACGCCTTGCCAATATGGTTCGCCATTTATCCAAAAGTTCTGGGCAAATCCCCCATCTGCTTGTTGGCTGGCAGCTAAGTAAATCAAATTCAAGCATTCACGCATTAAAGACAATTAGTGGGGGCATATTGCGCCACTTTCTTGTTGACCGCTAAATTTTTAATGTTTAGGGGGCTTGAAACCCAGAATTAATTAATTCAAAATTGTTCTTATTTTTCCTACATGAATTTTGAATACTTCGACAAGCTCAGTACAAGTTTTGCATTTTGAATTCAAAAAAGGTCATACCATTTGCCATGTCATTTCTTGCCCCGCCCCCAAAGGTACAAGCCCAGATTCCATAAATGGAACTTCATCAGGAACGCGCCAAGTCGTTTTGGACAAGGTAATTCGCTCGGTATTACGCGGCAGTTGATAAAAATCTGGGCCATAAAAGCTAGCGAACGCCTCCAGTTTATCCAGGGCTTTGACGCTTTCAAATGCTTCGGCATACAACTCAAGGGCGTGCACAGCCGAAAAGCATCCCGCGCAGCCACAGGAACTTTCTTTGCTGGTGCGGGTATGGGGAGCGCTATCGGTGCCTAGAAAAAACTTCGGATTTCCTGATGTTGCCGCTTGCAACAAAGCCTGACGATGCTCCTCCCGTTTCAAAATGGGCAGGCAATAAAAATGGGGGCGAAGCCCGCCTTTGAACAGGGCATTACGGTTAAACAACAAATGTTGTGGCGTAATTGTTGCTGCGATGGTGTTGGTAGACAGGACATACTGCACCGCATCCGAGGTGGTGATATGCTCAAGCACCACCCGCAGGTTGGGAAATCGCTGCTTGAGTTCTATTAAATGTCGCTCGATAAACACCTTCTCGCGATCGAACGTATCAACATCGTTATCGGTCACTTCTCCGTGCAGTAATAACGGCATGTCCACCTGCTGCATCGCTTCAAAGACGCGATCGCACTTTTGAATATCCGTCACACCGGAGTCTGAGTTGGTTGTTGCACCGGCTGGGTAGTACTTGAGAGCTTTGATAAACTGGGATTCTTTCGCCCGGAGAATGTCGTCGGGGCTGGTGTTGTCGGTGAGGTAGAGCGTCATCAATGGCTCAAACTGTTGGCCCTGTGGAATGGCGGCGAGGATGCGAGCGCGATACGCTGCCGCATCTGCCACCGAGCGGATAGGGGGCTTCAAGTTCGGCATGATGATCGCGCGGGCAAACTGACGCACCGTGAAGGGTAGAACCGCTTTGAGTGCTGCACCGTCGCGCAGATGCAGATGCCAATCGTCAGGTCGGGTGATGGTAAGCTTTTGCATCCTTTCATTATAAAACGGAACAGGGGCCTCATGAGAATAGGAGCGATCGTTGAGATCTGGTATGGGGCGATCGCCGGGACATCCAAAAAATAAAATCCCCAGCCCTATCAAATATATTTTTCCTAAACCCAACGATTATGGGCGTTCCCACCTGGTGGGAACGCTTTCTCTGGGGATTTTATTACTGGTAAGTGCCTTGAACGCAGGTTATATCACCCAAGTAGGTGAGCTTCCAGGATGAAGACAACTCTATTGTGATTTCCCAATATTGAAGCTGAGTAGTTTAGGAGGTAACTTGTGTCTGAGCAAAAGTTTCTACGTCTGGATGGATTTACCAAAGCAGAACGGATTGGAATGACTGCTCGTGTAAGTGAGCTCGTGTAAGTGAGGCGATTAACAAAGCAGGAGCTTGGATTACTGATTTTCACTTATACTCGAATATCTTAATCTGCATCAACTAAATGGTTGCCTGTGGATATGTATATTGGTGGCGCAGAACATTCTGTGCTTCATCTGTTGTACAGTCGATTCATCACAATGGTGTTGCACGATTTGGGGCATATCCCCTTTGAGGAACCCTTTCAACGATTCCGCGCCCACGGATTGCTGACTAAACAGGGTGCCAAAATGAGTAAGTCGAAGGGTAATGTGGTGAATCCCGATCGCTACATCGAGTTTTATGGTGCAGATACATTGCGGACTTACCTGATGTTTTTGGGCCCATACGACCAAGGTGGTGATTTTTCCGATGGCGGGATTGCTGGTATCCGGCGATTCTTGGATAGAGTGTATCAATGGGCGAACAAACACAAAAATAGTTTGCAACCAAATCCGCCTGATTTGGGATCGCAGCGGCGTTTACATCAAACAATCCACAAGATTTCCGAAGATATTCAATCGCTGAAATACAATACAGCGTTAGCGAAGCTCGCCGCAGGCATCGCCGCCTTGATGAGTTACTTCAATATGTTGCAAGCAAAGTCGAGTATTGCGGAGGTGGAATTGAAGTCGTATCTGTTGATGTTGGCTCCCTTTGCACCCCATGTCACAGAAGAACTCTGGCAGCAATTGGGTGCTGATTGCTCGATTCATCAGCAAACTTTTCCCCAGTTCGATCCAGAATTCTTGATTACCGAGCAGGTGACAGTCGCAGTGCAGATCAATGGACGTACTCGAACGACAATTACCATTTCACCGGAAGCTTCAAAGCAGGAAGCGATGGCGATTTCGGTATTGATTAGATAAAATATTGAATATTTTTAATCGACCATTAACGTGTTCAACAACAATTCTTAATCTGTTCAGTTCTCTATTATATTGCTTCTGTTCCTTCGTCAACTTTTTACCTTTCTTTTTTTTAATTGGTGTTTCACTTAATTGATGAATTTTTCTAATTCCTTGATAGCCTTTATCTGCAATAACTTTGAGAAATTCTCCAAATCTTACAGGCTCTCCCAGACTTCGTTTGATAAATTAATACTAAAAAACGCCTAAAACACTTGATATAACTAGGTTTTGCTAAAATAGAATCACATATTTAATAAAAATATGCTTTCTGATTCTTGAATCCCCTATTATGTAAGGACTTAACCTGATATCAAGTATTAATTTTCTATAACTAGTCTAGGAGAGCCATCTTACACCACTTGTTTTAAATAGTTTAAAATCATGGATTCTCCCCAAACCATGAGCTAAACAGATAATTTGACTAGTTTTTTGGTGGATGACTACCTGCGTTTTTAAAGTATGTTCTCCTTGCTTACCGCTAAAAAATCTTTTTTGCCCAATATGAGGTTTTTCAATTGGGCTTTCCATCACATCCATCACCACCATATCTTCTTGGGATGACATTTTCCATAATTCTTTCTTCCCAGGCAGACTAAACTTTCTTGAACTAATTAGAATATTTTCAATTTTATAAACTGTTCGGCATACTGCTGATTCTGAAAGTCCCCAGTCTAATCCAATATGATAATAAGTACGGTATTCTCTCCAATATTGAAGAACCATTAAAACTTGGTCTTCAATAATTAATTTAGGACGACGGCCTGGTTTCTTTTTCTTTTGCTCATCAGTTTTGACTACCCCAACCATTAGTTCAAAGGTTCGACGACTTACTCCTGTCATACGTTTAAATTTCTTTGAAGTCAGCTGTTTGGCTTTTCCTATTTTCACTGTCAATCAAAGTCCTCCTTGCAATTGCTAAAACCCTTTATCATACCACAAAACACTTTTGCAAGAGTTCTTTTGTAGAGCATGGGCGATCGCGCTATAGGGAATGTTGCTCCCGAATTGATCGAATTTGCCCGAAACGAAGTAGCCCCGCTTTCCTGTGATGGGCTTGTAGAGTTCCTGTACTAACGCAGATTTCCCCACTCCTGCATAGCCACAGACTAACATCATCTCAACATTCAATTGAGAACTTTCTCTGCTTTTCTCTTCTTGGCACTAGGCTTTGCTAACATTGCCCTTTGCGGCTACTCTCTCAAATGCCGTCAATAATGTGGCAATCTCCGCTTCGCGTCCATACAGTTTTTGTGGAATTTGAAATTGATCTCGAACGTCTTGAGTACCTAATTGAATCTCATCAATTTGTCTTATGTCTGTAAGTTGTTGAGCGCACCATTCTAAATCTGCCTTAATACCCCAAGCACTTTGATAACGCTCCTCAGCATTTTTCGCCATCAATTTCATAATGATATCTGAAACAGGTTTAGCGATCGCTGCATTTAGTTTTTGAGGCGGTATAGGCTGTTTAGCAATATGACAATGGACTAACTCAAGGATATCTGTTGTTGGAAACGGCAACTGTCCAGTCAGCAGTTCGTAAAACGTCACGCCGAGTGAGTAGAAATCGGTACGGTAATCTAGTGAACGGTTCATCCGTCCAGTTTGCTCTGGAGATAGATAAGCCAGTGTTCCTTCTAAACCTTGAGGGCTTTTGAAAGTTGGGTTGGTACGACTAAATCGGGTAGCTATCCCAAAGTCAATAATTTTCACAACTCCAGTATCTAGGTTGAGGACAATATTTCCAGGGTTGATGTCCTTATGAATAACGTTGACTGCATGAATTTTGCCCAGTATTTCTGTGAGCTTAATTGCCAGAGGTAGAAATGAGGATAATGGCATGGGCAAAAAGCCTGGACGCTTGTGCCTCCATTGCTCTAGAGACTCGCCGCCAAAGTCTTCCAAAAGAATTACAAGAGTGCGTTGATACTCTTGCTGACTGTATGCCTTGACTTTTTTCCCAAAAACAGAAATCAGTGCTTATACTTACAGCAAGCGAATAGTCAAATTGAGAAAGTGGGCAATTATGCCCACTGTTTCCCTACGCTGCTATCAGTTCACTGTCTGCTAACACTGATTGATACTCCAGCAACCTGCGCCACTCGTCAGCCGTTAGCTCGTCAAAAGCTTTATCCAAAAGTTCTTCGTAAGACACAGCTTCAGCTACCAACAGCATTCGCACAGCCTCATCCACCGAACCACACGCCCTCTTCTGCTGCCCTGAAGAAGCTCGGATGAACCACCAGTAGCCATCAGTACAGCCTACTGAGCCTAACTTCACGTCATCCCGGTAAATTTCATCGTCGAGCAGTTCTAAGCCTTGTTTCTCGCATTCAGTGGCAATCTGCCCCATGACCTTATTCCCAGTGGTGCAGGGTTCCTCGAATGCTTCCTGCACTGGTAATGTGCCTTGCTGGTACTGCTGCTTGATGTAGCTGTGGCATCGAGCAGGTGTGGTGTCTCGGAAAATCTCAACGTCGTTCACCAGGACTCGCCAGTACAGGTTTTCATGGTTCTCGCCATCGAAGCTAATGCTGGCTACCAAAACCAGTGAAAGCACACCAATAGATAGCTCTGCAACTGAAGATATCTCTCCAGAAAACCCTGCTTCAGTAACAATCACTGTAACTGCTGTTGAAGTCCCAGAACTGACTGAGGATGAACAGCGCGCTCGCCTGCATTTGGAGCGAAAGGTTGAGAGGGCGTTTTTCGAGGCAGGAAAGGCTTTGGCAGAATTACGCGATCGCAGATTGTACAGATCAACTCACAAAAGCTTTGAGTTGGGGTGCAGCATTTGAAGTCTTATGAATACTTGCCCCAGGAACGCGAACAGATGCGGCAGATGATCGCATCAATCGGGTGTATTCGAGTGGGCTTGAGGAATCGGCGCAGAGGTTTTTGGAGTCGTTGGGAAAGCTGAAGCGAGCTTATTTGACGGGGTTGGAGGATAAATTGTTGAGTGTGTTGGAGTTGGAAATTAGACATTAGTACAACAAAGAAGAAATACCACTATGCTGTAAGTGATTCTCTAAAACAGAATTTTGACTAAAAAGCCCTGTTTAAGAAGAAAAACTAGGCATTAGTGAGTGTCATGAGTGACGATACTTATGTTAAAGTTTTAGACGAAAATCGCAGAGCCAGGTATTTTTTTGCTTTAGTAACATTTGGTCAGAAGTGGAAACACAATTGAACAGTACACGCTGCTAGCAAACAACTATTGCACCGCCAATTGCCAATGAGTGATTCTAGATTATTGCTTACAGGTAATAAGTTCTTGACATTAAATAATCAGCAAGCCTCTTGGCGGGTTGAATCGGGGGCGATCGCTGTGTTTGCTATTCCGCTCGATGATGGTATTGAGGGTAGTCGCCGTTATCTATTTAGCATCAATCCAGGGGAAGCATTATTTGGCATATCGGCTAATAGCCATAAAATTTTAGCTGTAGCAATGGAAGATACTGTACTGTGGCAGTTAACAAACCAAGAAAGCGACGAATGCCTAAGTCAGGAAATAGCAGCAAGTTTAGTGGAATTATTGCAGATTTGGGAAAAAAATATCTGTAATTATGCTGGTGATAAATGGGTAAATCCTCCGGCGTTTTCCCATCCTGAAAAACTCGCTGATTGGGAAACTATTCAAGTTATTCTCGATAAATTACATAGGGATTTCTGCCAAATTCTCATTCAAAGAGAACAGGAGCAGTTAACCATCAAAAGGCAGCAATTCCAAGAACGAGAAAAACTTAACTATCAAGTAAAAGTTGGTGCTTTAGGTAATTTGGCATCAGTTCTCAAGCCAAAACAAGCTCAATTACAGCAAGGTACAAGCCTGCTGATTGCTGCTGGTGCGGTGGGAAAGGCGTTAGGAATTAAGATTTTACCCCCTGCGCCTTCTGAGGACATAAAGCGGATTAAAGAACCATTAGAAGCGATCGCTCGTGCATCTCGAATCCGCATCCGCCGGGTATTACTTCACGAACAATGGTGGCAAAAAGATACTAGCGCCTTACTAGCATATACCAATCAAGATAACCGTCCTGTAGCTATACTGCCAGTAGGTGCCAGAAAATATGAAATCTTTGATCCAGAATATTCTACGCGCATGCCTGTTAATAATGATACAGCGCAGCAACTAGCGGCCTTTGCCTACGTATTTTATCGCCCCCTACCAACAGAGAATGTGACAGCGATCGATTTGTTGCAGTTTGCCTTTAAGGGAAATATACAAGAAATAGCGATCGTCCTCTTGATGGGAGCTGTCGGCGCATTAGTAGGAATGCTAACCCCCTTAGCAACTGCCATTCTCATCGATTCCATTATTCCCGATGCCAACAAAACTTTGTTAATACAAATCAGTTTTGGTCTTTTGGCGGCTAGTTTTGGTGCAGTGGTTTTTCAAATTACTCAAGGGTTTTCCATCCTGAGATTAGAAAGTAAAGCCACTTTAGATTCTCAAGCCGCCCTTTGGGATAGACTACTCAATCTGCGGGTTTCCTTCTTTCGCGAGTATTCCATTGGGGATTTACAATCTCGTATTTCCATCATCACTCAAATTCGCCAGAAACTCAGCGGCACGCTCATAAGGACAATTTTCACCAGCTTTTTCGCCCTACTCAACTTGGGACTGTTATTTTTCTACAGTTCTAACTTGGCTTTAGTAGTCGTAGCAGTAGGACTATTAACGATTATCTTGACATCCATCTTTGGTGTTATTACCCGCCAGAAGTTACGTGCTTTAGAAGAAACAGAGGGTGATATTTTTGGTTTTAATGTGCAGATGGTTGGTGGCATATCTAAACTTCGTGTCACAGGTGCAGAGGATAGAGCTTTTGCTCACTGGGCAAAAAAGTATAGTCAACAGCTAAAACTCAAGCTGAGTACAGAATTGATAGAAGATGCTTTAGCGATATTTAATACCGCCATGCCAACCATTAGTTCAATGATAATTTTTTGGTTGGCAGTCATGTTAGTTACACAAGCCCCATCTCCCAACGGCACAGGATTATCCACAGGTACATTTTTGGCATTTAACTCAGCCTTTGCCATATTTATCGCTGGCGCTACACAACTGAGCAACAGCATAATCAGCATATTGGATATCAGCATTTTCTGGGAACGGGCAAAGCCTATCTTTCAAGCCAAACCAGAAATTGACTTGAGTAAAAGCGATCCGGGACGATTAATAGGTAAAATCAAAATCGATCGCGTAACTTTCCGCTATCGAGAGGATGGCCCCCCGAACTTAGACGATGTGACAATTGAGGCAGAACCAGGAGAATTTATTGCTTTGGTAGGGCCTTCTGGGAGTGGCAAATCAACAATTATTAGACTGTTGTTGGGATTTGAAACATTAAAAAATGGCACGATTTACTATGATGGTCAAGATTTATCCGGGTTAGACATATCTGCGGTGCGGCGGCAAATTGGTGTAGTTCTACAAAATGGTCGCATTAATAGCGCTTCGATTTTTGACAACATTTGTAGTAGCGCATTAGTGACAATGGCAGAGGCTTGGGAAGCCGCACAGATGGCTGGGTTGGCTGATGATATTAAGTCCATGCCAATGGGAATGCACACCGTTATTTCCGAAGGAGGGACAAACCTCTCTAGTGGGCAACTTCAACGGCTGTTAATTGCCCGTGCTTTAGTTTTAAAACCAAGAATCCTGATTTTTGATGAAGCTACCAGCGCTTTAGATAATCGTACCCAAGCCATAGTCAGTGCTAGTTTAGAGAATTTGGGAGTAACGCGCATAGTCATCGCCCATCGCCTCAGCACCATCCGCAACGCTGACAGAATTTATGTGATTGAAGCCGGTCGTATCGTACAGCAGGGCAAATTTGAGGAATTAGTCAATCAAGAAGGATTATTCGCTAATTTGATGGCGCGACAGATGGCTTAATGGTCTATCGCATTAATTTTGCTGAGTGAATTAACTTTTCTAGGCGTTGCATAATTGCAGGATAATTTCGTAAGTTATGCCAATTAAAAAAAGATTTGCGACAGATAAAGCATTAAGAATGAAGTCAAAACCAGTCAAAGAAGCAGCAATTTTAGGAATCAGTTCGGCAAGAAGTTGAGCAACCTCATACCAGTTTTAGATTTGGAATAAACAACCTTTACCACTAGGCTGACAGGGTGCGTTTGGAGGAATTATACGATGAGGTGAAAATTCTCCCCTAGTTTTCCCCGATTTATTTGTATTTATTAAATTGTCCACTAAACAACTGAACCAAACAAGGATTTCTTACCATGATTCAACCAAACAACCAAAATGATGTACAATCTCAAATCATTGCTAGAGCTTTAAGAGATTCCAGTTTTAGACAATCCCTAATTAACGAGCCTAAAGCAGCAATCTCCCAAGAATTAGGTATAGATATTCCCGATTCCATTAACATTCAAGTACTGCAAGCAAATGATACAAACTTGTATTTAGTACTTCCCAGTGTTAATGATGAAGAAGACGAGGCAGAACTATCTCTAGAACAACTAGCATCTGTAGCTGGTGGTGCAGGTAGCACCATTTGTAGCTGGAGTAAGAGATGTTTAGATAACTAATACTTTTAATGTCAAAACATTAAAGTGTAGGGCTTTTTATGATAGGGTGCGTTAAATGCTATTTAAAGTGCAGCTATTCACATTATTCATAACTGTCATCTTGTAATGCAATATGAAAATAGGTAGCTTTATCCACCCTACTACTTCTAGTTATTGAAAGTCTGTCGCTAATCTTCTTTCTTCTATTGTTTGTTAATCATGACGTATTGGGAATTAATCTTTATTGAAATTCCCTTACGTCTCTCCTTATTTATTCTTTTCCTTAAAAAATCATGGAAAAAAGTTTAGAAAAATCTTTAAACTATATTATCAATAAATCTAGCACTATAGAAGAACGTCTAGCTAGCGGCTGGACTATTGATGAAACCCAAATTAACAAACAACTGGCGAATACTCGTCTGGACTCTTGGTGTCGTATTGCAGCAGAAGGGAATGAAACAAACTTTACTAAGCGTCTAGCTTGGCAAAATCTGGATTTAGCTCAAGTTCTCCCAGTTCTGGGTGCAACTAAATTTCCCAGTAGTGCAAATGTCCCCAGTTGGGCTGAAACTTTAAAAACTATATTAGAAGCAACAGCATCCTTTCCCATTCAAAATTTAAGAAATTCTGATTTATTAGATAGGTGTTTTGATTCTCAGCATCCAATTCCCTTTGAAGAATTATTTTTACCATTTATTGAAATTGCTAGACAAAAATTAATCGCTCAAGTGGATAGTAACGCTTATTCACGTCTTGCTGAGACAACACATATTTGTCTTGAGCGCAGCTTACTAAAGAGATTGTCTTCTACTTGCAGTCAGGCTCTTTATTTAGAATTTAATATCTTTCGCAATTTTAGGCAGTCTGCACTTAATACTTTATTCCAACAAATAAAAAATGAGAAAACAGGAAGGGAGAAATATTTAGATTTTATTGAAAATTTACTGCAAGGGCAATTATTAGAATTTTTCCAAGAATATAGTGTATTAGCTAGATTAGCTGCTACAGTATTAGAATTATGGGTGAATGCAACGGCTGAATTTATTCAACGTTTAGCTACTGATTGGGATTTAATTCAGCATCAGTTCTATAACAAGGGAAAATTGGGAGAAGTAGTTGCTATCCAGTGTTCCATTTCCGATCCTCATCAGCAAGGACGCTCAGTTTTTATCCTGACATTTACATCAGGAATAAAATTAGTTTACAAGCCTAAAGACTGTGGTGTAGAAGTAGCCTATACTCAATTTTTAGATTGGTTAAATCAACAGGGTGCGCCTTTATCTTTTAAAGTGCTTCAGATATTAGATCGTTCTCAATATGGGTGGATAGAATTTGTAGAACAATTACCTTGCAACAATCCAACAGAAGCACATAATTACTATCAACGCATGGGGATGTTGTTATGTTTATTGTATGCTTTGGATACGACAGATTGTCATAACGAAAATGTGATTGCTCACGGCGAGTATCCTGTTTTAGCAGATATGGAATCCCTCATGCAGCCTCGTCCACAAGTTGATGATGAGCAGAATGATTCCACCGGAGCAATTTCTAAAGCCAATCAGCAAATAGCAAATTCGGTGTTGCGAATTGGTTTATTACCTTGGTGGGAATTTGGCCCAGATGGTAGGACAGCCTACGATTTCAGCGCCATAGGAGGTACTTTAAACCAACAAACACCCTTTCGCCAACCCAAATGGCAAAATATTAATAGCGATCGCATGAACACGATCTATGATTATGCAACCATAGGGGTTGAGAAAAATGTTCCTCTGTTGGATGGTGTACAGCTTTCACTGACAGACTACACCGGAGAAATTGTTGATGGCTTTGCTCAGATGTATCAGTTTCTACTAGAGCGCAGAGAAGCAATTTTAGCTCCCGATAGTCCTTTGGCAAAGTTTAAGCATCAAGAACTGCGATTTATTTTTCGAGATACTCGTGTCTATGGATTTTTGTTATCTAAGACATTAGCACCTAAATATCTCAAAGATGGTATAGAGCGCAGTATTGAGTTTGATGTTCTTAGTAGAGCTTTTATCACCTCGGAAAAGATACATCCATTTTGGCAGGTGCTAAAATATGAACTACAAGCTATGGAGCAGTTGGATGTACCTTATTTCACAATGCTTTCGGATAGCAAAGATTTAATACTTTCACCAACTGAAACTATCAAAAACTGTTGTCCGTTAGATAGTTTGTCTGTAGTAAATCATCGGTTTAGACAATTAGGAAATCAAGATTTACAACAACAAATTCAGTTGATCAAAGGCTCGCTATACTCCCATATTGTCCGCCATGAAAGTACAAATGCAGATGAAGCCAAAGATATATCTCTAGATACAATCGCTGCTTTAAGTAATGAAGAGATACTAGAACAAGTAATGGCGATCGCATCCGATCTCAAAGACCGGGCCACTTATGCTGAGGATGGTAGTGTCACCTGGATTGGTTTTCGTTATGTCTTCACTGCCCAGAGGTTCAAATTACAGCCACTAGATTATAGTTTTTACAGTGGTACTACTGGAGTAGCCTTGTTTTTTGCTGCCTTAGCCAAGGTAACAAAAAATGCAGAATGGCGCGATTTAACACTAAGAATTTTGCAGCCACTACGTCAAAAATTGTCCGGTACAGAGTTTAACAAAATAGCTCAGGATATGGGCATTGGTGGCGCTGAAGGTTTAGGTTCGTTAGTTTATGCTTTTGTCAGAATTAGTCAATTAATAGATGAGCCTGTTCTCATAGAAGAAGCAACAGATATTGCCTCATTTATTAGTCACGAACAGATTACTACAGATGAATATTTAGATGTAATTGCAGGGGTCGCTGGGACAATTTTAGGATTGTTGGCATTATACAACGTCACTGGTGACTCAGGAATTTTGAAACAGGCGATCGCTTGTGGCGAACATTTACTAAAGCAGCGCGTTCTCACTAATAACAAGTACCAGGCTTGGAAAACCATTGACGAGCAAGTAATCATTGGATTTTCTCATGGAGTCACTGGTATTATTCATGCGTTGTTACAGCTATATGCAGTGACTAAAATACCATTCTTTTTAGAAGCTGCTGAAGAAGGAATTGCCTACGAACAATCAGTTTTCCATCCCCAAGCTAAAAATTGGTTACAAGGTGAAAATTCCCAAAATATGCGAATTGCTAGCTGGTGTTATGGTTTTACTGGTATTGGCCTAACTCGTATAGCCAATTTGGGCATTTTAGATAACAAAGAAATTCGCCAGGAAATAGAAACATCTGCCCAAGTTATCCAGAAGTTTGACATGAATGGAGCAGATTTTCTCTGCTGTGGCAATTTAGGAAAAATGGATTTTCTTTTAGAAGCAGCACACCGCCTTTCTCGCCCAGAATTATGTCAAACTGCTCAACAGCAAGCAGCTTGGATAATTAAAAGATCCCAATCTGCGGGCGGATTCTATCTATTTTCTAGGAAACTTTGCGATATTTACGATCCAGGTTTCTTTTTAGGAGTATCAGGTATTGGTTACCAACTATTGCGGCTGATAGATAGCGAAAATCTGCCTTCAGTTTTGATGTGGGCATAAATTAGTTTAACGAAGGATTTGTGTTATGGCAGTATTACTTAAACATCAAACAAAAGATTGTTTAGTCAAAGGTCTGGACTTTCTCCTGAAAAATCAGTTACCTCATGGAGAGTTTAAAACCTTCATATCTTTTGACTCGAAAATGCAGGAAAACTGCCAATATCTCAGCACAACTTATATTACTACTTTTGTCCTCTACTCTCTGAGTTTTATCAATATTCCCAAAGTTAATACAATCCGAGATAAAGTTTTGCAATTTCTTTCCCAAGAAATGGAACCACCTGCTGTTTGGCGTTTTTTTGGAACTAATCGTAACATTAAAATATCTGGGGGTAGATTCGTTTACTATACACCAATTGGGATTTTACCAGATTTAGATGATACAGCTTGTGCATCGTTTTGTTTAAAAAGTAACGGCTTTGATGTGCCGGATAATTTAGATGTTTTTTTGAATAATAGAAATAATGATGGATTGTTTTATACTTGGTTACAAAGTTATCCCAAACACCCAGAGTATACTAAACGCACACATTATATAGCGCCTCCAGAAAATGATATTTGTAGCGGAGTTTTAGCAAATATTCTTTTATATCTGGGAGATAATGAATATACTAAAAATGTAAGTAATTATTTAAATCAGTTGGTTTTGGAAGATAAAGAAGACCAATCTTTTATCTACTTTCCGAATAACTATGTGCTGCCTTATCTTATGTCTAGGGCTTATGCTAATGGTGCGAAATCATTGCAGAAATCAGTAGGGAAAAATATAGAAAAAATTACCAACTCGTTGGCAAATGATGGTTCGATAAATCAAAGTCCATTATCAACAGCTTATGCCATCTGCACTGCTTTCAATTACGGTATCTTAGGTGATTGGTTACATCAAGCAATTATCTATCTCAGCCAAACTCAGAGCGAAAATGGCTCTTGGTTTAAAGAACCTATGTGCCTTATAAAATCAGAGGTAGATGGCGGAACACTTCACTATGGTTCAGATGAATTTACCACAGCCATTTGTTTAGAAGCGTTGAGTCGTTATGAAAATTGGTTACAAAACTAGCTTAAATTGGCAAATTATGAACAGTCCATTAACAGATTATCTCACAGCGATCGCTGCTGATATTCCACCTGCCCTAATCGATTCTGAAAGTTTGGCGAATATTCAGCAACTAGTTAAAGAACTACCAGCAGAACTCACTTCTTTATTTGGGTTTGAATGTCGTTTAGGTGAAAATCAAGATGCAGTGGACTTCTTATTATGTACAAGGCATTCTCAAGTTGGTTCGCAAATTTTAGCAGGCACTCATCCCCAAACAAAATTACCAGAAAAATTTTTTACAAATCCAGTTTGGCAGAAAGTTCGTAACTTTTCTAGTCTTTGGACTCAACCAAATTCACTGCTGAGTCAAAAAGTAGATAATGTTTGTCTAGAATTTGATATTGATAAAGAAAATCATAATATTCCTGTTCCTAGTTTTTTTATTGGTGTTAAAAATCTACGTCAAGAAATTTCACAACCAGATAATTACTACCAATGGGTTGAGCAGTCATTGTTAGATTTAATGTTGGATTATCAATTACCAACAGATGTAAAATCCAAGGTTTTGGAATGTTTCACGAAAGTTCCCAACGAAGGCAGAATATTCCACATCGGTTTAATGCTGGCGAGAACTACTAACTCTGTGAGATTATGCCTTTCTGGTCTTTCTGGCAGGGAAATTTTAGAATATTTATATAGTATTGGCTGGGAAGATATCAGCGGTAATTTTTCCCAAGAACTGCTAAATATTTCTGATTTAGTTGACAGATTAGCTCTTGACATTGATGTGAGTACAACAGTTAATTCTAAGATTGGTGTAGAGTGCTATTTTGATTCGTCGGCACTAACTGGCGAGAATCTTAAATTAAATAATTTTTTAGAATATCTGGTCAAAAATAACTTGTGTACGCCTGCTAAAAGCGATGCTCTTGTACAATGGCGAGGATATAATACGAGAAATACACAAGAATTTTGGCCTGAACATCTCTTAGCAGCAGCTGAATTACTCCAAGGGAATTTTATTAGTACTATCATTAGAGATATTAACCATATTAAGCTAGTTTATAGTCCTAACTCTCCACTGCAAGCTAAGGGCTATATATTAGTTGAACACTACTGGTCACCCAAAAAACAGCAGAAACAAGCCGCAGTTACTAGCTAATGAATAGCTATATAATTCATTAGACCTCTTGCATAAATATTTTTTTGTATCACGCAGAGGCGCAGAGACGCAAAGTAAGGACTTTTGCAAGAGGTCTATTATTGATGAAAGCATATCCAATCTAAATTTTTAAATTGGATTTTTTGTTATAAGTTAATCTCCTCTGCTTTCCTACTCGCTGTGATATGAATGGCTGAAAAAGACAGTATCTTCCGTAAAGAGTCGCTGGAACGTTTATCTTCTCCAGAGAGATTAGATCAGTTAATGCAGATAGTTAACCCCCTGGATTGGCTACCTTTGGTTACATTGGGTAGTTTTATTGTATTAGGGATAGTTTGGAGTATTTGGGGACGCATTCCCATCACGGTGACAGGGAAGGGAGTACTCATTCAACCCCATCAAGTTGTGGCTTTGGAGTCGCCTATTTCCGGACAATTGAAAAGCGTGAATGTTAAACCAGGACAATGTATTCAAAAAGGCCATCTTCTGGCGACAATCGACCCCAGCGATCTCAGGCGACAGTTGCGATCGCAACACTCAAAACTAAGGCAATTGCAGAAACAGGAACAGGATTCAACCGTACTACAGCAACAACGCATTGCTACAGAAAAGGCTGCGATCGCTTCTCTTAGAGCAAGTCTTGTAAAACGTTTGCAGGATACTCAAGCTCTCACACCCGCATTTTATGAAAAAGGTTTAAACGCCATTCATCAGCAACGTCTAAGTTTGCAGCAACGCCTAAATGATGCGATCGCGCTTGTACCCATCCTCAAAGATAGGTTAAATAAACGCCAGCAACTATTAAATGCGGGAGCGATCGCCAAGGATACATTGTTACAAGCAAACCTAGAATACAAACAAGGACTACAAACTGTATACGATATCCGCGCTCAACTACAGCAGTTGGATGTGCAAGAAACAGAAGCACAGCAAAGATATTTAGGCAATCTCAGTTCCTTGGGAGAACTGCAAGCACAATTAAAAGACTTAGATACTAGAGGTAAACGTATTGAGCAAGAAAACTTAGAAACTATTAATAATAAAGCTAATCAAATTCAGGAAGTTAATCGAGCGATCGCTCAACTAGAACAACAAATATTAGATAATAGTCAAATTGTTAGTCTTAGCAGTGGTTGTGTATTAGAAGTGTCTGCTTTTGTAGGACAAGTCGCTAATCCCGGAAGTCCTCTTTTTAGCCTGAACACTGGAGACACAAACGCCCCAATCATTGTAATATCTTACTTTGACGTGAAAGATGGCAAACAGATTCAATCAGGGATGAAGGTACAAATCACCCCCGATTCTGTAAAAAGAGAACGCTTTGGTGGCATCATTGGTCAAGTTACCTCTGTCTCCGCCTTACCCGTTACAAAGTCAGGAGCAAATTCCGTCATTGGTAATCCTGACTTAGTAGCTAAAATCTTACCCAACGGCGGTGGAGATATAGAAGTACGCGCCCAAATGATGCTCGATCCCTCTACCTTTAGTGGTTATCGTTGGTCTTCTTCTCAAGGGCCAGAATTAGAAATTTCTGCGGGAACAACTACGAGTCTGCGCGTTCAAGTATCAGAGCAAGCACCAATTACATACATCTTACCGCTTTTACGTGAATTTACTGGAATAAGTTAAAGTTTTAGAGCAGCGATCTTGTGCAGTTAATATCCTTCATTAAAAAACTCTATCCTTTTCACAAAAAAACTCCATCCCCAGAATTAGGCACAGCACTGAGTCATATTCCCCGTCGTGTGAAAACTCCCACCTTGCTGCAAATGGAGGCTGTGGAGTGTGGGGCAGCAGCTTTAGGTATTATTTTGGCCTATTACGGCAAAGTTGTCCCCCTGGCAGAACTGCGACAAAATTGCGGTGTTTCCCGTGATGGTAGCAAAGCCTCTGACATTCTCATAGCAGCTAAAAATTACGGAATGCAGGTTAAAGGTTTTAAAAAGCAGTTAACGCAATTACAAAAACTCCGCCCTCCATACATTGTATTTTGGAATTTTAATCATTTCGTCGTAGTAGAAGGATTTAAGCAAAATTGGGTTTATGTTAACGACCCAACCACAGGCCCAAGACGAATTTCCTACCAAGAGTTTGATGAAGCTTATACAGGGGTTGTCCTGGTTATGGAACCAGGATCTGAATTTCAACGCGGAGGTCATAAACCTAGTTTAATTGGCTCATTGCTTGACAGGGTACAAAGTTCTTGGGGAGCGATTTTTTATTGTTTAATTGCAGGTTTTTTTCTTGTTATTCCAGGATTAGTGTTGCCGGTATTCAACCAAATTTTTGTCGATAAAGTTCTCGTAGAAAACCGTACAGATTGGTTGCGTCCAATAATTTTGGGAATGATAATTACTGTAATCATTCAAGGATGGTTAACATTTTTGCAAAGACGGTTTTTAAGAAAATTAAATATTAAGTTATCAGTAGAAATGTCTAGCCAATTTCTACAGCATATTTTACGCTTGCCAATAGAATTTTATGCTCAAAGATTTGCCGGAGAAATCAGCAATAGGATTAATATCAATACCAAAGTGGCAGAAGTCCTATCAAGGCAGTTAGCTAGGACAGTAATTGATGCAGTAATGGTGATATTTTATGCCATAGTCATGCTTGCTTATGATGGCGTATTGACTTCAATTAGTGTCTGCTTTGCCGCAATTAATATGCTGGTATTACAGTGGGTTGCCCGGCAACGCAGAGATATTTATACACGAAATATGCAAAACCAGGGTAAAGTCGCAGGTACAGAAATTGCTGCGCTCCAAAGTATTGAAACCCTGAAAGCATCAGCCTTAGAGTCTGATTTCTTCTCCCGGTGGTCTGGTTACTACACAAAATTGATTAATAGTCAGCAGAAACTAGGCGTTACAAATCAACTATTAGGGGTTTTACCACCATTTTTAACTAGTTTAAGTTCGCTATCAATTTTAGCGATCGGTGGGCTGCGGGTTATGGATGGACATCTCAGCATTGGGATGTTGGTTGCTTTCCAAAGTTTAATGAATAGTTTTCTGACTCCAGTCAACTCTTTAGTTAATTTTGGTAGTACTCTACAAGAAGTAGAAGGCGATTTGAATCTTTTGGATGATGTGTTGCAAAACCCAACCGATCCAGAATTTGAGCATCAAAATATACACATCAACTCGCTACAATATGCTTCATCCTGCCAACTCCGGGGATACGTAGAATTAAAAAATGTCACATTTGGCTATTCGCAAACCAATGAGCCTTTAATTAAAGACCTAAGTTTTCAGTTACAGCCAGGACAAAGAGTTGCTCTTGTTGGTGCTAGCGGTTCAGGTAAATCAACAGTTGCCAAATTGTTAGCAGGACTGTACCAACCTTGGTCAGGGGAAATTCTTTTTGATGGTATTCCCAGAGAAAAAATTCCCAGGTCGGTAATATCAAATTCTCTGGCAATGGTAGAACAGGAAATTTTTTTATATGCTGGCACTGTCAGAGATAATTTAACTTTATGGGATGATACAGTATTCAATTCTCAATTAGTACGGGCTTGTAAAGATGCTGCCATTCATGAAGAAATTCTCGCTTTACCTGGGGGGTATGATAGCAACTTGCTTGAGGGTGCAGCTAATTTGAGTGGAGGACAGCGCCAGCGTTTGGAAATTGCTCGTGCATTGGTCAATGAACCGACAATTTTAGTTATGGATGAAGCAACTAGTGCTTTAGATGCAGAGACAGAAAGAATCATCGACCGGAATCTGCGTTATCGCGGATGTTCTTGCATTATTGTTGCTCACCGCTTAAGTACCATTCGCGACTGTGATGAAATCATTGTTCTAGAAAAAGGTAAGGTAATACAGCGAGGTAGCCATCAAGAAATGTCACAGAATAATAGCCCCTATGCAAAATTGATTCAATTAGAGCAGACAAGTTAAAAGTTTATAAAGTCACTTGATGGCTCAACAGTGTACTACCTACGAGTTATTGGTGAGCGTGAACAAGAAAACTCAGAGGTCGATAAATCGCACAACATTGTTGCAGTGCCGAACTTACCGTAAAGGCGGTTTTTCTCAACAATTAACTCGATAGTGCGATCGCTTGGGTCTTTTGTGTAAACAGCATCGCGGTAAAGCATGATTAACTGGTCACAAACCTCAAAGATTTCGCCAGAATTACGCAGTAAGTGGCGATTGGGGCGTTTGTCAGCCGTTGTTTGATTCCCCCGGTTGATTTGACAGCCTAAAAACACGGGGATTTTGTGTTCTTTGGCGATCGCCAAACTTTTCGGTCTACTGAATGTGGTTTACGATGTCTACGATGGGCTATGCCTACGCAATTCGTTGATTCTCTGTACGCCTACTTGCAAGCACGCCAACAAAATCAGTTTAAATAAGGTGATAGGCGTAGTCCGCCTTTGGCATAGCTTTTTTGTCTCAGAATGCCGCCAAACACCTATTTTATCCTAGAGTAAGATAGCGATCGCTTATTCACTCCGAATTGCTCAAACCCATTCACAGTAAGCATTTACGTTTTGTGGATAAGTCTATTGGGCTTGGTTTATTGCGTCTAATCCTTGTATAGTGCAGCTTTAAAAGTTTTTCGCTCTTTTTGCGTAAATTACAAAACTCTAGTTGAAGAATATTACATACCAAACTTGTTATGTAAAAACCAAGGGACAACGCTTTAAAATTCCCCTATTTTATTTCCCTTTTCAAGTGCTGCCCTGAACTCCTTGCCCAGGGCAGTTTTTCTTATGGAACCCATTTGACATTGAAATAAGGAATAAATTCTTAAATCTTTATAACTACGAGGATGGTGGTTTACCCTTAATTACGAACTAGGAATAGTAATTATTTGGTCGCCTTTTTCCGATATGGCAGGGGACATCTATTTGACTCAAATTACGTTTTAAAACAGCAATTTACTTGGCAATTTGCTATGGGTTATTAGTCATATTTACGCCATATAGCGAAAGCACCAACATGGGAAATATTAAACATTAAGTACTTTGCTGGTTTAGAAAATCAAGATTTAGGAGTTGTCAAAGCCAGACGATTGCCAGTCTCTAAGCTGGATTTATCTCCTTTTCCTGCACTCTCTTGACAAATGTGCAATTATCTTAACCTCTCACGGATGCCATTTGACCGCATTTCTTCGGAAATGATTTATCGAGGTTTGTATCATTTCAGCGTTGCTTATGATAAAGGTAACGCTGATGACCCCCGTTAAATATTTTGCTGCCAAAGAAAATCAAGATTTAGGAGTTGTCAAAGCCAGACGATTGCCAGTCTCAAAGCTAGATTTATCCCCTTTTCCTGCACCCTCTTGACAAATGTGCAATTACCTTAACCTCTCAGGAATGAGCCAAGTCTGACTTTTCACCCAAATTCTTGCCATGCTCCAGATACAGGGGATGTACCCACAAGCGGTAGCGATCGAAGTGTTTTCCATAAAAGTTAACCTATAAAGAATCTCAGCAGTATAAAAATCAACCATCAAAATATATAACAAATAAACTTTTAGTATTTTGGTATACTCACGAAAAGCTTTAATGCCAGTTAATATCAATATCACTTAAGTTACAAGTACGGACACAAATCAATTTCTGACTCACACTCAGCCACACCCCACTGCTTATCCTTATAGCTAATGGGTTTGCCGTTAACAAGCGTGCTATTCAGAAGTAGCTGTAAGGGGTGCTCGCCCTGAGTGGTATGTAGTGATGTCTGGGTGAATGGGGATTGTTGGTTGTTCATAACGAAGTCTTGATTGAGAATAGTCCGATATCTCGACAAATTGTTTGACTTGGAAATTATGGGATAGGCTCGCCATTTCGATACCGTGATGGCATAGTCCGCCGATGCCAGAGAAGAGAGACAGGACTTTGTATGACGGGAAAATGTGAGAGCAAAGATTGTCTTTAAGAGAGATTTCAGTTGTTTTGTGTGCTTTTATCAGCTGTATTTGACTTATGTCTGTAAATGCTTTCATTTGCTGCTATTTATCAGTATTTAAACTACAAGTCATTGAAATTTTTCTGATTCTCCATATTCTGCCAACAGTCTTTTCAACTCTTGCTCTGCCCAAGCTTTTACTTCTGATTTCCAGGGTAATGAAAGATGCATTTTGAGATTTTTAATTTGTTCTTGTGGTGTAGGAATTTGGGGAGTGACTGTATTTAGCTTAAGGGTTTTCATGTTTGTGTCATCATGGGATTGGGTAAAGCAGAGGTAAGGGATCATGACTTCTTCGGGTCAACCAGAAGATACCAGTGTTCGATTGGATGATATTGATAGTCGTTTAGAAGAACTGGGCGATCAACTAGACTTAATTCGCACAATACAAGATGCCAATCGAAGGGAAACACGGGGCAATTCCCAAACCGTCGCCCGATTAGAACGCAGTATCAGAGAACTGGGTGATATTGCACGTTTACATCAAGAATCTTTACGTATTGCACAACGTGAAGCCGAACGAGATCGCTTGGAGTTTCGGCAAGCTCAACAAGAATGGAGAGAAGAAATCCGCCGAATTTGGGAATACCTGCGTGACCGCAACGGTGGCAGTAGTACACCCAATTGAGATTCATCAAACAGCAAGCGTGTATTTTCATATACTAAAATGCTCTCTGACGGGCTAAGTTTTTGAACTTGGTAAACTGGTTATCAAATAACAACTTGACCGTACCAGTAGGGCCATTCCTATGCTTGCGGACGATTAACTCAGCAATGCCACGCTCAGGTGTATCGGGATTGTGCATCTCCTCACGGTAAAGCATGATTGGTCTTTAAACAGTGGCGCTTTCTTGCTCCCACTGTTTTTAACTGCGAATTGCGAATTGATTTTGGCGTGCCTCAATCTCGGTGAAAGCATCAGCCAGGGAATCGGAAATGTGAACTAAATCTGTGGCGGAATGTTCAGACGCAATGCCGTAAACTTTTTGTTCGGCTTGGTCAAGGACAGTCGGTAGCTCGATTTCGGTTGCATAGCCGAGTTGAACGATTTCCGTGCCTGCTTTTAAAGTCCAGCAATTCTCGATCAGATTCTAGAAACTGACGACCGCACTGCTTGTACCACTGTCGGTCACGAAGACGACCATTCTTGAGTAGTTGGGTAGAGTTGCATTCACGATAAATCAAATGTCCTGAATGCACTCATTTGATTACCTTTTGAGCAACACCACTTAGTTTCTAATTGTCAGAGCACTTTCAATATTTTTCGTTTTTTTTGCATAAAACATAAAACTCTAGCTGAAGAATATTACATAACAAAGCCACTATTCTGTAAAACAGAAACAACGCTTAAAAGTAGCGTATTTTATTTCTTCAAGTTATAGGTTATGGCCGATCCAGCTAAATCAAGCAAGTAACAGTTAAATCCGATTATGGTAGAAAATTTTGAGACTGCACAATCTTCAGACACCAGAACAGAGATAGATATTATTTTTCAAGGATTAACGATACTTGTAGTTGATGATGACAAAAATCACCTGAGTTTGATCAGCTATTTATTTAATAAATATGGAGTTCATGTAATGTTGGCAGATAATGCCTCGTTAGCATTTGAACTAATTCAACAACACGCAGTAGATATTTTAATTTCTGACATTGCGATGCCGGGAAAAGACGGTTATTGGTTAATACAGCAAGTTCGGTCACTACCAGTCTCACCAATCAAAGAAATTCCGGCAATTGCTTTAAGTGGTGTTTCTAAAGAAGAGTGTTATGAAAAAGCGCTTGCATCTGGCTTTCAAACTTATATTCAAAAGCCTTCAACTCCTAGCTACTTAATGAAAGAAGTAGCAAAATTGTTATTACTTGATTGTCAAAATACCCAAAGGATTTTAGCACCTACTTCTCAATATTAATTTACTTAAAGTTATCGTTAAAAATTGCAAATGGTTGCATGAAGGTGCTAGTTGAATAATTTCAAATGATAATGACGTTAGCAAGTCCGATAAGGTCGATCATAATTACAACCAGTGTTAGGTGATTTCCAGAAAATAAATTATCCGATAGACAAATTTAGTTAGTTCTGATTTCCTATGGGAAAAAGACCGTTTTAACTGATCTGATAATTTGTTATTCAGAAATATCCTAAGAGCTGATTCGTAAACAAAAGCTTAAGAAGCCATTGGCTTTATCATCAGACGAATCAATGAGCCATAAATCATTGCTTCACTTAACTCACTGTACAACTCATAATCTTTACTCAAACGCCGAAATCGATTGAGCCACCCAAATGTCCGTTCCACAATCCATCGTTTCGGCAATCGCTCAAATGTTTTCGAGTTTCTTTGAATCACCTCAACTCGAACCTGCTCTCCACAAACTTGCTTGACAGCTTGAGCAAAGTTCTCGCCCGAATAGCCCTGATCGACCCAAACAACTTCCAATTTAGACAATTCCTGAGCTGCTTCATGCAGCACCACTACAGCACCTAAACGTTCCGACGCATTGGCTTGAGTCACTAAAACGCCAATTAACAATCCTTGGGAATCTACAACGATATGCCGCTTACGCCCTTTAACCTTCTTACCACCGTCAAAGCCGTAGACCTCCCACGCCAGTTGCTTCAAGTCGGCACAGCCGCCCAACGCACTGGCTCCTTTTTTTCCGTTGTCTTCACTGACTGAGAATCTGCGATCGCCACGGTAGAATCTTCATCTTTTCCTAAATCTTGTCGCAGTTGATGACGTACTTGATCGTGGATTTTCTGCCAGAGCGCAATGCGATTGCCATTTTTGAAAGTAGCCGTACACTGTTGTGTAAGGAGGAAGGTCATGAGGTAACATCTCCCACTGACAGCCAGTGCGTTGCACGTAGAAAATTGCATTGAGAATTTCTCGCAAATCTACTTCTATAGGATGCCCAAATCCTTTAGGGTTTGGCACAAGAGGTTTGATAATTAACCATTCGCTATCGCTTAAATCACTTGGATAGGGTTTGCGCTGCGGATTTTCAATTACTGGTAGACGGCTCATCGACAACAACATTAATGTTATGACTGCTGTTTATATTCAAGACGAAACCGAATTAGATACGCTGCTTGAAACCGAGCCGTTACTTGTCGTAGATTGTACAGCTACTTGGTGTGGGCCGTGCAAACTGATTGCCCCCTTGATAGATAAACTGGCAGCAGAATACAGCGATCGCGTTAAAGTCTTTAAGCTAGACCTAGATGCCAACCAACCTGTTGCTAAACGATTTGCTATTCGTAGCATTCCTGCTGTCATGTTCTTTGAGCAAGGCAAATTGGCGCAAACAATCGTCGGTGTCAAAACCTATGAGGAATTTAGTAGCACCCTTGATAAGTATTTAGCTTGATTATATTTGAGTATTTGCACGAATCAAAACACGATAAGAGACGTTTTTAATTCACATTAGGCATTAGTTATAATTCCAGAGGCGTTACGCTTGATGTAAGGAAATAAACTTAGTTAAGCTCCCGAAATGTCCTCACCACAAATCCAATCCTACGGTTGTAACAACTCTCTAGACCAGCCTGTATCTACTCTGCCGTCGTGGAAAATCAAACTGCTGTATGACAGTCAATGTCCCTTGTGTCTGCGTGAGGTTAACTTTTTGAAGAAGCGGGACGTGGGTCAAGGGCTGGTGGCGTTTGTAGATATTGCAGCTGATGACTACAATCCCCAAGCACATGGTGGTGTTGACTATGAAACTGCAATGGGTCGTATTCATGCTGTGTTGCCAGACGGAACGCTAGTTAAAAATGTTGAGGTTTTCCGTCGCATTTACGAAATTCTGGGGATGGGTTGGGTCTATGCTGCAACTTCTTTACCAGTTATCGGTGCTATTGCCGACTTCCTATATGGGATTTGGGCTGATTGGCGACTTTTCCTCACAGGACGACCAGATCTAGCGACTATTGTACGAGAGCGTTCTTCTCAACTCGCTTGCAAGTCCCAAAGCCGTTGTCGCTTAATGGATGGAGATGACTAAGCCCAGTTTCACTATAAACGATGTCTTACTAAAACTGAAGTCATAGGTGGACAGATGTGGCGCATCATTGAAGCACTGATCTTGCCTAACCTGGATTTCTCATAAGTGAGAAATTCAGGGCCCAACTTGCCTAAGCAGCATACTGTTCGTACACTGAACTTGCATTTACCAAGTTCCAAGGTCTTTGGGATGATTACAGTTTCAACCCTCTTGGTTAATTCTTGCCCTATCTCTCCCGAAAAAAATCCCTCTCATGCTTAATCTGGAACCACAATATTTTCTAAACCCTTTTCTGCTGGTGGAAATTGTGGGTTCATTGCTTCTAAAGTGTCTGCGATCGTTCGAGCTACTACTAAGTTACGATACCACTTATTGTTTGCAGGTATGACATACCAGGGAGCATGAGCAGTCGAGCAATTGTTAATCATCTCTTCAAATGCCGCTTGGTAGTCATCCCACAGTACCCGCTCTTTTAAGTCGTTGCTGGAAAACTTCCAATGCTTATCTGGATCTTGTAACCGACTTTCCAAGCGTCGCTTTTGTTCGTCTTTAGAAATGTGAAGGAAAAACTTGATAACAGCAATGTTATTGAGTGTGAGCATGTGTTCAAACTCATTGATTAATTGATAGCGATCGCGCCAAATATCCTCCGGTACTAGCTGTTTGACTCGTACAATTAATACATCTTCATAATGAGAGCGATTGAAGATGCTAATCATCCCCCGTTGTGGTGTCCTCTGGTGGTAGCGCCAAAGAAAATCATGATTTAATTCTTCATCGCTGGGCTTTTTGAATGACCAAACCTGACAGCCTTGTGGGTTAAGACCACCGAATACATGTTTGATAGTACCGTCTTTCCCCCCGGTGTCCATCGCTTGCAGCACAATTAGCAAACTACGTTGGTGTTCAGCGTATAACCGTTCTTGCAAATTTTGCAACCGTTGACGCTGCTTTTCCAGTTCTTCCTCGATATGCTTCTTTTTCTTGTAGTCCTCAGAGGCATTTGGATCGAAATTAGCCAAGGTGATGGGCTGTCCAGGATGAACTCGGTAGCGAGGATAGTCTGGTTTAGGTGGTGGCTCATTTACAACGATTTTTTCAGGTGCCATTTCCTCGGCATACTCAGTTGTAATTTTTGCTGCCGCTTGTTTTGTCTTACGAGATTCTGCTGATGTTGTGTTGTTGGTAGCAGTTGAATTCTTATTATTTGCTGAACTCTTTGACTGGCTCATAGGTTCTTTTAAGTTAGATAGGGTGGATAGCAATACTTTTCGGATAAGCCTGACAATCTCTCTTTTGGCCTGGGAAAAGGTTAAAGGGTAAGGGGGAAAGGTGAATTAAAACCTTTCCCTTTCCCCTTTCCCCCAAAACCCGAAAAGTATTGGGGTGGATAGCTTTATGCATTTAATTGTGCAATTTCCGGTTGCGATCGCATTCCTTAGTGTGTACTAGCTAGCTGTTGAACTTTTTCTGTTTCCCCATTAATTAGACCTACTTCATCACCCATAACGCGCTCTAAGATTTCTTCTGCCAGAGTGAGGAATTCTGGATCTTTGCGTTTGCGAGGACGTGGTAACGATATGCGCTGATCCATTGTGACTCGACCATCTTCAATGAGTATGATGCGATCGGCTAGTGTTACAGCTTCATCCACATCATGAGTAATCAAGAACGCTGAAAATTTTTGTTCATACCAAATTTTTTCAATTAATCGCTGCATTTCAATGCGAGTCATCGCATCCAAAGC
>JAVRCH010000146.1:0-4762 GCA_034530795.1 Nostoc sp. DedQUE12a
TTACAGCAGATTTCATTTGCATGAGGTACAACTTGAATGGTTTTGAGGCAGGAGGCAGGGGGCAGGAGGCAGGAGGGAGAAGAAGAATTTTTATCTTTGACTTCTCTAGTTGTGTACCTCATTTAGTTGCAAACTGCTGTATGTATCAGCCCAATTACGTAAACTCGTAATTGAACGAGCGAACCAAAGGTGTGAGTATTGCTTATTCCCCCAGAGTGCGGCACTATTTAGCTTTGAGATGGAACATATTATTGCCGAAAAACATCGTGGCACTACTGAAGCAGAAAATTTAGCTCTTGCTTGTCCATATTGTAATCGTGCAAAGGGTACTGATTTGGGGTCACTCGATCCTGAAACGGGGAGATTGACACCCTTTTTCAATCCAAGGACTCAAAAATGGAGCGACCATTTTCAGTTGAATGGAGCAGAGATTGTACCATTGACAGCGGTTGGGCGAGTAACTGTTGCAATTCTCCAATTTAATCAATCAGAGCGGTTAGAAGAACGGGACAGGTTGATTTCATCTGGTCAGTATTTTTAGGTTTACTGTTCATTCTCATGCCACTAAGCTATTTATTTGACTAATCCAAAAATTTGTAGCTATGGCGATCGCATACTTCTACTTTCACGCAGAATTGAATCATTTTTTACCGCGGCATCAAAAACAAGTGAAAATTTCCTATTCTTTTGAGGAGAGAGCCTCGATTAAGGACGCGATCGAGTCGTTGGGCGTTCCTCATCCAGAAGTTGATTTTATAAAAGTTAATGATGAATATGTAGATTTTTCTTACATTGTTGCGGATGGAGATATTATCAACGTTTATCCAATTTCTAATAGGAGTGATATTATACCAAGTGTTTATTTGTTACCAGAACCACTGAGTAATATTCGTTTTGTTTTAGATATTCATTTAGGGAAACTAGCAACATCTCTAAGACTTTTAGGCTTTGATACTTTATACCGCAATGATTACGAGGATGAGGAATTAGCAAAGATATCTTACAACCAAACACGGATTCTCTTAACTCGTGATAAGGGGTTATTAATGCGTAGTTTGGTAACGTATGGGTATTATGTCAGAAATACTAACCCCGAAAAACAAATCCTGGAAGTATTGCAGCGCTTCGACTTATTTAAATTAGTTTCGCCATTTAAAAGGTGTTTGCGCTGCAATGGATTATTAGAATCTGTAGATAAGCAATCGATTATTGAACAAATACCAGAAAATGTCCGATCGCAGGTTGAGGAATTCCAGCGGTGTCAAAGTTGCGATCGCATTTATTGGAAAGGTTCACATTATGAACGATTGCAACAGTTTATTGATGGAGTACTTGACTCAAAAACAGATGAGTAAGTCAGTAATTTTCATAATTCCAATGAGATACCACTTGCACCTGGAATATTGGCAGTAGCTCCAACATCTTTTGTAGTCCCCTGTTGGCGATTAAAATCATCACTAATGGGATCTTCCTCGATTTCTCCACTAATTTCTTCTGGTTCAAGGGGAGCCGCCTCCTTACCTTCTTCCAGATTGAGAGAGCGAGGAGGTTCTTTAGCCTCAGAGAAATCGATGAGCGGTTTTGAGTTTTCGGAAGTCATGAGTTGTTAATTTATACAGCTTTCTTTAGTGTTGAATTTACTTTGAGTGCAAACATCTTTCTTGAGAAAGAAACTGTATGTACTAATGATGTTAAAAGGAGTACAAAAAACCATGACAATTTTAGCTCTCGATTTTGGCGGAACGAAATTAGCGGCTGCATTAGTAAACATTGGTTCGAGAAAGTGGTTACGTTATGAACGCCGCTTGTCGCCAACGAATGCAGATGCTAGTACTGACTTGGAAATAATGCGATCGCTAATTTACTCTTTACTAGAAGATACAAAACCAAGTGCGATCGGTGTTAGCTTTGGCGGCCCTGTAGACGCTTCCACAGGGACGGTGCGACTATCTCATCATGTCGCTGGCTGGGAAAATATTCCCCTCAAAAACCTATTGGAAGACGAGTTTGGTGTGAGTGTTGGTGTCGATAACGATGCTAACGTTGCTGCTTTGGGGGAACATCGCTTTGGGGCGGGACAGGGTTACGATAGCTTGTTTTATATAACTGTCAGCACCGGCGTGGGTGGTGGTTGGATACTCAACGGCCAGCCTTGGCGTGGTGTAGGTGGAATGGCTGGTGAAATTGGACACGTGGTTGTAGATCCTGCTGGGCCGATATGTTTGTGTGGGAAGCGGGGATGTGTGGAACGTTTAGCTTCGGGGCCTTATATGGCGCAGAATGCTAGGGAAGTTTTGAAAACCCGCAAAGGTGGGGAAATTTTGAGAGGTTTGGTAGACAATAATTTAGAGCTACTTACAGGACAGCTGTTAAGTGAAGCGGCGGCGGCTGGAGATGATGTGGCTAAAGAAATTCTGCACAAGGCTGCTTGGGCGCTGGGTGTGGGTATTGGGAATGTGGCGAATTTGATGAATCCGCAGCGCTTTGTATTGGGGGGTGGCGTGACGAAGGCGGGGGAGGATTTTTGGCGGGTGGTGCGACAGGTAGCGCGGGAGACGGCTTTACCGGAAGTTGATTTTGAAGTTGTACTGGCGACATTGGGTGATGATGCACCGTTGTGGGGAGCTGTGGCTTTAGCAGAAATGGAGATAGCTTAAAAAGTTAAGAATGTGGTTAAATTGAAAAATTACTAATCGTTTAACCTGACTATTATTGTTGAATTCCCTGGCGAAATTCTCTAATTGCTTCCAAGGGAGACGACAACAACAGACAACGATTGAGCCGGGATAAATCTAATTCTGGAAATAACTCACTTTGAACAACTTTCTCATATTCTTGTTCTCGCAAACAGTAAACTTCAAATGTCCCATCTTCCCAAAACCAAACTTCTGGAACTTGCATTAATTTGTACTTCTGTAATTTGATGGGACTACCGCTAGTAATCACCACTTCAACGCATAAGTCTGGTACAGGTTTGTCTGTTCCAAAGCAATAAGATAAATCTGCTTGATATTCTACTATCTCAGGAATAATCTGGCTAAAACTGCCACTGGGGAAAAATTCAATACCTTTGACTTCAAAATAAGTAACTAGCAGTGCAGCAATTAAACACTTAATCGCCTCGTGAGGTTTACCAATAGTCACAATTTCTAAGACTCCCTGACAATAAAACAGCCGCACACCTGCGACGTTTTCAAAGCTAGCTTGAATTGCTTTGAATTTTTCCCAACTTAATCCACCTCGAAAGAAACGTTGTTCTTCTGGTAAGTTGACAAAATTTTCTAAAGTTTGAGTCATAATATTGTTCACTCTCCCAGTTAGCAGTCACTTATTTGTATCTTAAGTCAAAACCAAATTATCTCGATGAATCACAGTTTCCGCGCCAGCGTAGCCTAAAATTGTAGAAATTTCCCGTGAATGATACCCGCGAATTTTTTCCAGTTCATTGCTGTTATAATTCACAAGTCCTCTGGCAATTTCTTGACCATTAGTGTCACACAATTGGACTGTATCTTGTGTGTCAAACTCTCCTTCTACTGATTTAATTCCAGCTGCTAATAACGATTTTCCGGCCAAAGAAATGGCAGCGATCGCACCTTCATCTAAATACAATTTTCCCGCAGGTACAAGTCCGTAAGCTATCCAACGTTTACGTGCAGAAGTTGGTTCCGGTTGCGGTTCAAAATGCGTTCCAATCAATTCACCTTGGAGAATTTTTTGTATATTGTGGGGAAATCGTCCTTGGGTAATTACAGTCCGCACTCCAGCCGCGATCGCAATTCTCGCAGCCGAAATTTTTGTCACCATACCACCGGTACCCCATTGAGAACCTTGGGAACCTGTTTGTATTTGTAATTGAGCTAATTCTTTAATGCTACTAACTAAAGCGATCGGTCGTGCATCTGGTACGGAACGCGGATCGGCTGAGTAGAGGCGATCGACATCGGTAAGTAAAAATAACCAATCGGCTTCTACTAAACTGGCAACCAAGGCTGAAAGGGTGTCGTTGTCGCCAAATTTTAGTTCTTCTACTGCTACGGTATCATTTTCATTGACTATGGGAATCACTCCCAATGCCAATAATTCTTGAAAAGTATTGTAAACGTTGAGATAGCGGCTACGGTGTACTAAGTCGCTGCGAGTCAATAATACCTGAGCGATCGGCTGTTGTAACGTATTAAATAAGTCATCATATACGCGGATTAATCGCCCTTGTCCAACTGCTGCTACAGCCTGTTTGAGGGCGATCGCTTTGGGACGTTCAGTTAAGCCTAACCGCGCACAACCCACGCCGACAGCACCAGAAGAAACCAAAATTACCCGATGTCCCTGGCGTTTTAAATGACAGAGTGTCTCCGCCAAAGTGGCGATGGTAGAAAGTGCTAATTGTCCCGTTTCTGGTTGGGTGAGACTAGAAGTACCGATTTTGACAACAATTGTTAGTGACATCAAAAAAGTTAAGAGTTACGAGTCCTTGAATTTTAGATTTTAGATTTTTTTTGGATTTAGAAGCGTAATTTATAAATTTCTCTTCCCTACTCTCATATAAACGCGATTAATCGCATCTAGTATCGACTTCCTACTTTCCACAAAATGAAAGTTACGATTTATAAATCAGATTAACGTGAGTTCGACGGCGATCGCGGAAGCAAAAAGCTTGTTATGAAAGGAATAAGAGCAATTGACTTGGCATAGAAGACAAAGAATTATTGAGAATAGGCAAAAAGAGTACAAAAAAAAGCTGAGACTAAAAATATCTAAC
>JAVRCH010000147.1:0-5867 GCA_034530795.1 Nostoc sp. DedQUE12a
ACAGCAGTTTGCAACCAAATGAGGTACACAACTAGAGAATTAAATATAAAAATTCTTTTTCTCCCTCCTGCCTCCTGCCCCCTGCCTCCTGCCTCAAAACCAATCAATTTGTACCTCATGCAAATGAAAACTGCTGTAAAAATGATAGGGGCTGACTCATATTAGCAGCAAAGCCCAGAATTCCTGGATCTCGATGTTCGTAAAGTAACTGACCTTTGGGATCAAATAGAAAAGTTCCACCACGCTGAGTTAAGTAGGCAGAATTAGGTACATAAGTATGCCAATTGCTTAAAACTTCCACCATATTCCGTAGCCGGAGAGTAGCTAATTCAAAGGGACGTTGAAACCCATTTCCACCAGCTAATTGGAAAAACGAGCCTTTAAAAGTAGGTAGAGGAGTACCTTGAATAATTTCATCATCTTCAATGAGTTGAGGGGCTTGACGATCTCCTGTGTATCCCCGAAAAACTTCTCTTAGCGTTCCAGGGCTTCCAAACCCCGCACACATTAATAGTAGATTTAGCCAAGCTTGATAAGACACAGAAAGTCCAGGGACAGGAAGATTCAAACCTGAATAAAGTTTGAGTTGGTGATGTAGTTCTGCATTCGGATCGACAAATAAATTTTGGGGTGGAAATCCTGTATACTCACAGAATCTTATTCCAGAGGCGCGTGAGCCAATTCCCACTGCACGAATAGCAATTTTTTCAGGAGGTAATTTTTTAGCTTCGCGCTGTAACCACCACGCATATTCAAGACTATCAAAATCCCCAAGTTGTGGCCAGACTAAAATAAGGATATGTAAGGCAGCCTCGCAATTTTCTAGTAGCGGTCGAGTTATGCCATCACTAACACGCTGAAGTTCGGTCTGATGAAGGATAGTGTAGGGATTCATTACAAAAGATTAACTGCTATTTAGCTATCCAATTTGAGTCCAGTTTATCAAAAAATAAGCCCTTAAATTTTATATTTTTTTGATGAATTTGTACTAGTATATTTTTTCAAGAATTATAGTATTAATTAAGCCAAAATAATTACTAGTTTGTAAGAGCCTATTTATGATGGGAGGCGCACTTTTTAGAAGTAAATGGCTAAAAAGTAGTTTATTTTAGGTCTATTGAGCTTTGGTGTTGGCTTTGGCATCAGCCTAGCGCTAGTATTTAATGTCTAATCAAAAGTAGAGCCAAGACCCTTATCGAAAATTTGGGTTTAAAACTCCGCCCAGAAGCGCTTATCTTATACCCTTACAGCTATTTTCAAGAGAGATGAGCAATTTTCATCAACATGGAAAAGAAGATTCAACTCATAGCAGAGAGAATCAGCAATACGCCTCCTTGGTAGAGCAACTGGATTTGATGATTCGAGCACGGTATCCCTTACTGTATGTGATTTCCGTGGAAGAAGAACCTGTAGAAGAAGTGCTGTTCCAAGTTGCATCGCGTTCTGTGCCACAACGACAAATTTTATTTTGGGATATTGTCCGCGGTTGGAGCGACAATGGTGCAGATAAAGGTTCGGTGATGGCTGCATTAGCACGCATTGGCAAAGCTGACTCTCAAACAGCAGCGATGTTTGTACTGCGAGATTTGCATCCATTTGTGAAAAATCCTACTAATGAGAAGAATGCACCCATCATCAGGGAGTTGCGAAACTTGACGCGGGAGTTAAAGCGATCGCGTAAAACTATCGTTACTACCAGTCATACTTTAGAACTTCCAGACGAGTTACTGCAAGAGGTAACAGTCGTTGATTTTCCCTTGCCTAGCGTTGGCGAAATCGATTATTTAATCCAACAGTTAGTAGTACCAGATAAATTAAATGTTTCTGGCTTGGCGCGGGAACAGTTAGTCAAAGCTTGCCAAGGTTTAAGTCGCACTCGCATTTCTAGGGTATTAGCAAAAGCCTTAGCTGCCAAACAGCAGGTAAACGAATCTGACATTGATGGCGTATTAGAAGAAAAAAAGCAAGCAGTTCGGCAAACTGGAATTTTAGAGTTTTTCACACCGCAAGAATCACTCAAACGAGTTGGGGGATTAGATCAACTCAAACAATGGGTACTGATGCGACAAGATGCTTTTACCGAAGAAGCCAGACGCTACGGTATTCCTAATCCTAAAGGTATGTTGCTGGTGGGGATACAGGGAACGGGTAAATCCCTCTCAGCCAAAACCATCGCCCATGAATGGCGTTTACCTTTACTCAGGTTAGATTCCGGGCGTTTATTTGGCGGCATTGTTGGTGAAAGCGAAAGCCGCGTCCGCCAAATGATACAGCTAACCGAAGCGATGGCACCTTGCGTTTTGTGGATTGATGAAATTGACAAAGCCTTTGGCAATATTACTAGTGGCATTGATGGGGATTCAGGAACATCGCGCCGGGTTTTTGGCAGTTTAATTACTTGGATGCAAGAGAAAACCAGCCCAGTATTTATTGTCGCCACTGCAAATAATGTGCAAATATTACCAGCCGAGTTGTTACGCAAAGGACGATTTGATGAAATTTTCTTTTTGAATTTACCTACACAAGCCGAACGCCAAGAGATTTTTAAAGTGCATTTGCAAAGGTTACGTCCCAACCGCCTGCGAGAATTTAATTTAGCTGTGTTAGCCAAACAAACTGCGAACTTCAGCGGTGCAGAAATTGAGCAAGTAATTATTGATGCCATGCACCAAGCGTTTTCTACAAGAGTGGAGGGACAGCGGCGAGACTTCAATACAGAAGATATTTTACAGGCTGTAGCGCAGACAGTACCACTAGCTGCGATCGCTCGTCATCAAATTGAAGCCTTAAAGCAATGGGCAGCAGAAGCAGGCGCAAGGCCAGCTTCCAATGATATTCAGTTAGTGGAGGAATTAAAGCACTACTCAACTCAACAAGGAATCGGGCCTTTAGAAGTTGATTAGAATAGAAAAAATCTGCATTTTGGCGGTTTATTTTTTTATCCAAAATCTCAAACACAAAACCAATTATGTCTCATTTCACAACTATTAAAGTTCAAATCAAACGCGGTGAAATTCTTCATGAAGTGTTGCAAGAATTAGGTTATCAAGTGGAGTCTAACACCAATGTACGCGGATATCGAGGTGATACAACTCAAGCCGAGTATGTAATTCGTCAAAAAAACGGTTATGACTTGGGTTTTCGCCGCAGTGGTGAGAATTACGAAATAGTTGCAGATTTTTGGGGAGCAAAAATTAATCAACAGCAATTTGTTAATTCCATCAGTCAAAAATATGCTCATAAAACTTTGATGGCAACAGTTCAAGAACAAGGCTTTAATGTTGAGGATGAAGAAGTATTAGCAGATGGAACAGTGCGGGTTGTTGTAGGACGTTGGGTTTAATTATATCGTCAGCAACAAGATTCTCGACTTCTTCAAGAAGTCGGGAATCTGAACCCAATACCAATGTTCCCAATTTAGGTTATTTTGCAGTTTGCTAATTTCTCTGCAAGGGCAGACAGGGTTTTGCAACCCGTCCAAAAGTCGCCTAACCCCCAACCAATAAATGCACCGCCACGGGGTAAGTTACCTACCGGCGCACTCAAATCGAATTTCAAATCATTCCAATAGCACCAAGCACCTTGAGAAAACCACCCTACACCTTTACCAAAGCGACACCATGCTTCCCAGTCGGGATTTGATGTACCGCCAACGATTTGCCAGATATGGGTTTGGACAATAAAGCCAAAGCGTCCGTTGCTATATCTTTGCCAGAGAGTTTCAATGGTGCTTAAGTCTTCACAAGGGAATTTTTCGATGTCTGATGGATCTAATAATCCTTGTGGTTGGCGATCGCATACCCGCAGCATTATACTAGCAGTCTCTTGGTCTGCATCTTTCCAGTTTCCGGAAGCGAGTAAATTTTGCAAACGACTGTAGTTTAAATCAAGCGCAGAGATTAATGGTATTTCCCTGTCTAGATGGGACTGCACTTTTGCTAATGCTTGTTGTCCCAGGAGTGACGATATTGTAGATTGCAACTTTTCCGAGTCTGTATTTACAATCTCAAACACCAACTTGGTACCGGCTTCGCCATACTTTAGGGCTTCTGCAACGGCGAGAATTTGTTGTTGTGGAGATGTGGCGCTGCTTAAACGTCGTTTTACACCTTCCAGACCTCCTAAAACTACGCCATCAACAGGGGGTGGTACTTGTCCGCCAAGCACAGCATCATATTTTCTTGGTTGATTGAGATTTTCTGACATTGTGATTTTTATTTAGAAAAGGCTTGCAATTTATCAATACAGCCTTGGTTTACTGCTTCTTTTAAAATATTTTTTGCTCCGCGTCGTTTAAAATAAAGTGCTGCATAATTACGTTGTATCTGCGTACCGTTGAACAGGTAATGTCGAATTCTGTCTTGACCTTGAGAAGTATCAACTAAGCTCAGTGTAAAGTCAACTAACTTGCAAGTGGCGCTATTGCGGTCATTTTCTAGATTCTCCATTAGTGTATCGATATCGGACACTCCGCCAGCACGCGCCATCGCTACGAAAGCATCATATCTGTCAATTTTATGACTATAGTCCTGAAGTATTTCTTGTACTATAGGTTCTGGTCGAGAAGCTAGTAGTGAATAAGCTGCTTGGCGTACTTTCCATAATTTATCGTCTAACGCCCAGATTACCAATTCTAAACCGGCTTCGCCATACTTGAGTGCTTCTTCTAGTGCAGCGATTCTTTGTTCAATTAGCGGATTTGCCAAGCGTCTTTTAACACCTTCTAGTCCTCCTAATACTACAGCACCAGGAGGCGCTTTTTCTTGACCGCCAAGAACAGCATCATAAACTCTTGGGCGATTGGTATTTTCTTTCATCAGGTTTTTAATGTTGAGGCTACTACTTAGTATTCCCCATCACTGAGGTGAGGCGATCGCACTTTTTTCTACCCTTATGGCAATCCCCAGATTTTAATAGTTCCATCTACACTACCACTAATAAGAGTTTGCCCATCAGTGCTAATAGCGACAGAACTAACCGCATCTGTATGTCCGTTGAAAATGGCTTTTCCGCGTCCTGTTTGTAAGTCCCATACTTTGATTGTGCTATCCCCGCAACTACTAATCAAATTCTGCCCATCTGGACTGATAGCAACACAAGAAATTCTACCGGAATTTGCATTTATGGTAAATTTTTCTTCTCCTGTACGCAAAACCCAAACTTTAATAATGCTGTCGCTATCGCCACTAACCAAAGTTTCTCCATCTGGGCTAATTGCAACGGATTTAACACGCTGAGAATGTGCTTTTATAGTACGCATGAGTTCCCCTGTCTCCAAACTCCATATATCAATGCGACTGCTACCATTAGCATCAACAAGAATTTGTTTATTTGGTGTAATAGCGAGACAATGACTATAGGCACCATGATGGGATTGGTTTTGTGCGATGCGGGAAAAGCAAATTTTCAGCAGTTTGCTGTACTTCTGGTGATACATCTGTCAAGGACTGAATTAGTAATTCTAAACCTGCTTCTCCATACTTGAGTGCATTTTCTAGCGCTGTAATTCTTTCTTTAAAAAATATACTAGCCAAACACTTTTTAACACCTTCTATTCCCCCTAAAACAACACCATCAACAGGCGATGGTACTTGTCCACCCAACACGGCATCATATTCTTTTGGTTGATTGTGATTGTCTGGCATTGCAATTTACCAAATTACGATTATTTTTAGAACTTACGCACTGAAGCCCGAAACCCCGATCCCCCCTAGCCCCTCTTAAAAAGCAGGGTGGTTTCATACAGCCGTAGAAAAAACAAAATACTCATAAGGGTATTTAAGCATTTACGGTTAGAAACAAGATGAATCTGATTGAGCAGTTACAACAAATTCCGGATTATCGCCATATCCGAGGGCGGAGGCACG
>JAVRCH010000148.1:0-40572 GCA_034530795.1 Nostoc sp. DedQUE12a
AGTCATCTTAAGATGACTTTCGCTATGAGCAAGGAACTTCAGTTCCTTGCGGGATATCGGTTTTACGTTAAGTTGACACCAATGGCGAGACGCCCACCCCACAATAAATAATTGAATATTTTTTTATTTGGAAGTCCCTTAGACCTCTTGCACGAATGCAAAATTTGCCCTCATCCCCCAATACGGTTTGGTTAAAGGGGAAAGGGTAAAGGGTAATTTCAAGCCTTTTCCCTTTTCCCCTTACCCTTTTCCCAGCCCACATCAGACATGAAAAATGCTTATCCGAACCGTATTGCCCCTGCCTCCCCATCACCGCAAAATCGGACTCCCGTGATGATGAATTAAATACCACTTTCCACCGAGAAACTGAAATACATTTGTCGCGGTTGATTGTGCTTCAAGTCTTCTCGAACCTACGACTTGAAACACATTTTCTATCAACACAACATAAGCGATATTATCAGTTACTTCTGTAGCAATTACATCTGTGCTAATTTCAATATAAGCAGTGTTTTTAAATATCTGCTCCCAAGAGGTGCGAATCTCTTTCCAACCCCGCAACACTCTACTTCCCGGATGAATACAAAAACTACCAGTTCCCTGTGACCAGATTGCACTCATCGCCTCAATATCTTTTCTTTCAAAAGCGCGATAAAAAGCTGTATTAGCGGCTAAAACTTCATCTTTGGTCATGGGATTTAAATAGTTAGGAGTTAGGAGTTGATAGTTGAGAGTTACAGGCTGTTTGAAAAGTTGTGAGTGGTAAAATCACGTGAATTCGATGTATAGCATTTTGGCCCGTTTGAGAACTTGTTTGCCCCCGGAACGTTCGCCGACATTGGCTGCTGTGAATATTTATGCGTTCATGCTATGTTTTTTATAACCCAATACGGTTCAGTTAAGGACTAATTATACAAATTATGGGTTTTCGAGACGCGATAAATCGCCGTCTCTACAAGGATTGGAATTTGATAAACTCCTAATTCTCAATTCTTAACTCCTAACTCCTAACTCCTAACTCTCAATTTTTAACCCCTAACTCTTTTTAACTGTACTAATAGTTTGTAATAATTGATTAGCTGTATAAGGTTTAGACAAAAAGGCTTTGATTCCTATATCATAAGCGGCATCAACTTTATCTGTTGAACTCAGTCCACTGACAGCGATAATTTTAACATCTGGATTAATTTTTCGCAGGGTGCGGATGGTAGTTAGTCCATCCATTGATGGCATCAGCATATCAGTTAATACAAGAGATATTTTATCTCGGTGTTCTGCATATAACGCTATAGCTTCAATGCCATCGCTGGCTGTAATTGCTTTATAATTATGACTTTCTAAAGATGTTTTTGTCACATCTCGAATGGCTGGTTCGTCATCTACAACTAAAATTAATTCTCCTTGACCTGGAGGTAATTCTTGGTGTTGTTCTTCTATAGTTTCCGTTGCATCTTGGGCTGGCAAATATACCTGAAATTGGCTGCCTTTTCCGTCTTCACTGTATACATTGATAAAACCGCCGTGGCTTTTAATAATACCCAGTACTGTAGATAGACCAAGACCAGTGCCTTTGCCAACTTCTTTAGTAGTAAAAAATGGCTCAAATATCCGATCTAATATTTCTGGTTTAATCCCAATTCCCCCATCAACAACAGTAATTACAACGTGATGACCAACCTTAGCATCAATATGCATTTTCGTAAAATTTTCATCAATGAAAAGGTTTTCGGCAGAGATTTTTAAAACTCCACCATTTGGCATTGCGTCACGAGCATTGACACACAAATTCATCAGTACTTGATGCAGTTGGGTAGCATCGCCAGATACAGTCCAAAGATTTGGAGAAATTTGGGTAAAAACTTCTATACATTTGGGAAAAGTTTCTTTAATAATTTGCTGAATTTCTATTATTAAATGCTTTAATTGTAAAACTGTGCGATCGCCTTCCAGCCCACGAGTAAAAGATAATACTTGCTTTACCAGGTTTGCCCCGCGTTTAGCGTTAGCAATCAATATTGGCAGCAGTCTCCGAGAACGCTCATCATTGACTTGTGCCTCTAAAAGCTGGGCTGTCATCAAAATTGGCGCTAGAACGTTATTCAAATCGTGGGCAATACCACTGGCTAAGGTGCCAATGCTTTCTAATCGCTGGGCGCGGAGAAATTGGGCTTCTAGTTGTTTTTTCTGTGTAATATCAGTATTTACAACGAGGATAGTTTGTGTTTTTTTACTGAATTCTCGCACCAATGTCCAACGGCTTTCAACAATAATTTCTTTACCTGATTTTGTTATTTGATGTAATTCTCCTTCCCAAGAACCATTTTTCATTAAAATACTGAGTGCTTCTTGAACTTGAGGTAGCTGTTTTTCCTGCCAGAGAATTCGTGTCTTTTTATTAATGGCTTCTTCTTTTTTCCAACCGTAGAGTTGCTGGGCAGCTTTGTTCCAAAATAAAATTTTATCGTCTAAATCGCGGACAAAAATTGCATCGGTAGCTACATCCAGTAAAGCAGCTTGTTCGCGAATTTTCTGTTCTGTTTGTTTGCGTTCAATGGCGTAGCGGATGGAACGCTCTAACAAAGGTGCTGTTAATTGGCTTTTTTCCAAATAATCTGCGGCTCCGGCTTTCATGGCTTCTAGGTCAATTTCCCAATCGCCCTGACCGGTGAGTAAAATTATTGGAGAAGAACAGCCGTTGGCGATGGCTTCGCGCAATAGTTCTAGTCCATTGTGCGGCCCTAAACGGTAGTCTACAAGATAAATATCATGTTGGTGTAGAGCGATCGCACTCCTGGCTGCTTCATAATTATCCACCCATTGCAGCTCGCACTTTGCCACCTGGAATTCACTGAACCAATAACGAGTCAAAATATAATCATCTTCGTCATCATCAACGAACAGAACTTTGATGGGGCTGCTGTCCATTTTTGTCTCCCATTGCTTCTGTTGGCAGTTTCACAATTTCAAACCAGTATTTTCCTAGAGTTTTCATTACCTCTACTAAAGAAGCAAAAGTCACTGGCTTAATGATGAACGAGTTTGCACCCAAATCGTAGGTATTATATATATCTTCTTGGGCGCTTGAAGTTGACAGTATAACAACAGGAATTCGCCGCAGTTGTGGGTCACTTTTTATTTCTTGGAGTGCTTCAAAACCGTCTTTTTTCGGCATATTCAAATCTAATAAAATCAACCCTGGATGCGGTTTACCGCTGTTGCTAGCATATCGACCACGATGGTATAAATAATCCATCAAGTCTTCACCATTGCTAACGATGTATAGTTCAATTGGCAATTGACTTTCTGCCAATGCCTCGCGAACCAACATCCTGTCGTCTTCGTCATCATCAGCCATTAAAATTGTGACGTTTGTTTCTCCACCCTTCACTATGCATCGTCTCCTTTGCATTGGTTTATTAGTATGAATCAAGTTATTAACTTGGCACAGATGGCAACTCGTACATTGACAAAAATAAACAAATATGCAATCTATATATTCAGCTACGAAAGCTTCATTTTTTGACAACAAATCACATGTTGCAGTGGTAGTCTAAAACCGGAAACAACAGAATCTTATTAATAGTTAACATAGTACTTAATCTATACAATCAATAAGTCCGAAAAATTAGAGGTCACAATTGTACAATTAAGCTAATTTTTGGGTCTGGTCTTAATCCCTCTCCAGGAATAAAAATTAAGCTAGAGAATCAACTGATAATGTGACAAAAAACTTCGATCCTTTCCCTGGTATGCTTTGAGCTGCGATCGCTCCATGATGACGCTCGGTAATTTTCCGACAGATAGCTAAACCTATACCAGTGCCTTCGTATTCAGTATTAGTATGTAAACGTTGAAAAACGTTGAAAATGCGATCGAGATACTTTTCTTCAAAACCAATACCATTATCTTCTATAACTATTTCGCAAACGTCACAACTGTTACACAGTTTATTATTTGTTTGATTGTTTAAAATGCTGCCATAAATTTTGATTACAGGTGGTACTTCTGGGCGGTGGAATTTGAGAGCATTACCGATGAGATTTTGCAGCAATTGGCGCATTTGTACGGGATCGGCTTTGATAGTGGGTAACTCTCCAATTTCCACAGTCGCCCCAGTTTGCTGGACATAGATTTCTAAATCAGACAATACTTCTTGGGCGATCTTTGCTAGATTTACCGATACAAAAGGCTGGGCCCTGGTAGTAACTCGTGAAAGTGTCAGCAAGTCTTCAATTAATGTCTGCATTCTGTTAGCAGCATTCTGCATCCGTTCTAAGTAATCCCGCCCCTGTTCCGCCAAGATGTCGCCGTAGGTAACTTTGAGGCGATCGCCAAAGGTTTTAATCTTACGCAGTGGTTCTTGCAAATCGTGGGAGGCGACAAATGCAAATTGCTGCAATTCTTGATTGGAACGGGCGAGTTCTTGCCGTTGGCGAATTTCTTGTTCTAGAATTTGGCTCTGAGCTAAGGCAATACCGATTTGATCTGCTAGTTGTTGCAAAAGTTCAATTTCCCAGCTAGTCCACTGACGGGGATGGGCGCACTGATGGGCAATTAACAGCCCCCAGAGTTCATTTTTCAGTACAATCGGGACTACAAGGTTGGCTTTGATGGCGAATCGTTGCAGCAATTCCATGTAGCAAGGTTGGATATCAGCTTCTCTGATGTCCCTAATGGAACTAATTCCCCCTTGGCGGTAACGCTCGATGTAATTTTCACGAAAGCAAGAGTCAGTAATTTCCTGCCCCATAACAACAGGCAAACCGGGAACTACTGCTTCTTGAACTGCCACAAAAGAGCCACTTGGCTGTAGGCGCAAGATTAATACCCGATCGGCAAGCAGTAGCTTTTGCACCTCTATGACGCTGGTTTGGAGAATTTCATCGATTTCTAAAGATTGACGAATTTTGAGGGTGATATTAGCGAACAGTTGCGATCGCATATTTTGGCGTTGTAATTCTGCTTGCACACGGTTGCGTTCGTGCAGGGCGGCTTGGCGTTCGGTAATATCCATCATTGCGCCCATAATTCGCACTGGCTTACCTGTCTGATCGTGGATAACGTAACCGCGATCGAACACGTAGGCGTAGGAACCGTTACTGCGGCGAAAGCGGTATTCATTTGACCAAAATTTCTCACCGCTATCGATTAGAGCACGCACTTGGTTAGCGATTCTCTGCCTGTCGTCTGGATGGATGTGTTCGCTCCACCAATCAGCGGTAAAACTTATTTGCTCTAGGGAGTAACCAAACAGTGTTTGTAAAGCTTGATTCCACCACACCTTATTAGTCAGCAAATCCCAGTCCCATAACAGATCGTTGGTAGCACGAGCGACTATTTGGAAACGTTCTTCACTTTGACGCAATTGTTCTTCTGCTAATTTACGTTCGGTGATATCCGTATGACAACTAGTCATCCGCACTACATTTCCATCTTCGTCCCAGACTGCCTGACCGCGATTCAAAAACCATTTGTAAGTGCCATCTTTACACTGAATTCGATGCTCGCTGATGAAAAACGGAGTAATCTGGGCAAAATGATCGGCGATCGCTTCCCTGACAAATCTTTTATCATCTGGATGCACTCGTGTTGCCCATTCATCTAAATCATCGACAATTTCGTCTTCTTCATAACCAAGCATTTCCTTCCAACGAGTTGAAAAAAATACTTGATTATTTTGAACGTTCCAGTCCCAAATACCATCATTAGTACCCCGCACCACTAACTGACAGCGTTCTTGGCTTGCTTTGAGGGCGTTTTCCACCCGCTGACGCTCAATGGCAGCCGCGAGAACATTAGCAACAGATTGGAGAAAATAAATTTCATCTTTGGTGAAAGTCTGATGTCTGGTTGTGTGTGCCCCTAAGACACCGAAAGGACGCTCTCTGCCATGAATCACCACGCTAATTCCGCTCACTACTTGATGGTCGAATAGCAGTTGTGGCCCATTAAATCGCGTTTCGGTTCGCAGGTCGTTGACAATCACGGGGCCGCTAGAAAGCAGGGTATAGCCAGCTTGGGAATTCATCAAAGCGCTGACGGTGGCCTTCCCCACCAAACCAGGCTGCCAACCTACTCCAGCCCTCAGCAGTAATGCATTACCATTTGGCAGTAGTTCTAAAACTTTACAATACTCAACTTTTAGGCATTGGGCGACGATGCTTACACATAAGTTCATCAGTGTAGTCAAGTCTGTACCAGCTAGGGCTATTTGACTGAGTTCTGCCACCATTGCTTGCTGGTTAGCATGAAGTTCTAGTGCTTCCTCTACTTGCTTGCGCTTGGTGATGTCTACTTCTATTGCAGACATTCCCACAGCCACACCTAACGCATCCCGGCAGATAACTCCTTTGCTTGCTAAATGGCGAATGCTGCCATCGTGCAAAATAACTCGAAATTCGATGTCATATCCTACCCCATTTTTAATTGCTTGCTGGTGCGATCGCTTAACAAAATCGCGGTCTTGGGGATGAACGCGGTCAATAAAAGCATCATAGGTGTTGTTAAAACTGCCTTTTTCCCACCCAAAAGCTGTTTCTAGGTTACCTGAATAACTAATTTCGTTAGTCAGAAGATCCCAGTTCCAAATGCTCATGCCAGCAGACTCTAATGCTAATCTTAGCTGTGCTTCTTGCAGTTGTGCCTGGAGAGTTTGTTGTTGTAATTGCTGCTTAGTACGATGAGCTTCTAGAAGACGGCGCAATCTTTGACGTAATATCGGCCATTGAATCGGCTTAGTAATAAAATCAGTTGCACCCACAGCAAAAGCTTTTTCCACTGATGCCGCATCGTCAAACGCGGTAACTATTAACACTAGTATTTCTTTGCCATCGGATAGTGCTTGCAGTTGAGCGCAACAGCTAAAACCATCCATCTCTGGCATCATGGCATCCAACAGTACTATATCTGGGCCTAGGCGAGTATAGGTAGCGATCGCCTCTAAACCGTTACTCGCTTCTACTACCTGATACCCTGCTTCTTTCAATAGCTCACACAGATACCTTCGCATTAAATGGTCGTCGTCTACAACCAGAATCAGGTTAGTCATTTGTCTTTGTTATTTATCAAACAGTTTTCAGAGATGCTTTTGGCGAATTAGAGTTCACATTCTAGGATTTTTAACATATGTTGAGACGTTGCAATTGCAACGTCTCAACCAACCATTTTGTGGATAAACAGGGGTGTTACCGCCCATTCGCGAACTGCATCCTCCGGGAAGTTCGAGAGATTTGAAGAAGGCAGCTATGCTGAGGGCAGAAGGTTTTGTAAGATCGGGGATTCAGCCCCTCCTGAACAAGAGCCACCAAATGAAAAGTTGGTGGGGGCTTTAAACCCTTACTCCCAAGGCGTCGTGGCAGAGGGCAGGAATCAGAATTCCATAAAAGCCTTCTGCCTCCTGCCCTCTGCCTTTCTTGGTAATACCATTTCACAAAAATCTTCATACATATACATTTTCTGTGTAGCCCACAGCTTTGCTACCCTACCAAGGTATTTGTATCAACCTTAAAGTGAAACAGTATAAGAGTGTAAAAAAGAACAGGAAACTACAACTAGGTAATACGCATATTGCAGTGTAATACCTTACTAACGCGCACGAGTAATTGGAATAGTACATTCCAATTAGTAGAGGACTCAGATCCCCTAATTTTGTTAGAAGAAAACAGGTTGTTTCTCCCTGTTCCCCATTGCCTTTTTGTTGAAAACACGGCCTAGACCTTATTGTACTGAGTATAATTATTAATTTTTGTATCTGCTACTCTTCCAATTCCCGCTCCCCATTGAAAAACCCTTTGTGTATTAGGTTTTGAGCTAACCGGAAAATTATGTCATGAAATCTTGATATTTTGACTGATAAAACCAATGGCTTTAGCCAAAATGTCATAGAACTATAACATTATGATCCCACAAGGGCTGATAAATTCGTGGAATAGGCAAAAAATCTATTCAAACCCCTTGATCCCTAGATATGCTTAGTGGTTAATATTGACTTAACAAATACAGCTCCTGCGATCCCAAAGAAATGCTAATTTCGGCATAGCTAAAGGAATTGATAGGAAACGACTTCAATTTAAAAAAGACTAAAAATTTAAAAACTGGGCAAAACCAGGAGTCAGGAATAAGAAATTCATCTGGAGTGGATGACATTTTATATCGCATTCTTTAACCAGGCGAAATCATTTACCGCTTAAACTACTGGAGGCCAAATTAATGGCAAAAGAACGCCCGCCACTAGAGGAGATGACCTTACGGCAACTACGTAAAGTTGCCAGCGAATATAGCATCTCTCGCTATAGCCGAATGCGTAAATCCCAACTGCTGGCATCAATTCAAGAAGTCCAGCGCAGCAAAATTTCGCTTAGTCCATCTCGTTCATTGGAGGCACAAGAAACCGTGGAAGCAGCTAAGTTTGAATTAGGTCAGGAAGATCGAACCGGTGGATCTCTTGCTGATGTTGATGAAGGACTCCCAGATCTGCCTTCTGGTTACGGTGAAAGCCGGATTGTACTCTTACCCCGCGATCCTCAATGGGCTTACACTTACTGGGATGTTCCCAATGAACACAAAGAAGAACTGCGTCGCCAAGGCGGACAACAACTGGCACTGCGGATTTATGATGTTACTGACATCAATATCGATTTTCAAAGCCCCCACAGCATTCAAGAATATCCTGCTGACGAGCTAGCAAGAGAATGGTATCTACCAGTTCCAGTTAGCGATCGCGATTATGTCATTGATATCGGCTATCGTGCTGCTGATGGTCGTTGGTTGGTACTCGCTCGTTCTGCGAGAGTACATATTCCTCCCGTATATCCTTCTGACTGGATTGAAGATGTCTTCATCACCGTCAGCTTTGAAGAAGATTTACGCGGCAAAACTCAGTACGAACTCGTTCCACCCGCCAAGAAAGTGGCAACAGCTGGTGCAAATGGCGGCGGCAACCCCATTTACGACCAAATCTTTGGTCTAGCGGAATCTGCCGAAGCACAACGCGTTGCTGGTTCTCTGTTTGGCTCTATGCAACAAGCTGGTTCAGTACGCCCCGAACAAGCTATCAGTTCCTACATATTCCCATCCGGTGTAGGTATGTGGGCAGTTCCCACCACTTCCGGTTTAACCATGTCCGGTGTGGGAATGTCAGGTGTTGGCTTCTCAGCTTCCGCCGTACCAGTGCGTCCGCGCAAGTTCTGGTTAATAGCCGATGCTGAATTGATTGTTTACGGTGCAACTGAACCCGATGCTAGCGTAACCATTGGCGGCCGTCCAATTAAACTCAATCCAGATGGTACATTCCGCTTCCAGATGTCCTTCCAAGACGGTTTAATTGACTATCCAATTTTGGCTGTGGCTGCTGATGGCGAGCAAACTCGCTCAATTCACATGAATTTCAATCGTGAAACACCATCCCGGAACACTAACACCAAAGAAGAAGCCGTTCTAGAGTGGCTCCCTTAAGCTTTAGTTTTCTGATTAACTCCAGACTGAAATTTTAAATTATCCCCGCTATAGTAATTCTGTAGCGGGTTTTTTGCATAATTATGTCTAAAAAAAATTTACTTTTGTTATTTATGGCGATCGCTGCTTTAACCTTATTACCAGGTTGTCAAAAAATTGCAGCTAATTCAGTTCCAAAAGCCTCTAAAATTTGTCCTGGCAAAAATCCCAAATTCAGTATTGATTTTTTTAAAACTAATAATCAAGGACAGAAAAATTCCAAAGGTATTAACCACGTAATTATTTTTAATCCTAAATCACCAGAATTAGATTTTAAAGTTAATCTTGGTTTATCTCATAAGCTCTACGCCAAAGACGCTCAAGGAAAATTACGAAAAGAATATGTACCAAAACAATTTCGCGAACTCATCGTTGGCGATAATGCTAAATTAAATGGACAGCTACCCATTGCTGCAATTAACGCCGACTATATAGATACCGCTGATAAACCACAAGGCTTAAATATTTCTCGTGGCTTAGAATATTCCGGAGCATTTAAAAATAAACGTTCTTCCTTTGGGATATCAGGAGGTTCGCCCACACAACGACAAGCCACTATCCAAGCTGGTAGAAGAAATAGCAATGTTCTCAATTACAATTTAGTCGGAGGAAATGGCAGATTTTATCGCCAGGGTAAATTTAAAGATATTTGTCAAGATTTGGGAGAATTTGCTTGCAAAAGTGCAACTAATCGGTCTATGGCAGCTATCACTAATCAAGGATATGTAATATTATTGGTGAATGATGCGAAAGCTAATTCCGATATTGAACTATCTCAAAATAATCAAGAGTTACTACCAGATACATTTGATAATGTTTTGCAAGGCATTGCTAAGAATAACTGTTTAGGAAAAATTCAAGAAGGAATTTTATTTGATGGAGGTATGTCTCCAGGTTTGTATTACAACCAAAAAATCTATGTAGAAAATTATGGCCCGATTGGTTCAGTTTTTTTGATTTATAAAAAATAAATTGAAGAAGGCAGAAGGCAGAAGGCAGGAGGCAGAAGGCAGAAGGCAATTAGTGGGGGATTCAGACCCCCGCTAATTGAAGACCACTAAATCTATGATTTAGTGGGGGTCTTAAACCCAATTGGGCAAGGCAGAAAGGCATACCTTAAAACTTTACTTCTTCCCTTCTGCCCCCTGCCCTCTGCCCTCTGCCCTCTGCCTTGCCCGAAGGGCAGATAATTGAATATTTGAATATAACAGTGAAAACTGACACTATCTTTTATAGCCTATTTCAGGCATTTCCTAGCATCTTTTTTGAACTGATTAACCAGTCGCCAGCAGAAGCAATTGCCTATAAATTTACTTCCTGCGAAGTTAAACAACTTGCCTTTCGCTTGGATGGTTTGTTTTTACCAATTACCAACGATGGAGAAAAACCTCTTTATATAGTTGAAGTTCAGTTTCAGCCCGATGATGATTTATATTACCGTCTGTTTGCTGAACTATTCCTCTACTTGCGGCAATACAAACCCCTTCATCCTTGGCAAGTTGTAATTATCTATCCAACTCGCAGTATCGAAAGAGAACAGACGTTGCAGTTTAGTGAAATGCTAGCTCTCAATAGAGTTAGACGCATTTATTTAGATGAGTTAAGCCAAACAGCAGAAGCCTCAGTTGGGGTTGGTGTTGTTAAGCTTGTTATTGAGGCCGAGGAAACAGCACCAGAGGTAGCAAAACGCTTAATTGAGCAAGCCAAGCAACAGATAACCGATGAAGTTACCCAGCGCGACCTCATCAATTTAATTGAGACAATTATTGTCTACAAACTACCACAAAAGAGCCGCGAGGAGATTGAAGCAATGTTAGGTTTAAGTGAGTTAAAGCAAACTAAAGTTTATCAAGAAGCCTTAGAAGAAGGTAAACAGCAAGGTAAGTTAGAAGCAATACCACGGATGATAAAATTTGGGTTGACCTTAGAAGCGATCGCTCAATTATTAGATTTACCTCTAGAAGTAGTACAGCAAGCAGCAGAGAGTGTTAAAGAATAAGTGGATGCCCTAGCTAGCTTTAAAAAATACATATGACACCTGAAGAAATTACGGTTACCCTAACAGAATTATTTGGCACAAATGTTAGTGCAACTTCTCCTGGTTCTTGGGAAGTAAACACTTATAGTTTTCAACTTTTAGTGCTACTGTCTAAAGATAATACTTGGCTGCGAGTTTTACTACCAATATTACCATTACAAGAAGCCCAACCTTTTTTAGCAGAGTTTTTGTCAGCTAACTTTGATGAAACCCAGGAAGTGCGGTATGCTTTGCATGATGGGCAAATTTGGGCAGTGTTTCACCATAACATTACCACTTTGGTAAAAGTGGATTTTGAAAGAGCGATCGCTCGACTAGTTTCTCTACATGAGATAGGTATAGATAATGCCTTCAATCGATTAGTTGAAACCCGCATCCGTCAAGTTATCAAAGCAGCAAAACTACAAGGACAATCTTTACAAGCTACCATCCAAAACTTAGAACGCTTTTATGCAGAAGGAATTATGGGCGAAATAGACCAAACCGCCCAAGCGCAAGAACAAACCCTAGCTGCTTGGCGGCGTCAGTTAGAACGCTTATGGGATGAGGTATAAATTTAAAGAATTCAGAATTCAGAATTCAGAATTGATGAAAATTCTACTCATAAAGCGATAGAGTTTTAATAAGAAAGGATATTTAATACTAGTTTCGCCTATCAAGAGCATTAGCATAGCAGTACAAGTCCGGTTTTAAAGCAATATTCGCCAAAGAGTCCCACAAAATTCATTCTGAATTCTGACTCCTGAGTTCTGAATTCTTATTAAGAAATTATGGATATCATTGAAATCCTCAAAGAAGACTATCAAAGATTCCCAGTCAATCAAACTTATAGCATTTATGCTCCAGATGTTTATTTTCAAGACCCATTGAATAAATTTCACGGAGTTAAACGCTACAAAGAAATGATTAATTTTATTCAAACTTGGTTTTTAAATCCCAAAATGGATTTACATAATATCCAAGCTTTGGAAAACATAATTAAAACAGAGTGGACACTTAGTTGGAATACGCCTGTCCCTTGGAAGCCACGTATTTCTATCCCTGGTTGGAGTGAATTAACTCTCAATTGTGATGGTTTAATTATCTCTCATATCGATTATTGGAACTGTTCGCGCCTAGACGTAGTGAAGCAGCATTTTTTATCTTCAAAAAATTAGACATCTGGCAAAAATGAATGTAGAGATGTAGCAGTGCTACGTCTCTACAAGGGTTCTGGATAACGTATATTTAATTTCCCCAGATGTGTATTGATATTGGAAGAATTTAAGAACGGATTCCTATTACACTAGAGGCAACAAATAAAGCCATTAATTTTTATGACGGCTGCCAAAAATCCTGAAATATCCGGTGAATTAACTATACATACGGAAGCAGAAGATATTATCATTGCACCTAGTGATTTATGGAGTGATGAGCCTCCTTTGGAAAGCGATCTGCACCGTGACCAAATCGAACTACTATTGGCTTGTCTAAAGTGGTGGTGGCCTAACTGTACTGATTTTTATGCTACTGGAAATTTAACGGTTTATTTTAGCCCAGAACAAATTACCAAGCGAGACTTTAGAGGCCCAGATTTTTTTGTCGTCTTGGGATGTGAAAATCGCCCCCGCAAAAGTTGGGTATTATGGGCAGAACAAGGAAAGTATCCAAATGTAATTATTGAATTACTTTCTAACAGCACTGCCAAAGTTGATAAAGGTCTGAAGTTTGAACTTTACCAAGAGACTTTTCGCACACCAGAATATTTTTGGTTTCACCCCGATACTTTGGAGTTTCAAGGATTTCGTTTAGTGGGTGGTAAGTATGAACCTATAGAAGCAAATGCTGAAGGTTGGCTGTGGAGTCAGCAGCTAGAGTTATTCTTAGGAATTTATGAGTCAAAATTACGTTTTTTCAACGCAGATAAACAGTTAATAGCGACTCCAGAAGAAAGGGCGCAAGTAGCAGAACAAGAAGCTGAGGCTGAACGACAACAGAGGGAACTTGTACAGCAGCAAGTGGAAGAACTCAAAGCTAGATTGAAGGGGTTGGGGGTTGATACTGAACAGTTAGAGTAGTGCGTCACTACGAAAATTTGTGTTTATAGCACATTTCAAGTAAAGTGAAGTACACCATCTAGCTCTGGTAGCTGGACTGACTCAGAGCCTATTCTCATTCTGAATTCTGACTCCTGAATTCTGACTTCTGACTTGTGCTGTAAATATTGACTTTAGCGATCGCTCTATTCAACCTACAAATTATGATGAATAATAAATTGATCTTCAAAGTGCGATCGCAATGACTGATAAAGAACTCAAACATCTAATTGAGAGTAATGCTAAAACAGTCCAAGCTATGTTGGATGAAATCAGTGAAGCCCGACGGGAACGCCAAGAACTCCGAGAAGGAATGATCCAACTTCAGAATGCAGTGGCACAATTAACCAACATACAAGATAAGATAACTAATTTACTAATTGCTGTCGATGGCGATCGCCCCACAATTCTCAAAAAACTTTCAGCAATTGAAACAAAGCTCGATCTGCTATTACAGCAAAACCCAACAGATGAGTTACGGTAAATGCAGCAGATATTAGGTTAGTAAACTGACATTACCGCCTCCTACCGTATTTCCCTAATCCACTACTATATAAATAGCAGTCAATATTGCAATATAGCTGGATTATTCCCCGTATTTATTATTGAACTGTTCGCACTTAAACGTGCTAAAGCAGCATTTATTTTCTTTAAACAGTCGATAATTGTAAATAAATGTAAAAAATCCTCAGGCAGGAAAGAAGCATCCATGCGTGTAATTTTAATGACTGGTAAAGGCGGCGTGGGTAAAACCTCTGTTGCTGCTGCAACTGGACTCCGTTGTGCAGAATTAGGCTATCAAACCTTGGTGTTGAGTACAGATCCCGCTCACTCCCTAGCAGACAGTTTTGACATGGAAATGGGACATGTACCCCGAAAAATTCGTCCAAACTTGTGGGGTGCAGAATTAGATGCACTGCAAGAACTAGAGGGAAATTGGGGTGCGGTGAAACGTTACATTACCCAAGTTTTACAAGCCAGGGGTTTAGAAGGGGTACAAGCGGAAGAATTGGCAATTTTACCAGGTATGGATGAGATTTTTGGCTTGGTAAGGATGAAACGCCACTACGATGAAGGTGAGTTTGATGTCTTGATTATTGACTCAGCCCCCACGGGTACAGCACTGCGTTTGCTGAGTTTACCAGAAGTCGGCGGTTGGTATATGCGCCGTTTTTACAAACCCTTTCAAAATATCTCGGTAGCACTTAGACCTTTGGTCGAACCTTTTTTTAAACCAATTGCTGGTTTTTCGCTACCAGATAAAGAGGTAATGGATGCGCCTTATGAGTTTTATGAACAAATTGAAGCTCTGGAAAAAGTATTAACAGATAATACTCAAACGTCAGTGCGTCTTGTGACTAATCCCGAAAAGATGGTGATTAAAGAATCTCTCCGCGCCCATGCTTATTTGAGTTTATATAATGTTGCCACAGATTTAGTTGTGGCTAATCGCATTATTCCAAGCGAAGTACAAGATCCATTTTTTAAACGTTGGAAAGAAAATCAGGAGCAATATCGCCAGGAAATTCATGATAATTTCCACCCTCTACCGATAAAAGAAGTTCCCCTGTTTTCTGAAGAAATGTGCGGATTAGCTGCATTAGAACGTTTGAAGGAAACGCTTTATAAAGATGAAGATCCAACTCAAGTTTATTACAAAGAAACGACTATTCGAGTCGTACAAGAGCAAAATCAATACAGTTTAGAACTTTACTTACCTGGGATTCCTAAAAACCAGGTTCAACTCAGTAAAACCGGGGATGAATTAAATATTACTATTGGGAATCATCGGCGTAACTTAGTTTTGCCACAAGCCTTAGCAGCACTGCAACCAGCAGGAGCAAAGATGGAAAATGATTATCTAAAAATTAGCTTTGCACCAATGTAAGATTTTAAGTTTGTTGAACGTTTACGTCTCAACAAAAAATTCAAACTAAAAAGCAAAAATCTTTTCCAATAGCTGAAATAGACGCAGTTTTACTTGCGTCTATTTTTTAGTTTTTTATGAATTTAGTTAGTGATTTGCCGTAGTTTTACTGAAGACAAATTGATGAAATTAATTCAAAAATATCATTAGATTTAAGAATAAAGAATTCAGAAGCCCTGTTAGTGGCTGGTGAATCAATAAAGGAGTTTAAAAGTCCCACTGATTACAATACTGCTCGGGTTTTGCATTTTGAACTCGGAATTTGGTTTGGGGAAAAGGGAAAAGGGTAAAGGGTAAAGGTTTTTTCTTTCCCCTTTCCCCAAAACCCGACAAGTATTGCCACTGATTACATGCTGAATTCTGAATTCTGACTTCTGTTTTAATCATGATGTATTTCCTAATTATTAATTGAAGATATTATCAGCAATGACCTCGAACTCTGAGCAAGATTGGCGGGAAACTCGCCATGAAGAAACTTTACTCCACCGGGTTACAAACCGTATCAGGCGAAGTTTAGAATTAGAAGATATTATCACAGTTACAACAGCAGAGGTGCGATCGCTACTGCAAACTGACAGAGTGATGATTTACAAATTTCATCCCGATGGTAGTGGTCAGGTCATTGCTGAGTCTATCTACAACAATCATTTACCGTCGCTACTAGGATTAAATTTCCCTGCTGACGATATTCCACCCACCGCCCGCGAACTATTTCTTAAATCACGGGTGCGTTCTGTTGTCAATGTTGATACTCAAGAAATTGGTCAAAGTCATTTACACGATTTGGAAAACGGAGAAACCACGAGAGAGGAAATCCGTTACCGTCCCGTAGATCCTTGCCATATTGAATATTTAAAGGCAATGGGGGTAAAGTCTAGTATGGTAGCCCCTATTCTTTACCAAAATCAACTCTGGGGGCTGCTAGTGTCTCATAATTCTGAGGCACGTTTGATTTTAGAATCGGAACTAGAAGCATTACAAATAGTAGTCGATCAACTCTCAGTTGCGATCGCTCATAGTACCCTCTTGACTCAAGTTCGCAAAACAGCCGCACAAGAAGCCATCATTAACCGCATTGCTACTCTGCTACATTCACTACCGACAATTGTATTGCAGCCAGCCCTCGAAGCTGCTGTTGCCGCCTTTGATGGTGCTGGTGGTCGGCTTTGCATTAGAAATGCAGCTTTTGATTACCACAATGGTAGCGTCACCAGCTTCACAGAATGCTTAATCCCTGGAAATACTTGTATAAAACTGTATACCTGCGGTCAGCAACCTGTAATACCAGGACAAACCATATATCCACTCATAGAGCAATATACTGCTTGGCAGGAACACTTCAATTCCACTGGAGAATATGATGTTTGCCCGATTTTAGATATTTATCAAACTCCAGGCTGGCGGAGTTTGCAAATCGCTTTTGAACCAACTAAAATTCGCAGTATGCTGGTGATTCCACTCCACTATCGTCAGCAGTTGTTGGGTTATTTAAGTATTTTCCGCAACGAAATAGATACAGAAACCCTGTGGGCGGGACAGTATGATAGCGACAAGAGGCAATTATACCCACGGCGATCTTTTGAAGCTTGGCGCGAATCTAAAAAAGCACAGTTGCAGCCGTGGACACCTGAAGAAATTGAACTGGCTAGAAACCTCGGTAAACACTTTGCTTTTGCAGTTCAGCAGTATGAATTATACCAACAAGTACAAGTCTTCAATGAAAATTTAGAACATCAAGTTAAAAGACGCACAATAGAATTACAACGGACAGCCGAACAACAGCAAGCTGTGTTTAAAGTTATTGCCGAGATTCGTGAATCTTTGGACACAGACACAATTTTTCAAACAACAACCAAAGAAGTTTGTCAATTAATCAAAGCCGATCGCGTTTCTGTTTATCGTTTCGATGCTGATTGGGGTGGTGAATTTGTCGGGGATTTCGAGGCTGCTAGTCCATACTGGTCGAATGAATCCGGTTTAGGTATTAATACTATTTGGAATGACACCTACTTACAAGATACCCACGGAGGACGCTACCGCAACAATGAAACATTTGCAGTCGATGACATCTACAAAATGGGGTTTACTCAATGTCATATCGACAATTTAGAGCAGTTTCAAATTCACGCTTTTGTACTTGCACCGATCTTTGTTGGTCAAAACCTTTGGGGCTTACTGGCAACTTATCAACACACTGGCCCTCGTCAATGGAAAGCCCCAGAAGTTCACTTTCTCAGTCAGATTGCGGCTCAAATGGGGGTAGCACTCCAGCAAGCTCAATTACTCACTCAGACACGAGAACAGGCATTAGATTTGCAACAAGCAGCAGAACAACAACGGGCATTGTTTGAAGTTGTTGCCAAAGTTAGAGAATCTCTGGATTTAGATGCGATTTTTCAGACAACTACTCAAGAAATCTGTAAATCACTACAAGCGGATCGAGTTGCAGTTTACCGCTTCCAAGCTGATTGGAGTGGTGAATACATTGCTGAGTTTGTGAATGAAGGTTGGGTCAAATTAGTAAATCTTGGTACTAATATAATTTGGCGAGATAGCTATTTGCAGGAAACCCAAGGTGGGCGATATCGCCATAATGAAACCTTTGTAGTTAATAATATTTATGAAGCTAATCACTCTGAATGTCACGTTGCGGCTTTAGAGGAAATTCAAGCAAAAGCTTATGCGATCGCCCCAATTTTTATTAGGCAAAAACTTTGGGGTTTGCTAGCAGCTTATCAAAACTCTGAACCCCGTCATTGGGAAACTTCAGAAATTCAGTTTATCACTCAAATTGCCAATCAGCTTGGGGTTGCACTCCAACAAATCGAATTGCTCAATCAGACTAAAGAGCAGAAAGAAAAACTGGCTAAAGCTTTGGAGGATTTAAAGCAAACTCAAACCCAACTGATTCAGACTGAAAAAATGTCTTCATTGGGTCAATTGGTTGCTGGTGTTGCTCACGAAATTAATAACCCAGTGAACTTTATTTATGGCAACATTAATCATGTCAGCGAATACGCCCATGATTTGCTGGGAATTCTAGATTTATATTTGCAAAACTGCCCTAACCCCGACCCACAAATTCGCGATCGCGCAGAAGAAATAGACTTAGAATTTTTGACTGAGGATTTGCCGAAAACTCTCTCCTCAATGAAAATTGGTATCGATCGCATCCGGCAAATTGTTTCGGGTTTACGGAATTTTTCTCGCCTTGACCAAGCAGAAAAAAAACCAGTTGATATCCATGAAGGTATTGATAGCACCTTGCTAATTTTGCAGCATCGCTTGAAAGCAAAACCAGAAAGTCCGGCAATTAAATTAGTCAAAGAGTATGGTCAACTTCCCTTAGTAGAATGCTATGCCGGGCCATTGAATCAAGTATTTATGAATGTTTTAAGCAATGCGATCGATGCTTTAGAAGATTATAGAGATACATCCAAAGCTCATACCAGCCAAATTACCATTACTACTTCTCTTGGGGAAATAGAAGGTAATATCAAGAGTGTAGTAGTTCGCATAAAAGACAACGGCCCAGGAATACCCGAAGACCTCAAAGTAAGAATCTGCGACCCATTTTTCACTACTAAACCAGTTGGAAAAGGCACTGGTTTGGGGTTATCAATTAGTTATCAAATCGTTGTTGAAAAACACGGCGGTGTATTTAAATGCGATTCGCAACCTGGGTTAGGTACAGAATTTTGGATTCAAATTCCGATAAAACAAATCACCAAATTGCATCATCAAGTGCTGTAGGTTGGCGAGCGATTTTTGAGAATTTGATTATTGTAAATAAATATATTGCAAGAAAAATATACATCTGGTAAAAAAGTAGAGACGTAGCAGTGCTACGTCTCTACAACGATTTCAGGTAACGCAGAATTAATTTCTGGAAATGTTTACTACCTACCTATTAGGTTGGTCTCAAAACCGACTGCTATAGTGAATTTTATTTCTCAAGATAGATGATTTGAATACCTAAACCTATCTGAGGAGAAATAGATAAAAATCAACTGAGGCTATAAGATATCTGCACAAGTAAAAATCACTTTAGTAAGAGTAAATATATGTTGAGTATCCTTTGGGGCATTGTTGTTGTGCTGGTTGCTTTTTGGGCATTAGGATTAGTACTTCATATTGCCGGAAATTTAATTCATGCGGTATTGCTTGTAGCTATTGCACTGGCTATTTACAATTTTCTCAAAACGCGTGATGTGTAAATCAAGAAATCACAACATCGTTTTTGAATCAATTTTTTCTGTTTCTAGACTAGTTGAGAGATTAACTTTCAGTTTTGTTTGTGGCTGGCGATCGCCAGCCACAATTGCCGAAAGTTCCAATAATTTTTAACTTCTCAGTTGTACAGGCATAGCTAAATAGGTCATTTTCAAACCACCCAGTGGCGTAAAAATCACTGGAGTTAGGCTTTGATTCAAATGCATTTGAATTTCAGAAGATGGTAATTCTTTTAAGCCTTCCATTAAATATTTAATATTAAAAGCAATTTCTATATTTTCCCCAGAAATTTGTGCTGGCATTGGCTCTCTACCACTACCCACATCTTGAGCTTCACAAGATAAAATAATTTCTTGAGCTTCGCTATCAATGCTGAGTTTGACAATATTATTTTTCTGATCTGCTAGCACAGCAATTCGCTCTAAAGTGCTGATGAATTGTCGCCGTTCAATTGTGACTTGTCGCTCAAATTGACGCGGAATCAGTTGGCGATAGGCGGGATATTGCCCTTCTAATGTGCGACTAGTCAAGCGTTGATTTTGCCATGCAAACACGACTTGACCTTGATCCAAATGTAAAGCTACAGGTTCATCAGATGAGGCGCTATGAGCTAGCATTCGTTGTAGTTCGCGTAATGCTCTGGCTGGGACTGTGACTTCTAGTTGATTAGTTCCATCTAGAGGACGCTCGTTGCTAGTTTCTACTACTGCTAGGCGATGTCCGTCGGTAGCTGCAAATTCTAGGGTATCTTCTTTAACTGTTAAATGCACTCCCGTGAGTACTTGTTTAGTTTCATCAGCACTGGTGGCAAATAATGAACCCCGTAATCCCTCAATTAATGCAGCGGTGGTGAGATGGATTACTTCTGTATTTTCAATTACGGGTAGTTCGGGAAATTCTTCTGCCCCCATTGCTCGGACTTGATAATATCCACTCTTCGGTGTGAGTGTGACAATTAAACCTTCGCCGCTGGATGTTGCACCTGTGAGGGCCGATTCATCATCGAGAGTAATTTCGCCCTCTGGAAGACGAGAAGTGATATCTACTAGTAACTTAGCAGGAAGGGCGATCGCTCCTCCTTCCCATACCTCAGCATTAAAGCTAGTACGGATACCCAAGCTCAAATCAAAGGCTGTCAAGCTTACTTGGTTAGTTTCTGCATCCGCTTGTAACAGCACATTGGCAAGTATCGGATGATTCGGTCGTGAAGGTACAGCACGACTGACGAGTGAGAGGTTTGTACTGAGGTCGCTTTGGGCGCAAACTAATTTCATAAGTCAGATTCAGCTGGTGAAAAAATATCCTAACATCCATCTTTATAAAAAGGCCGTTGGCTGTTGTAGAGACGCGATTAATCGCGTCTGTACTAATAACCGTCAACACTCAAAAGTTATCGCCCCGATAAATTAGCAGTAAGCTATTTTAGGGCGTTTTTCATAATTTAGTATGGCAAGTATTAACGACAACTACCTGAAACTGAAAGCGGGTTACCTGTTTCCAGAAATTGCTCGGCGGGTAAATGCTTTTGCAGAAGCGAACCCTGATGCTAAAATCATTAGACTGGGCATTGGTGATGTTACTGAACCTCTGCCAGAAGCTTGCCGGACAGCGATGATTAAAGCTGTGGAAGAAATGGGCGATCGCAATACCTTCAAAGGCTATGGCCCAGAACAAGGCTATGCTTGGTTGCGGGAAAAAATTGCTGCTCAAGATTTCCAAGCACGGGGAGCCGAAATCGATGCTTCGGAAATCTTTATCTCCGATGGTTCTAAGTGTGATACCGGCAATATTCTGGAAATCTTTGGTCATGACAACACTATAGCTGTTACCGATCCTGTTTATCCCGTATACGTAGATACTAACGTTATGGCGGGAAATACAGGGAATGCTAACGATAAAGGCGAGTTTGAAGGTTTAGTTTATCTACCAATTTCTGCTGATAACAACTTCACCGCTGAGATTCCCTCTAAGAAAGTCGATTTAATTTATCTCTGCTTTCCCAATAACCCCACTGGCGCAACTGCTACCAAGGAATATTTAAAGGCATGGGTGGACTACGCCAAAGCTAATAACTCGATTATTTTCTTTGATGCAGCCTACGAAGCTTACATTACCGATGCATCGCTTCCCCATTCAATTTATGAAATTGAAGGTGCAAGAGAAGTTGCGATCGAATTTCGGTCTTTCTCGAAGAATGCAGGCTTTACAGGAACTCGCTGCGCGTTAACTGTGGTGCCAAAGACGCTGACAGCCAAAGCGGCTGATGGTTCCGATGTGGAATTGTGGAAACTTTGGAATCGTCGCCAGTCTACCAAATTTAATGGTGTTTCTTACATCGTCCAACGGGGAGCTGAAGCGGTTTACTCCCAAGAAGGACAAGCACAAATCAAAGAATTGGTTAATTTCTATTTAGAAAACGCCAAAATTATCCGCGAGAAACTTACAGCCGCGGGACTATCAGTTTACGGTGGCGTGAATGCACCTTACGTGTGGGTGAAAACGCCTAATGGTTTATCCAGTTGGGAATTCTTTGATAAATTGCTGCAAACCGTCAACGTTGTGGGAACACCGGGTTCTGGCTTTGGTGCTGCGGGTGAAGGTTACTTTAGGATTTCTGCGTTCAATAGCCGAGAGAATGTGGAAGAAGCGATGAAACGCATTACTGAGAAGTTTAAAGTGTAAGGCGATCGCTTTTAGCTGCTTTTGTTAAACTCATTCTATTAGTAAAGGTTACGGTGGGCTATATTATCCACCGCAACCCGATAGATATTGAATTTTGAATTTTGAATTGGAGCAAAGCGACGTGAGTGCTGCGATTCCCGTTTTCAAACCTGTTAGCCAAATGCAATTGTCACCTGGTAGCACCGTCACCATTCCTGATGTTAGCTGGGAAGAATTTGAATCTATTTTGCAAGAATTAGGAGAAAAAAGAACTACAAGAATTGCCTACAGCCATGGTAATTTAGAAATTATGGCTCCTTTACCAGAACATGAAATTCCCAAAGATTTAATTTCTGATATTGTCAAAATATTGCTGAAGGCTAAAAATATCAGATATCAACCTTTTGGTTTCACCACCTTTAAAAAGCAAGGCCTAGCAGGAGTTGAACCTGATGCTTGCTTTTATATTCAGAATTATCAAAGAATGATTGGTCGTCGTCGCTTACAACCTGACGATCCGCCACCAGATTTAGCAATTGAGACTGATGTCACATCAAAAACTACTCTCGATGCTTATGAAGCAATTGGAGTACCAGAATTATGGGTTTACGATAGTGGAAGCCTTTCGATTTATTTACTCAAAGATGGAAAATATATAAAATCTGACACGAGTCCTAACTTTGAGGATATAGCTATTACTGAAATTATTCCTACGGCTGTGGAACGTAGTTGGCAAGTAGGAAGTTTTCAAGCTTTGCAAGAATTGGAAGGAATGATTTAGTAAATGGGCGAGTATACATTGCTCGTTGTGGGTTACTTTCTAATCTGAATATTGTAATTATGCCGCTAGAAATTAATCGAGTATGAGGCGCGATCGTATTTTGAAAAAAATTTATAAAACAGCATATTATATCAAAGCATATCACTTAAGTTTAAAGGCATGGTATTATCGAATAAATTTGTTTAGCTCCTCAACTAAAAGATGTACTGTTGTTGAAGGATTATCACTTACTGGATTGGGAGAACTATATTGCTTGAGAAGACTTTTAGCGTGTTTGATAGCAGTAGATTGTCGATTTTCTATTTCTTCATATATTGTCGTACTATTTTTTTTATATTTATATCCCAGCAATTTTTCTAACTTCTTGATGTAATCTTTGCGAGGGAGTCCAGTATTTAAAAATTCAAAATGCAACACATACCATAATTCAAAAGCTTCATTAGAATAAGCAACTTTAAATCCTTCTTGTTCTGCGATCGCAATAGCGTTGTTAAAATCTTGTTTAGGCCAATCATCCCTATCAAATACACACCAAATTTGATCGTAATCTCCTTAAGCTTTGAATTCTTTAGCCTCTTGTACTAGTTTAGTTGGATTGTAGCCAAAACCTCTAACATCAATTTTTTTGACAGTCGTGGAAACGCGAAAACTCATAAAGTAATTTGGCTCGGTTTTTTCACCTTCACAAATAATTAAAAATATTTGTCTAAGCTCTCTTGTTTCAACTTTTCTATCAGTATAGCCACGGTTTCTAGGCATTAAGCTCACCAATAATCTGACTTAAGTCACCTATAAATGGAATGGCACCATATCTGCCTTTTACATAGTCACTTTCAAAAGAAGCATCATTAGGTATTTTATATTCAACTAACGAATATAAATCTGTAGCACCAGACCTTGTTTTCTCAGTAAACCAAATCTGATCTTTACGAAAGAGTTTGTTACTAAGTAAATTGGTGTCATGAGTCATAAATATTAGTTGTGCATTATTATAATTTGTATTTTTTGAGTTAAATAATTCAACAATTGCTTTGCTGATTAGTGGATGAAGTCTTGCATCAAATTCGTCAAATATCAAAACTTTACCATGTTTAAGAGTATCTACTAAAAGTCCAGCAATAGAAATTATTTTTTTAGTTCCTTGCGACTCTTGATTATCTAAATCAAAGAACTTGAGAGAACTAAAATTACCTTTTTTATCAAATTTGTCGTGTCCAATTTTAATTAAATTTTCTGTTTTAAAATGATAAGAGCTTTCTTCTATCGGAATAATTTTTGTTTCCTTAAGTCTCACTTGTTTAATACCTAAATCTAGGTTTTTAATTAATTGAATAATTTCTGATTTTTTATCATTATTTTTAGCTAAAGAGCTAACTGTATAATTCAAATGATCTTCATCGTCTAAACCTGAAACTATATTTACTTTTTTTGTGAGCCAATCTAATATTCTCTCAGCTATTTCAACGTTAAATTGAGCAGCTACTGACAGGAAAAGTGCATTGCTCCTAGTTTTGGGATAAATACCTTCTGCTTTAAACTTTTTAGATAGATATTTTAGCTTACGTGAATTTGCATCATAAACTCGCTCAAAAAGAGGAGTTAAATTTGTGTTAGGAACGTAAGATAACCACTCTGACATAACCCTTTTTTGATTAGCTTCAAAACCATATCGATACTTTGTAGAATCTAATATAAACACAATTTCAAAAAAAGATGGTTGTGTTTCAGTTTCTGTACTTAGTTCAAACGGCTCAACTCCTATTTTTTCTGTACTTTGAGTCTCTTTTGAGGAATTAATCATAAACCACTTCATAAAACTAAAAGCTTTTGCAAAATTGCTTTTGCCACTGGCATTAGCACCATAAATCGCAGCACTTTTAAGCAATTTGAGGTCATCATCTACCGCAAAAACATTGTTATCATCAAGTTCCTTTTCTTTTGTGACAATATTGGCAGCCACCATACTAAAGGTGACTTTATCTTTGAAGGAGCGGTAATTAGCAATACTAAACTCTAGGAGCATAGTAAATTTTTATCCTAAACGGCATATTTGTGAAACGATCGCAAATATATAAGTTAAGCATAGCGGTTATGGCACATACATGACTACTCTGATAATTACGATACCTACGGCTTTAAACTACGCAGTTTCCCAATTATCCATTAATTACATAAAAAATTGCGCCTACAAACACATCCACAAATCTCATTCCTGCCTAATAAAAGTGCCCAATTTTGTAGCCAAATCCTAAAGAGTTAGTTCTGTGTAAAAATAATCAACAATAGTTGGAATAGCCAACCCAATATACTTAGTTGTATCACTTAATCCAAGAGTTATTGCTATCAACACGCTACCAATTAAAGGATATATTAGAAGATAGGATATTTTTGCTTTTGGTCGAATTTAATATTTATTTCTCTGAGAAACTAACAATAATACAGATGCGATCGCCAACAAACTCCCAACAATAAATGTTGCCTTTGCTCCCAGTGTTTCCCACAATCCACCAGCTAGGAAACTAGCAGGTAAAAGCGCTATTCCTATAGCCAAATTGAGAAATCCAAAACCAGTGCCGCGCAGATTTGCAGGTATGCTATTTGCTACTAATGCCAACAACAATCCTTTAGTCATGCCCAAATGTAAACCATAAAGGGCAAACAATCCCCAAACTTGCCAAGGTGCTTGTACGAAGGCGAAGCCCAGATATACTAAAGCGTATAGGAGAAATCCGCCTAGCAATAACCCAAATTTACCCAAGCGATCGGAAAGTATTCCTATTGGGTAGGCGCTGAAGGAATAAGCCATATTCATCACTACAAATGTCAAGGGTATGAGTGAAGCAGAGATGCCTATTTGTTCGGCTCGCAGCAACAAAAAAGCATTGCTGGAGTTGCCTAAATTGAATAGCAGCGCCACCGCTACAAGTATCCAATATTTTTCACCTAAACTGCGTAAAGCTTCCCATTGCAGAGGATTGCTTCGCTTTGCTTCGGTTTCATTTGTTTCTGGTTCGTTGACTCCCACTGTTAATAAAGCCACCGCCAAGAAACCAGGGATGAGTGCTAGCCAAAAAATCAGGCGAAAGTTGTTTGCAAAAGCAGCCATGAGGGCAAATGCTATCAAAGGCCCCAAGAATGCGCCGATAGTATCAAGAGATTGACGCAATCCGTAGGCTGCACCGCGTACCTCTGATGTAGTAGAATCAGCAACTAAAGCATCACGGGGTGCGACTCGGATACCTTTGCCAAAGCGATCGCCAAATCGAGCTATTAAAACCCCAGTTGGACTGGTAGCTACAGCGAATAGAGGTTTAACAAAGGTAGATAACCCATACCCAAACACCGCTAAACCTTTGCGATGTCCCAAGTAATCGCTCAATACTCCCGAAAACACTTTCAAAACTGAAGCTGTTGCTTCGGCAATGCCTTCAATAATGCCGACAGTCAAAACATTCGCGCCTAAAGCTGATACCAGAAATAACGGTAACAGCGAATTAATCATCTCGGAGCTTATATCTGTCAGCAGACTGACGAACCCCAACACCCAAACGGTACGGGGAATTTCCTGAAAAAATTTATTTTGTAGCTGCATATTGCGTGTTTCTCTGACAAATGTCATTGTATCGAGTAACAATGCCATTGCATCGAGTGACAATGCCATTGCATCGAGTGACAATGCCATTGCATCGAGTGACAATGCCATTGCATCGGGTGACAATGCCATTGCATCGGGTGACAATGCCATTGCATCGGGTGACAATGCCATTGCATCGTGTGACAATGCCATTGCATTGAGTGACAATAGTCCTAGTGCTATAAGTTTTGTAATTCAGAATTAGAACAAAACGAGGCAGAACTAGCTAAACTTCGTTCTTAGCTGCCCAAAATCTATTTGATGCCCAAGGATACTTACAGCGTTTTTCAGGTATAGCGAGAGGCAGGAGGCAGGAGGCAGGAGGCAGGAGGTAAAACTATTACCGTTCCTAGCATTCACGCTTGTCATTATGTCCTAACCTATGTGGCTACGGCTATAAATGAAGTACACCGGTAGGGGCTTTACAGCTGTCATACCTGTCAACTTAACGTCAAACCCTTGCTCTTATTAACTTCTATCATTTCTTTCTTTTCTTCCTTTGTGTCCTTAGCGTCCTTTGCGGTTCGTTAAAGGCGTGCGAATTAGATTTTCAGCTATTTACCGAACAGATATATCAAGCACAAGGTATAGACTCAGAACTTTTATGACTACGCACTTAAAAGCTTAGAATAGCAATATTCTGATACGCCTGGGCGAAGTTATGGTGTCATCATCAGAAACTAATTACCAGTCTGTTAAAAATTCTCACACAAAACTAGATAAGTTTTTAGTTTGTGGGCTAGGAAGTTTAGGTCAGCATTGTGTTGCTATCCTCAAAGAGTATGGTGTTGTTGTTAATGCGATCGATCTAGAACAACCTAAAAATTTGCAAATACGAAATTTATTAAATTTATTAGAAAATTTATTCATCGGAGATTGCCGTGAGGCGAGTGTTTTAGAACAGGCAAATATTATTCAGTGCCGAACTATAATTTTAGTCACTGGGAATGAACGAGTAAATATAGAAGCTGCCTTTGCAGCACGGCTTTTAAATCCTCAAGTTCGTTTAGTGATACGTTCTGACAAACAAAATCTCAATCAACTTTTAAGTCAGACGCTTGGTAATTTTATTGCCTTTGAGCCGAATCAAATTTCTGCTTCTGGCTTTGCTATTGCAGCCCTTGGAGACGATAATCTTGGCTATTTCCAACTGGAAGAACACCAATTTCGGGTAGTCAAGCATCAAATTAAAATGCACGATCGCTGGTGCAATCAACTGCATATACACGAACTAAATACCCAACATCGTCGAGTTTTACATCACACTAGTGATTCATCTTTTTTTCCTAAAGAATTTCATCAATGGGAACCAGAGGCAAAATTATGTCCGGACGATACCATTATTTATATTGAAGTTAAAGAACAACTTCAGAGTTTGAAAAAAGTTGCTATTAAGCGTCACCATAATTGGCAGCAGTTATGGCAAGAAATTGCATTAGGCAGAGTCTGGAAGAATTTCAAACATAAAATTCCATATCTGTGGCGAAAATTACATAGTTATCAGAGTTTGCGGGTGGCAATAATTTGCGGACTTACAATACTTTTTCTTTGGATTCTTGGAACAGTTATTTATATTTTAAATTATCCTGAAAGTAATATAGTAGAAGCATTTTATGGTACTGCTGTCTTACTTTTAGGAGGATACGGAGATTTATTTGGCGACATTAATTTTAGAACTCCACCAGAAAAAGCAGAACATATCCCAGGATGGTTGCGATTGTTTAGTCTGGGACTAACTTTAACTGGTGTAGGTTTTGTTGGGGTGTTATATGCATTGCTCACTGATGCTCTCTTAAGTTCAAGATTTCAATTTTTCAAGAGTTACCAACCATTAATACCCGTAAAAAACCATGTTGTATTGATTGGATTAAATCGAGTCGGTCAAAGAGTTGCAGCTTTATTAGAAGAATTCAAACAACCTCTGGTGGGTATTAGTAACACAGCACTGGACGCCGATTTTTTCCACAAAATACCACTAATTATTGATAATATTACCGGTGCTTTAGGGAGAGTCAATCTAGCTAATAGTAAAAGTGTCGTTGTAGTTACAGACGATGACATGGAGAATTTGGAAATAGCTTTGATGGTACATGCTCAAAGTCCTACAACTCATGTAATTATTCGGACTTACGACCGAAATTTTCGCGATAATGTCGCACGGTTATTTCCTTATGCTCAAGTTATTTGCACCTCTGCTATTTCCGCAGAAGTTTTTGCGGCTGCGGCTTTTGGAGAAAATATTCTCAGCTTGTTTAACTTTGATAGTCAAACTATTTTGGTAGTCGAGTACACGATTGAAGCTGGTGATACACTCAACGGATTACTCTTGGCTGAGGTTGCCTATGGTTATGGAGTTGTACCAATTTTATACCAAAGTTTCAAGCGATCGCCTGTGAAATTAATGCCTTCTGATAATATACAACTTGCTGTTGGCGATCGCCTCATCGTTCTCGCCAATACTAATAGCCTTCAGCGCATTGAGCGAGGCGAAATGTTTCAGAGAACTTGGCTAGTAGAAATCGAAAAAGCGTTAGCTGAAGATGCTGTTTTTGATGGTGCCAACGAAATAAGTATAATATCAGGATGCAGCATCGGCACAGCGAGAAAATTGATGGATAATTTGCCTGGACAACTACCAAAAGCATTATATAAACAACAAGCTTTGCGCCTAGTGCGAAGACTAACTAAATTAAGAGTTACAGCTCGGTTGAAACCCTTTTCTGATGATTAGAGATAATTGAAGAATAATTCAGGAGCCAGAATCCAGAATCAACAGCGATGGTGATTCAATTATGAATTCTTTTTTGTTAAATTAATGTTGTGAATTATTGATAAAACGTATGACTACAGATAGATGCAATTTTATATTGCATTGCGTTAGATTATATATAAAATAAAGAAAATTCAGTAATTCTCAATTAGAAATTATCAATTGGTGAATACTTTACGTAGAAAGCGGAAAGTTGTAATTAAAGTTTGCGGCTTGCCGCATTCATCAAACAGTTGGACTCAAATTTCTGCTAAATCCTGACTCAGGAATTGCTGAATTCTTCTTTATAAATTGCAGGGGGAAAACCGTACATATTGGATAGGTTTTCTGCATCATACTATCTAATTCTAGCTGGATACAATCAAAGTGTGGCTTAATGAATGCTGTTTTTTAGAAAAACCATACAGCATTAGCAGGAGAGCGAAAATATGGGAAATCAATTCAAAACAGCTGCTTTGCTAGCTGCACTAAGTGGTCTTTTGATAGCGATTAGTTACTGGGTAATTGGTGGTAGTACTGGCTTATTAATTGGAATCGGCTTAGCAGCACTAACAAATCTGTTTTCTTGGTATCAATCAGATAAAATTGCCCTTGCAGTATATCAGGCACAGCCTGTGAGTGAAAGGGAAGCACCGGGACTTTATCGAATGGTGGAAAAGTTGTCTCGTCGTGCGAATATTCCTACACCTAGAGTTTATATTGTTCCTAGTCAAACTGCTAACGCCTTCGCTACAGGACGAGATCCAGAACACGCTGCTGTTGCTGTTACCGAAGGGATTTTGAATATATTACCAGAGGACGAACTCGAAGGCGTCATCGCCCACGAACTTACCCACATTATTAATCGTGACACCCTTACACAAGCGGTTGCTGCTACAGTAGCCGGTGCGATTTCATTCTTAGCACAAATGGTGAGTTACAGCCTTTGGTTTGGCGGTGGTTCGCGAGACAATGACAGAGGTGGGAATCCTTTGGGTATTTTATTAACAGTAATGCTTGCGCCATTAGCTGCAACAATTATTCAGCTCGCAATTTCACGCACAAGAGAATTTTCTGCTGATGCCGGTTCAGCTAAATTAACTGGTAATCCCCGCGCTTTAGCTAGAGCCTTACAAAGGCTAGAAGCTACAGCAAGACAGATGCCTTTAAACGCTAATCCAGCTTTCGAGCCATTATTAATTATTAATTCCATCTCTGGACAATTTTTGGGTAACTTATTCTCCAGTCACCCGGCTACGGAAGCGCGAGTTGCGGCACTATTAAAATTAGAACAACAGTTGACAACAATTAGTTAGTCATTGTTCATTTTCCCTTGGCTAATGACTATTCAAGAGTAAGCTTTGCAATTAAGGATGTTTTAAAGATGACTTATAACAACATCGAATCCGTTGAAGCTACATTTGTTGAATCTACTGAATCTACAGTAATTGTAGAAATCAGTTCTCAAACTGATGAATTAGTCGAAATTGAAATGGCTGGTGAAAGTGATGAAGTAAAGCGCGAAACAAAAGCGCTGATTGAGGCACTAAAAAGACGCGCTCAAGCTGAGGCTGATTCGGCAGGTACTCTCACCCGCGAAACTTATTTAAATACTGTGCGTCGAGCCAGAGAATTGATTGAAGGAAGGAAAGTTATGGAACGCGATCGCCTTCATTTAGAAAATGCTTGGGTGGTAATTCAAGACGAAGCCCAAAGAAATTGGTACTTAATGATGAAAGATTTAGTAGATTTTAATTATCGCCTACAAAAGGCTGCTAAAGCTGCTTGGGATGCCTTCAATCACCCTTACTCTAAAAATTAAATAGGTGATGCGATCGCAGATGAATGTAGGTAGCACAGCTAACTGTGCTACCTACTGTGTTTTAGTATTAACCCGTGAAACGGCTCCAGCTAATAAGTAAACTACACCTGGATTTCTTTTGAATTCTGAATTGTGACAAAAAAACCCGGACTAGCCGGGTATGAATTCACTTGTTATCTAAACTAGATAACTATGTATCCATTAGCGTCCTAAACTCCGCCAATCGACATTTACATCCTGAACCAAGATTGTTTTATTGTAAAGTTGCAGAATAATCAGCAGAAACACAAAAAACAGCAACATAAAAACAGCCATTACAGGGGTAGTACCCCAACCTGGTGCCACTTTCCCATACTCAGAGTTCAGCGGTCTCAGGATATCTCCCAACCTAGTCCTTTGTGCCATAGTTCACCTAAGATTACTTGCCCAAGCTTTTTTTAATCTTCTGTAATATTCTATAAGAATAGCACTCATAATCAATCTTAAAATTATGGAACCCGCAATAGTTCTTAGCATTTCTGTAGCAGCTGTTTTGATTGCCATTACAGGCTATGGAATTTATACCTCCTTTGGCCCTCCCAGCAAGCAGTTGAGCGATCCTTTTGAAGATCACGAAGACTAGGAGAGTTAGGAGTAGAGACGCGATTAATCGCGTCTGTACTTAAGAGTCAAAGGTTAACAACTCTAGACTCTCAACTCTAGAGTAGTGATTTATTGGGGTCTAGAATTACTTATTGGGATTGACCTTGAAGCTGACGATTTTCCAAGGCTGTATCGTCAAGATTTGTTGCTCAGATGAGAATTCCAAAGCAGTATCACTAGAACGCTCTAATAAATCTACCGTATTTCCGAGACTTATTCCTAGATCGCTTTGCAAAGATAACTCGGCTGTTTCTCCGTGACATTCATAACATCGCAGAATCAATTGCTGTGGGTCATCTTCTGCTGGCTTCAAAGCCATCAAAATCAGATTTTCGGATGAGAAATTTAAAAAACTTGCTCTGTCGGGATTAAGGACTGGGGATTGGGGACACTTCTCTTCGAGACGCTCCGCGAACGGCAAGCTCAGTGCATCGCTGGTGACTGGGTTGATTATTGCTTGTAGAGGTGTATTCAATTCATAGCCACGCTGTACTGTACGAGCTGATTCCCAGGTATTGGTGTGGGGATACAAGGCATAAGTAAATTCATGGAAACCTCGGTCAGCTTCGGGGTCTGGCCAATTGGGGCTACGTAGCAGTGTGAGACGTAATTGACTCGGTTGGGAATCGTAACCATATTTACAATCATTTAGCAAACTAATTCCGTATAAACCTTGATTTGTTTCGCCTGTTAAATCAGCCCAACGCAAGGCGGGGACTTCCCATTTTGCTTGTTCTGCGGGAGTTTGCGGTTTAGTTGGACGGCGAATTGCGCTACAGGGAATTTCGTAGGTAGCGAAGTCTGCTTCAATGTTGAGAGGAAAAGCAGCTTTCACCAATACCTGATTTTCTTGCCAGTTAACCCTAGAGGAAATTTTCAGCACAGGCGAACCAGTTTGGAGAATATAATCTTGGCAAAATTCTGATTCGCCCAACTGACGCACTACGCGCAGACGATTTTGTACTGCGCCTTGTTCTACCCATTCAATAGATTGAAGATTTGTTGGCGGTAAGGGATGCTGGGCGTAATTGGGGTCTATATTCCAAGCATCCCAATATTGACCGCTGTCTTTAAAAGCTTGCAGCTGATTTCCTGCACCACTTAAAACTTCCCGTTGATAAGTTTTGTCAAAAACACTTGATAAATCTCCCGTTTCAGAATTGACGACAACTCGGAGGAATTCATTTTCTAGAACCCATTCTGGGGATGTGGTTCGACTTGGCTCACCAACCGGGGATGAAGGGGAAAGCCAGAAGAGGCGGTAGCCTACGGGTGGGATGTCGGGGGCAAGAAATAGTAGGGTTGATGGTTGAGATAATTGGGAGACAAGCAGCTGACCGGAAGCATCGTAAATCTGCCATTGTTGGGTAGTTGTTGCTGGTGCGGGTAAGGTGATGGAAACTACCTCAGAACGCTCCCAATTGAGAGAATTGAAAATGAAAATAGGTAAACTATTGGGTTGTGGTGGTTGTGGTAAGGTAATGTGAGATGCGATCGCCTGCAATGATTCTTGTAATATCTTCGTTCCCGTTTCTTCGACTCGTTGCCATTCCGGCAAGGCATCCTGATAAACTTGGGTAATGGAAGAACCAGGTAAAATATCATGAAACTGTTGAAATAATACCTGTTTCCAAGCTGCTTCAATTTCGGCTTTGGGATACATTACACCACAACTGATGTTTGCCAAAGTTGCAAATAGTTCAGCTTCATACAACAAAGTTTCACAACGACGATTCCAACGTTTTTGGTCTGCGTGAGTAGTGTAACAGCCACGATGGAATTCTAAGTATAGTTCGTCATTCCAGGTGGGGAAAGAAGAGGACGCGGGGACATTTTTATTCTCTGCGTCCCCGCGTCTCCCCATCTCCGTGTCTTCTTTCTTCACCGCGTCACCGCGTCTCCCCGTCTCCGTGTCTTCTTCTCTGATTTGCTGTAAATACTTTTCACCAGTAATAAATTCTATATCTGGAAAGAAAGGTGATTTTTCCCAGCGTTGGGCGGTTTCTAACATATCACGGGTGGGGCCGCCGCCGTGGTCGCCGACACCGGGAAGCCAGAGAGATTCCGGTAAATCAGTTTGGCTTTGCCATTCTAGAGCGTATGATGCCATTTTAACTGGGTCGATCGCTTCACCGATGGGTGCAGACATGAAACTAAAGACTTGGCTACCATCAGGCGATCGCCACCAAAAAGCACCATAATCAAATTTAGTAGTATCATTCCAGCGTAACTTTTGGGTGACAAAATACTCAACTCCGGCATTAGCGAAAAATTGCGGTAAAGTTGCACAAAAACCAAAGGAGTCTGGAACCCAGACTATAGGAGAAAGCTTGCCAAATTTTTCTTGTATGTATCGCTGACCATACAATAGCTGACGCACAATCGATTCGCCAGCAATCAAATTTAGTTCTGGTTCTACCCACGTTCCGCCAATAACTTCCCACTTTCCGGCTGCTACTTGTGCTTGAATTACGCTAAATAAATCTGGGCGATGTTCTTCAATCCAAGCATAAAGCGCCGGAGTTGAATGACAGAAAATTAACTCAGGAAAATCTGCTTGCAACTTCAAAACAGATTCAAAAGTGTTTTGTGCTGCATTCCAAGTTTCACTCACAGGCCACAACCATGCTAAATCTAGATGAGCATGACCCAGCAGGAAGATTTTAGATTTTAGATTTTGGATTTTAGATTGAATTAACTTTTGCCTTAACAACCTAACCAACTCTCCCCTCTCTGCGTCCTCTGCGCCTCTGCGGTTCGTTACCTCCTCCACCGCCTCCACCAAAACATTCAATTTCTCCGGTGCAAACTTTTGCAAATAAAGTTGCAAAACAGCCAACTCATCAGCCACAAAACCCGGATCGGGATTATCATCATCATTAGACTCATATATAAGGAGCGATCGCACTAAAGCACCATCACAATGTCCCGGACTCACTAACCGCAATGCAACAATAAATTCTTCCCCTGGAGTTACCTTGCGACTCAAAAGCACTCTCGGTGAAGAATCAAATAAATCACCCTCCAGCGCTAACTCTCCATTCACATAAATTTCAGCAGCATCAGCCCACCAAGCTAACGCCAGTCGCAAAGATAACCCAGCTAAAGGATAACCCCGTAAGTCTTGGGGAACTACCAATTTTTGCCCTAGCCATAGGACTTTTTTCCCCCCTGTCCAAGCAATATGTTCTTTAGCGTTCAAATTTACAGGTTGCCAATCAGATAAATTAGCAGCTGTAACATCAGTAATCATCTCGTCAGATTCTCGGTATAACCAAGTAGACTGAAGATTAACCTGAGAAAAAGAGCGTAGTTGCTCAATTGCTTGTGAGATTAAATTGAGCTGAGATTCAGAGATAATTGGAGTCATATTTTCGCTAAAATGAGGGCACACAATAATTAACAGTTTGTGGTTTTTATTGTTCGGCGGGAGTCTCACAACTAAACAAGACTCGAACTCAAAAATTACTATTATGTCTTCTGGTTCTTCTGGTCGTTATCAAAGCAGACTATTTAATTTTGTCAACCAGCAATCTCGGCGGTTGACAGAACAGTGGGAAAACACCTTCCGGCATTTGCAAGTTGCCACTAAGTGGGGTGTGGAATTGCTACTTTACCCAGTGTATCTAATGTTTCAGTCATCTGAATCAGATGCTAAAACGCTACACACCAAAGAACCAAAATCCAGGCTGAATTTACCATCAAATGATACCGATTTTCAGCCAGAAACGGATTTAAATGTTGATACTCCCATTGAGCATGTATTAGAGACAGTTTATGATCTGTCATTGGAGGAGGCAACGGTTACTCCTCGAAAAACCTCTCAACCTTTGAATGCTTTGAACTTTTTAGGAGGTTTTTGGCAAAAATCTATCCCTAGAAATTCCGCAAACACTAATATTATTCATTCTCCAACTATTACAGAGAATTCAACCGCAAGTATCAAATCCTCACAACCACAAAATACTCTTAAGCAACATATTGCAGCGATACGGGGAATTGCGACAAATTTGCTGAATCGTAATTTGGTACTTGTCACCGCTGAGAATGAAATTCTCGATATTTTGACACCCCATCAGCAGGCCAAATTAGAAGACAGGATTATTAGCGAAGTTGCTAATTACTGGCAGTTTTGGCGATTAACTGAAGCTAAAAGACGAAAAGAATTATTGCCAAAAATTGAGGGTTTATTAGCAAAATTAACTGGAGAAAATTTAGTAAAAATTCCCATCCTAAGCGGAACAACATCAAACAGTTTACTGGACTCAGGTAAATTATTAACATTTTTAGATGTAGCTGTTGCTAAAGTCGAATCAAATGCTTTAATACCAGTTCAACAACGTAGTCAAGAAATTATCCAAGTTGCCCAAACTCAGTTAAATATATTTATCTATGGAAAAGAGCAGTTAACTGCTAAGGGAGAAATTGCAGTTACGGCTGATGATTTAGAAACTCATGCACTAAATTTTCAGGCTTTAATTGAAGCAGCGCTGAATTACTTTTTTGGTGTTGGAAATCGAAAAACGCTTGAATCAACAACTGCTGACAACCAGCCAGAGAGACTATTATCTAGTTATCCAAAAAAAGGTTTATTTAAAAATCGTAATTTGCAAAACCAGGATTTAACGGACGATCCTTGGTTAACGTGGAATGATTTGTTTGGCGATCGCCAAAAAGTTGCCGACAATGCAGTTACACTTGAAAACACAACTCCTGCTTTAGCTTCAGGTTTATCAGCAGGGATTTCTTGGCCAAAGAATTTGCATCGACAACAGCCGAAAGGCAAATCTGAGTTAGTACAAAGGAAAAAAACAACCCGTCGTCTCGCCTCAATTCCCAAAACATCTGCAAAAGTTACCTCTTTCCAACAAACTCAAGGGGAAATTTCCCAACGGCGGTTTTCTCAAAGCACTGAAGTGGAAGCACAGCCAGACTGGATAGAAACCAAAGCAACTGCAATGGGTTATGAAAAGCACCCTCTAGAGAAAGTTCTGGAATGGCTCGATCGTGTTATTCTTTGGCTAGAAGAAACATTTGCGAAAATTTTTCAGTCGTTACAACGAGTGTGGGAAGGCAATAAATAATTCGTAATTCGTAATTCGTAATTCGTAATTCAGAAATTCAGGCAGATCTAAGTAAACTTAGGGTGCTTTATGCTGTAAGCTAATGTACCGTCAAGATTCAAGGTGCGTTGTGCAGCACAACAACGCACTTTAAATATATGTAGGATATAGGACTCATATTTGATTTTTGAAAAAAAATTCAGTATAGTTTTATTCCTTTTTACCTGTTTTCTGTTCCCCGTTCCCTGTCTCTACGAGTTGTTCAGGAATCAAACCGGATTCCTATATATAGTTTACTGTTACTTGTAGCTTAATGAAGTGAAGATTATTGTTTATTCTAAATATTTCAATTTCAAAAATCCATTAGATAAACCAAAGATTGAAACGTTTGTGGTGGATGTATGTCAAATTCCTAAAGTAGGTGAAACAATTGTTGTTGAGAGAATTTCACCCCAAAAGCAGTTTGTGATTATTTTTGAGTATATTGTGACAGCAGTTCAGTTTAATGCTTCTAAAGAATCGGCTGATTCAGCAGATGCTCAAGTAAGTGCATTTTTAAACCACTGTTGGGAGGGAACTTCAAATTTCAAAATTACCAAGTTTTTAGAAAAATAATTTTTCACCACAACATGTGATTGAGGAAATAACGTAATGGTTTGAAGCCTGTTGGTTCCTGATAATTAGTTGGTAACAAACTCAACATTGCTTTCTCTAGGGTTTGCAAAGCTAAGTCTACTTCTTGTCGTTTTGGCCTGGTTGTTGAGGCAAATTCTAACGGTTCACCGACTCTTATAGTTAATTTTTTTCTCAAATAAAGGTCATGAGTTCCAATGAGTGCAACGGGAATGATTGGTACGCCAGCACGCAAGGCATAAATTATAGTTCCACGCTTGAGGGGTAGATGCAACTGAGCCTCAGCTGTTCCCAATCTTCCTTCGGGAAACAGAATCATCCCATCGCCACGAGCCAAAATTGATAAAATAATGCGGTCTATCTGTCGTAATGTCTGTATATCTTCCCCTGTGGCTACTGTCTGTTCGATCGCTGCGGCTAGCTCTATTAAATCTTCCCTTCCTGCTTTAGCGGCTTTCATCACAGCGACTTCTTCTTTCCACACCCTTTTTAAAGGAATTACACCTCCAGCAAAACCCAGGATGAAGCGTTTCCACCACTTATTATAAAGAGTACGAGCATCGCCCAGAATATAGTAATAGGGTTGAGTGGGAAGTTCGGCTAACAGAAGTAATGGATCGATATGGTGGAGATGGTTAACTGCTAAGATTGCTGGTTGTTGAGGTATCCTTTCGGGGTGTTCGATTTCTACTTGGAAAAGGATATGAATAAGCGATCGCATTACAAAACGACGCAGCCAAGGATTAGCTCTAGGTTCGCAATCCTCTTGATTAGTGGCTTCAAGACGATTGAGAGTTTCCTCAACGATTTGGCGAACGGCGCGATCGCCAGCTGCGGCTACACCTTCTTTTACCCGTTCAATGCTAGCATCACTCAGAGGTGGTAAAGTTTCTGATTGCGTGTTATTTTCTTGCTGATGACTCGATGTCAAAAGATTTTCGATTTGAAATTTTGGATTTTGCATTGACCGCACCGATAAACGTATGGCGGCTTTGTCTGCATTCATCCTAGCAGAATCTCTCAAAAATCAAGCTCGTGTCGTCTTATTTCGTAAGTTCCGTTGAAAAAAGTAATTCTTCCTAAAGGCAGAAGCGATTTTCTTGAGAATATACCTTGATAAGCTAGTAGCTAATTGGGAACAAGCGTAACAAATTAGTCTGATGAGCCATTACAAAGCAGATACATTTGAAGGTGCCGGGAAGCTAAAACTGTATTACCAAAGCTGGTATCCAGAAGAAAAGGTGAAGGCGATATTAGCCATCGTACATGGATTGGGAGCGCACAGCGATCGCTACCATAACCTAGTTCAACATTTCATACCCAAGCAATATGCTGTCTACGGTTTTGATTTGCGCGGTCATGGTCGTTCGCCTGGTCAGCGAGGCTACATTAATCGTTGGAGTGAGTTTCGCGAAGACTTGCGAGCCTTTTTAGAATTAATTAAAACCCAACACCCAGGAAAACCAATTTTTCTTTTAGGCCACAGCTTAGGCTCAGTAATTGTCTTGGATTATGGTCTGCGTTATCCCCAACAAGCATCTGCATTACAAGGTGTAATTACCTTAGCACCAGCTTTAGGAAAAGTTGGTGTGTCAAAAACGCGGTTAATTATAGGAAAACTGCTCTCACGAGTTTGGCCGCGTTTTAGCTTAAATACCGGACTCGATCTTTCTGCTGGTTCGCGGGATGAAAAAATTATAGCCGCTTATGCCCAAGATTCTTTGCGCCATACTAGAGGTAGTGCGCGTCTAGCTACAGAATTCTTTGCTACTGTTGATTGGGTTAATGCCCATGCTGCTGATTGGCAATTACCATTGTTAATTCTTCACGGTGGAGCAGATAGAGTAACTCTACCTGAGGGAGGGAAAATTTTTTTAGAGCGGGTGAGTTGCTCGGATAAACTAAGAATCGAGTATCCAGGTGCTTATCACGAGCTTCAAAGCGACCTAAATTATCAAGAGGTGCTGGCTGATTTAGAAAATTGGTTGGAGCGACATTTACCATGTGAGACAGCACTGGGGGGAGAAAGTGGTAATTCAGAGTTTCCTAGTTCTTAGTTTTGCAGGACTTACACACAGATCGCGAAAAACCGTAGACGCGGAGCGGCTTCCCGCAGGGTACCGCAGAGGACGCAGAGAACACAGAGGAATAAGAGTTAGAGAGGTTTTTTGCGTAAGTCCTATTTTGATTACATAAGATTTAATTACTGTATCTTCAACCAGCACCTAGCGATCGCATCTTAAAAAACAACAATTACAATGTTGCTGGATCGACCGCTACAATTCCTTCAGACGCATAGCGAATGAAATCTTTAGTATTAAATAGACCTCTTGCAAAAGTCCTTCTTTGCGTTCTCCTCTCTGCGCCTTTGCGCCTCTGCGTGATACAAATTCATATTTATGCAAGAGGTCTAATGTCAAAATATGGGTCACACTATTTGCTTTCATATTAGCAACGAGACGAGCATCATGCACTTGGACACCTGACACATTGAATGCGATAACAAGCTTACGCCACTCAGGGTAAATAGTAGGTATATCAGGTAACAGTGGAAAAAGGCGCTCAATTAGTTGCAGTAGTCAATCTGCATCTGTTGGTGTCAAGCCAAATCCGTTTTTTGTGGCTGGTCTTGTAGCAACATTCCAAAACTCAACGCAGTTTTGGGTCGTGATTTGCAGTATACAGCAGTTTGCAACTAAATGAGGTACACAATTAGAGAAGTAAAGATAAAAATTCTTCTTCTCCCTCCTGCCTCCTGCCCCCTGCCTCCTGCCTCAAAACCAGTCAATTTGTACCTCATGCAAATGAAATCTGCTGTATCT
>JAVRCH010000149.1:0-13133 GCA_034530795.1 Nostoc sp. DedQUE12a
AGCGATGATGGCGTAAAACTGTGGGTGAATAATCAATTGCTGATTGATAAGTTTGTTAATCAATCAGCCACAGAATATAGTGGTTCCCTCGACCTAGTTGCAGGCCAAAAGTACGATATTAAACTTGAGTACTTTGACAATGCTTACTCTGCCGTTTCTCAACTATCTTGGTCAAGCAACTCTCAAGCCAAAGAAATTATTCCTCAGTCTCAACTGTATTCATCAGTTCTGCCAACTACTATCACCTTAAGCACATCTCCCACTAGTGTGAACGAAGGTGATGGCAATGTGACGGTTGCCGTACTTAGAAGTGGTGATTTAAGTGGTACATCTACGGTTCAGTATGCTACTTTAAGTAATACTGCAACAGCAGGAGATGACTACGCCAATGGTGGGGAAGAAATAGGCGGGACGCTGACATTTGCACCAGGAGAAAGTAGCAAACAAATCGTTATTCCGATCTTTGATGATTTATTAGCGGAACCAGATGAGAATTTTAGTGTGGCGATCGATCAGCCAGAGGGTGCAACGCTAGGAATTCAAAGAACTCTCGGAATCGCGATTAAAGATAATGATAGCCAAGGTCTTAATTTCACTCAGCCAGTAGTTAATGAGAATGCTGGTACTGCAACGGTAACAGTTACAAGGAATAATGCTTCAGCAGCTGCTAGTGTAAACTATACAACTGCGGATGGAGCTGCTAAAGCTGGATCTGACTATGTGGCTGTAGCTGGAACCTTGAACTTTGCAGTAGGAGAAACCAGTAAGAATATTTCCATTACCCTGAAAGATGATTCCGTTACAGAAACGGATGAAGCGTTTATTTTGAAGTTTAGTAACGCAGTTGGGGTGTTGTTGCCTATTACTCAGACGACTGTGACTATTGCCGATAATGACTTAGGTGACTTTCAGAAAAAGACTGTAGTTTCTGGGTTGACTTCACCTATAGACTTTGGCTGGTCAGCTAACGACGATCTGATGTTCATTGCACAGAAAAATGGGGTAGTGAAGGTATTTAACACTGGTACGGGTGTCTTAGAATCAAACCCATTTATTGATATTTCATCGCAGGTAAATAACATATCCGATCGCGGGTTGTTAAGCTTGGCCGTACATCCAGATTTTGGTAAGAATCCCAATGGCAACAACTATGTTTACCTGTTGTTTACCTACGATCCACCAGAAACAAATAAAAATAATCCCGAAAATAATCCCAATAGCACCTTAGACGATGCCGATCTCAGAGGTAACCGTGCAGCACGGCTAATTAGAGTCACAGCCGATCCCAACACTGGTTACAAAACAGCGATCGCGGGCAGTCAAAAGATACTATTAGGCAAAAATAGCATTTGGAAATACATCAGTCGCCCAGATAAAGACAGCACATTCGTCGATCCTAACGATGAAACCAAAAACGAGGCACCATCAGGTATTTTAAACAATACCACTCGCCAATTGTTTGCTAACTCCCAGGAATATGTAAACGCTCTGAAAACTGGCAACATCTTCAACGTCCAGGATTTCATCGCAACCGATAGTGCAACTCACTCCGGTGGTAGTGTACGCTTTGGTAACGATGGCACTCTGTTCGTTAGTTTTGGTGATGGTACTTCCTACAACCGAGCAGACATTCGAGCAGCTCGCGTCCAAGATATCGATAATTTATCAGGTAAAGTCCTGAAAATTGACGCTATTACCGGCCAAGGTTTAGCAAGTAATCCTTTCTACAACGGCGATCCCAACAGCAATCGTTCCAAAGTTTATGATTTAGGTCTGCGTAACCCCTTCCGCTTCACCGTCAATCAAGAGACTAATGTTCCTTTTATCGGTGATGTGGGCTGGTACAAGTGGGAAGAGGTGAATGTTGGCGGCCCAGGCAAAAACTTTGGCTGGCCATTCTATGAAGGTGGTGTTGGCTCAGATGGCAAGCTCATCAACATCAAACAAAACGCCTATGCCAATCTTGACATAGCCAAGGAGTTCTATGATAGTGGTACACCCGTTGCAGCACCAATTTACGCCTACGATCACTTAACCGGTTCTACTTCCGTGGGCGTCGGTACATTTTACACTGGTGGTAACTTTGAGAATGCTTTGATGATCTTCAATCCCAGTAAAGGAAGTATCACTGCTTTAACATTGGACAACCAAAACAAAGTTGTTGCAACTACACAGTTTGCTTCTGATTTAGGAGCGCCTGTGAGTGTTCAGGCTGGAGATGATGGCAAGTTGTACTACGTAGACTTGGCATTAGGTAAGATTGATAGCTGGACACCTGTTTAAAGTAGGTGGTGAGTGGGGGAGGTGGCTTCGCCAGGGGAAAAGGTTAAAGGGAAAAGGGAAAAGGAATAAATTTAATCTTTCCCCTTTTCCCCTTGCCCCATGCCCCATGCCCCATGCCCCATGCCCCATGCCCCATGCCCAATTCAAGATAACTTTGTGATCAATGCCAACAATTTTTTAGTAGTTGATGTCAGGAGTGTACGACGATAGGCGTCAGCTGCTTTTTTAATTGCTTCGGCTTGAGTGGGATAAGGATGAATTACGCTGCTTAACTTACTCAAACCGATTTTATTTACAATTGCTGTGGTTACTTCTGAGATGGTTTCGCCGGCGTGACGGGCGACAATGGTTGCACCGAGAATTTCATCGTCACCTTTTTTGTGGTGGATTTTCAGAAATCCTAATTCTTCGCCATCAGCGATCGCTCGGTCTACACTACTAAAAGGAATGGTGATGGTCGTCACCTCAATGCCCAACTTTTGCGCCTCGTGTTCGTACATTCCCACGTGGGCAATTTCTGGGTCGGTGTAAGTTACCCAAGGCATGACTAAGCTACTGAGTTTGGTACGTCCTAAGCCGAAGGGAGAAAATAGGGTATTCTTAATGACAATTCGCGCAGCTGCATCAGCAGCGTGGGTAAATTTCCACTTCATGCAGATATCACCAGCTGCATAGATTTTGGGATTGGTTGTTTGCAGATAATCATTTACCTTCACGCCTTGGCGTTGGTCATATTCTACACCAGCTGCTTCTAAATTTAGGCCTTCTACATTTGGCGATCGCCCCGCACCAACTAAAATTTCATCTACTGTCACAGAATCTCGATGACCGTTAGAAGAAAAGTAAAGCCGTTTCCCCTCGGTGACTGTTACCACTTCTTCTAATTTGGCATTCAAAACTAAGCGAATTCCTTCGTTAATCAAAACCCTTTGCAAAATTTTAGCGGCCTCGGCATCTTCTTTATTGAGAATTTGGGAACCGCTATGAAAAAGTACCACCTCAGAACCCAACCGTCGGAAAGCCTGGGCCAATTCGCAACCAATGGGGCCGCCACCAATTACCGCCAAACGTTCCGGTCGTTGAATCAAAGAAAAAACTGTCTCATTGGTTAGATAACCTGCTTGTTCAAGCCCTGGAATCGCGGGTTGTGCGGCTCTTGCTCCAGTTGCAATTACAGCTTTTTTAAATCGCAGAGTTTTACCGTCAACTTCCACTGTATTCTTACTAGCAAATCGACCGCTACCCAAGAAGACATCGATACCCAAACTTTGAAATCGTTCTGCTGAGTCATGAGGGCTGATATCAGCTCTGATGCGCCGCATTCTAGCCATGACTTTGGAAAAATCAACATCAATATTATGTTGGGAAATATTAACTCCCAAGTTTTTAGCATTCCAAATTTCGCCAACTACGCGAGCAGAACGAATCACAGTTTTAGATGGTACACAACCAACATTCAAGCAATCTCCACCCATGAGATGCTTTTCAATTAACGCTACTTTTAAACCCAAATCCAAACCTGCTGCACCCGCCGCTACTACTAAACCGGCTGTACCAGCACCAATTACTACTAAGTCGTAAACTTCGGCGGGTTGAGGATTGACCCAATTTGGCGGATGGACGTAAGATACTAACTTTTGGTTATACTCGTCCATTGGGCGAACAGTGACTCTCTGGAATTCGGAATTGGTCATTCTTGATACCTCATTTGAAAAGTGAAAATACCAAAGTCAAGATAAATTTATTAATCGTAATTTAATCAGAATTACATCTTTGCACTGTTTAATCGGTTTGAGAATTGACAAATAATCTGGTTTTTGAAATAGTGAGAATTTTTTAAACGCAAAGGAACGCTAAGTTAAGCCAGTGCGTTGGGCGGGCAATGCCCGACTTGTTCGCGAAGCGTCTCGTTCGCTCTTAGCGTCTCGTAGAGAAGAGAAGCAACTGGCGTAGCGCAGAGTAACGCAGAGTTTTTGTTCTAGTAAGGTAAAGGAGACGGAAGCTATAAAATTTCTTCTTCTAAAGCTTTGCGGGCAATCCGGGTGATATAAATTGTAACGGCGACTGTGGCAATCAAACCAACAATTTGGAGTATCCATTGTAAAGTAGGGTTGGTGGGTTGAGCTTGAGTACCGATCGCAGCAAGATTACCTGCAAGGGAACCAATATAAACATACATGATGGTTCCGGGGATCATGCCCACGGAACCGATAAAGTAATCTTTGAGGGAAACTCCTGTGATGCCAAAAGCATAGTTTAATAAATTGAAAGGAAATATGGGCGATAGTCGCGTTAACAGGACGATTTTTAATCCTTCTCTACCAACGGCTTGATCGATGGCGGCAAATTTTTTGTTATCTGCAATTTTACGAGCAACCCAATCTCTTGCTAAATAACGTCCGACCAGAAAAGCAGCTGTAGCACCAAGGGTTGCACCAATGAAGGCGTACAAAGAACCCCAAACTACGCCAAAGATAACGCCAGAACCTAAGGTGAGAATAGAACCTGGGAAGAATGCAACGGTGACGATAATGTAAATTGCGATAAAGGCGATCGCTCCCACAGTACCAAGGCTATTAATCCATTGCAATGTATCTCGTAAAATTGCTTGGGGATTAAAAAAATTGGTATTCACAGATTCTTGTGCTAAAGCAAAGTCTGTATTTAACAAAAAACCAAACCCAAATACTAGCAATATCAATACAATTAATCTAAAATTCCTCATTCTCTCTGCGCCTTTGCGTCTCTGCGTGAAAAAAACATCATAATTATTACTCTAGTGATGAATCTGGTTTCTCTAAATCACTTCTTTCTGCTATTCCCACACTTTGATTTAAAGCTTTTTGAGCAATTTTTGTAATATAAACAGTCACAGCAACGGTAGCAACTAACCCAATTCCTTGCATTATCCATTCCCAAATTTGAGTTTCTGATGTTCTTGGTTGATGAGATGTGTTAATCATGGCAAGATTCCCAGCTAAAGAACCAATATAAACGTACATTACAGTACCAGGAATGATACCAAACGAACCTAATATATAATTTTTGAGAGAAACCTGTGTAACTCCAAAAGCATAATTCAATAAATTGAAGGGAAAGACTGGAGATAGACGAGTTAGCAAAACAATTTTCCACCCTTCTTTCGCAACCGCTAAATCAATTGCTTTAAATTTAGGGTGTTTGTTTATTTGACGACAAACCCAATCTCGTGATAAGTGACGCCCAATAAGAAAAGCCAAGGTAGCCCCAATTATTGCAGCAATTAGTACATATATTGACCCCCAAAATACTCCAAACAAACAACCACCTTTAATAGTTAACAGCGAACCCGGTATAAACAATAGTGTTGCTAAGTTGTAGATGACTATGTAAGCAATGGGGCCGAATACGCCAAGACTCTCAACCCAAATGATTAAGCTGTGTAAAAGTCCTTGAAAGTTAAACTGTTTAGCGGCAATTATGAGAGTTACAACTAAGCAACCTAGTAGTAGTAGTTTGAGTTTGGAATTTAATAAGCGCTTCTTCATTTTGAAAAATTTGACCTTCTGAGGCTCGACTTTGACCTTCTGAGGCTCAACGTTGACCTTCTGAGGCTCGACTTTGACCTTCTGAGGCTCGACTTTGACCTTCTGAGGCTCAACGTTGACCTTCTGAGGCTCGACTTTGACCTTCTGAGGCTCAACGTTGACCTTCTGAGGCTCGACGTTGACCTTCTGAGGCTCGACGTTGACCTTCTGAGGCTCGACGTTGACCTTCTGAGGCTCGACGTTGACCTTCTGAGGTTCAACTTTGAAACTTATACCAGTTCAATTAATGATTGCAACACATCCTTGAGTGAAGACGCGATGAATCGCGTCTCTACAAATGATCTATCTGTTGCATTCTTTTTTGCAATTGGTATTATATGTCGAATCCAATGCCACCAAGATATACTAATGACATGAAAAATAGCTTAAATTCTCTTAAATTTTTCTCCACGATACCAGCGACGAATTTGCGCGGGTGAAACACCGAGGAAATAAGCAATAATTACTATTTGATTGACTAGCGTAGTTTTAAAGACTCCTTTTTGCAACCATCTACGGGCTGAGGTGACAACTGGTGTAGAGATAATTGCAATACGTCCCTTTGCTTTTAAACGACGCATCAGTTCAAAGTCTTCCATGATAGGCAATTCGGGAAAACCGCCAATTTGCTGAAATACTGCTTTTGTGAGAAAAATTGCTTGGTCACCGTATGGCATTTGGCAAAAATGCGATCGCCACTTTACACCAAACTCCACCCATCTTAAACTCAAAAGCGGCGCATCAATTCGCAAGTTAAATGCACCCGCCACAGTCTCAGGTTGTTGTAGAACTGTGCAAATCATCTCATCAAACCCAGCAGGTAAACGAGTATCTGCATGAAGAAATAGCAAAATCTCTCCACTAGCTGCTACAGCACCCGCGTTCATTTGTATAGCACGACCGGGAGATGATGAGATAACTTTAGCACTTAAAGATTGAGCTATTTCTCTGGTATCATCGCTAGAGCCTCCATCTACGACGATAACTTCTATATTTTTACTGCCTTTCGTAGTAGCAATTGCTTCTTTTATATTTGCTGCTTCATTAATAGCCGGAATGATAATAGAAATTTTGGCTGCGTCAATATTCTCACTCATGATTGCTGAGTTTTATTTTCCGCTTTGTCAGGAAATGAACACTCTACCGTTACCTTAAGATTGCTTTCAGCTGTGCCTTTAGTTATGTAAGGTATACCTGCTTCACCACCAACTTTGATGCCAAATTCTAGAGTGACTTTATCAATATTAGCAACAGGGATTTTCTTAAAAGCATTGAGTGTGTGAACAGTGTAAGCCCGAATTGTACCTTCAATTGCTTGAAAATTTTGCACTATCTGTTTTTGTGTAGCATCAGTATCCCATCCTTTATCAATTAGTGCTTCTTCTTCCTCTGGGGAAACTTCGATGTTAACTGGTGGTGCATCTACATTATCTGTGGCTTCAATGTAAATAATCGTGCCATCTTCTAAATAGATAGGTGTAAGTTGAGTCATAAAATAAATCTCGGCTAAAAGAATTGCAGGTAGGGTAGCACAGCTGTGCTATCCTAAACATTTTTACGGAAAATGCGGTAAATTTCTTGTAGAAGCTGGAAATAATGCGACTAAACTATCATATAGCTTACTAATATGAGTCGAGACGCTTTGGTGGTGGGAATTAATACGTATGACCGCTTAAAGAGTCTTAATGCGCCAGCTAGTGATGGTGAAGCGATCGCTCAAATTTTACAACAGTACGGCGAATTTCGGGTAACGCGGCTACCAGCAGTCAAAGATAAGGAAAACCAGACAATTCGCATTGGTAAGCAAACTAAAGTTAGTTTAACTCAGTTAGAAAAAGCGATCGTCCAATTATTTAAGCCAGATGGTAAGCCGCCAGACACAGCGCTGCTTTATTTTTCTGGTCATGGGTTGCGGAAAAATGTCGGAATTCAAGAAGGCTTTTTAGCGACAAGTGAAGTCAACCCCGATGCAGGGAATTGGGGACTATCTCTACAATGGCTGCGGCGACTGCTGCAAGAAAGTGAAGTTAGACAACAAATTGTGATTTTGGATTGCTGCTATAGCGGAGAAGTGCTAAATTTTGCAGAAGCAGATCCAGGCGATCGCGGTAAAGGCAGAAACAGGTGTTTTATAGCGGCTTCTCGTGATTTTGAAGTAGCTTTTGAAGACATTAACAGCCAACACAGCGTTCTCACCGCCGCACTGCTTCAAGGTTTGGAACCAAAACAAGACCGTTGGGTGAGTAACTACACTTTAGTAGACTTGCTCAATCAACAATATCATCCCTTTCCCCAGCGTCCCATTTTTGCTAACTCTGGTGAAGCAATTAATCTCACCCGCAAATGGAATTCCTCTGTTGTTGATTCCACAGTAGAAATATCAGCTATTTGTCCTTATAAAGGGTTGTCTTATTTTGATTGCACAGAAGCAGATGCTAAATTATTTTATGGCAGAACAGCGTTAACAGACGAATTATTAGAAAAAGTGCGATCGGGTAATTTCCTCGCTGTGTTGGGAGCATCAGGAAGTGGCAAATCTAGTGTTGTCAGAGCCGGTTTACTTTATCAATTAAAGTTAGGACGTAGGTTATCAGGTAGCGATACTTGGCAGTTGAAAATATTTCGACCAGGAATTAACCCCTTACAAAATTTAGCACTGGCATTTGTAGAATCAGAATTATCAGATATTGAACGCGCATCACAATTAGCAAAAGCAGAAGAATTAATAGCTAAAGGCGCAGTTGGTTTAGGACAGTTAATTACTGCTAGTCAAACTCAGCGCTTCGTATTAGTGGTAGACCAGTTTGAAGAAGCTTTTACTCAATGTCAAGACATTACAAAACGACAGCAGTTTTTTCAATATCTGCTAGGTGCTTTGCAACGGGATGATAATAAAATCTGCCTCATAATTACAATGCGGGCAGATTTTTTTGGCAAATGTTTGGAACAAGAATATGGCGGACTAGCTAAGAAAATTCAAGAGCATTTAGTAACAGTAACACCGATGAATCGGGAGGAATTAGAAACAGCAATTATCAAACCTGCCCAACAGGTGAACTTAGCAGTAGAACCGGAATTAGTCTCTCAAATGATTGCAGATGTAGAAAATTCACCGGGGAGTTTACCGTTGTTGCAGTACACGCTGACAGAACTATGGCAGCAAAGAACAGAAGAACGCTTAACCTTGAGTGCGTATAGCAAACTAGGTGGAGTCAGGGGAACCCTGCAAACACGCGCTACAGAAGTTTATGAGTCATTATCACTTGAGGAACAGCAAGCAACAAAGCGGATTTTTTTAGAATTGACGCAGTTGGGAGAAGGAACAGAAGATACGCGCAGACAGGTTGTGCAAGGAGATTTAGTTTCTTCGCAGTATTCAGAAGCTTTGATTAATAAGGTAATTCAACGGTTAGCTGATGAAAAGCTAGTTGTCACGAGTACCTTATCTAATCAAATTGCTGTGATAGATGTGGCACATGAAGCACTGATTCGCCATTGGTTGCTATTACGCAAATGGATTGAGGAAAGTCGGGACATACTGCGACAAAAGCGAAAAATTGAAGCGGCAGCTATTGAATGGCGAGATAGAGGAAAGGTGAAAGATTATCTACTTCAAGGGAAACGTTTGACAGAGGCGAGAGGTTTTCAGAAAGAACAAATTGAGAGTTTGAGATTATCTGAACAGGCTGAAGAGTTTATTCAAGCAAGTGATATAGAAAGACGTAATAATCGCTTTAAGTCTATTGGTTTTTTCTTAATTATTCCCCTGAGTGTGTCAGTAGTTTTAAGCATTGCAGTTGAAAGAAAGATTACGATCAGTGAATCTTGGCAGATAGTTGATGCTGCTAAGGGAAAAAAGTTCAGTGACGCAAGAATTCAAGCACTCGAAAAGCTGGTAAAAGCTGGTGAAAGTCTAGCTAACAAAGATTTCAGTGATACCATTCTTCGCTATGCCAACTTCAACAATGCCAACTTCAACAATGCCAACCTCAGCTATGCCAACCTTATCAATGCCAACCTCAGTTATACCAACCTCAGTTATACCAACCTCAATAGTGCCAATCTCAGCTATGCCAACCGCAGAGCTTTCTACTTTAGTACCAACCTCGAAAGTGCTAACCTCATCAATGCCAATCTTAGTAATGCCAACTTCAGTGATGTCAAGCTCAAAGATGCCAATCTTAGCTTTGCCGATCTTAACCGCACTTACCTTGGTAGTGCCGACCTCACAAAGGCTAACCTCACAAATACTAACCTCACAAATGCCTACCTCAGATATGCCAACCTCACAAATGCCGACCTCACGAATGCCAACCTTACAAATGCTGACCTTACAAATGCCGACCTCACAAATGCCGACCTCTGGGGAGCTAACCTTAACAGTGTCAGAAACCTGACTCCTGAGCAAGTTAAATCTGCTATGTATTGGGAGTATGCAAAATACGATGATGATTTTCGTGCCAAGCTTGGTTTACCAGCAAAACCAGCTAGGGACTTGCCGGAATATAAACTACCATTTATGTTAAAGGATATAAAGCCTCAATAGTTATTTTGTCTGGATTACTAAAGAGAAAATGCCAGCAAAAGATATAACCATGATGCGGTTAAAAATGTCTATATTCGCATTTGAAAGCGGCTTATCAGAACATCTAATCTGAAAAAATGCCATTAAAGAGCGATGCCTGCGGTATTTGCTAGCCAACGCAACACTCAAAGATTGCTTTGGTGGCAATGAGTTTTTATAATTAAGCGATCCGCACAGCTAATCTTCAAAAATGGCATCAAAGAGCGATGCCTGCGGCGGGCTACGCCAACGCTTAACTCTGAAATTCATTGCCAAGATATCTTGATACAATTGGTTTATGCTACTAATAGTGGATTTTGCCATTATTTTTAATCATTAAAAGGTGATTTCTATGCAGCAAATTACTTTATCAGAAGCGTCTCAACACTTAGGTGACTTTATTGAAGCAGCACTTAATGGTGAGGAAATTATCATTATCAAAGATAATAAACCTGTGGTTAAGTTAATGCCTGTAGAGCCAGTTAAACGCCGTCCTAAATTTGGGAGCGCCAAGGGTATAGTGACAATTGCTGATGATTTTGATGCGCCTCTGGAAGATTTTCAGGAGTATATGTAATGCAACAATTACTGGATACTCATGCCTTTATTTGGTTTATTATGGGCGACCCAAGAATTAGTAATAACTTGCGAAACCAAATTGAAAATAATGATAATTGCTTAAGTATTGCTAGTGTATGGGAAATGGCAATTAAGCACAGTATTGGCAAACTCAGCTTTAATTTGAATTTTTCTGAGTTTGTCGAACAACAAATAATAATGAATGGTATTCAATTAGTAAATATCAAAATAGAGCATATTTTAGCTGTTTCCCAAATTCCATTACATCATCGTGACCCATTTGACAGAATGTTGATTGCTCAAGCAATAGTGGAAAACATACCTGTGTTAAGTGCTGATACAATATTTGATGCTTATCCAATACAGCGTTTGTGGTCATAAGCTTCATTAAATTTAGATAGACAAACTAGATGTTAAACAGCTTATTGTCATTCATAATTGCTCATTTTTACGTCGGTTTACCCAGCGTGCTGCCTCAATAGCAGATGTGAACCGCATAGACACTCCAAAAACTTGCACTTCTCCCGTATTCGGATTTGTTACTTTGAGGAACTGCTGAGGGCGGACATTATTTCCTTCTTCAACGGTATGTAACAACTTGTATTCTTCCCAAGAGTCAATTTCGACTGCCTTCATTTTTTCAAATATCTTTGTCCAGGCGATATCGTCGAGTTTACGGTTACGTTGTAGGGTTATTTTCCCGTGATGTGCATTCAGGCTATACCCATCTGCAAAGGCTACGGCAGGTGAATCTTCGCCGTGGAGATGGTTGTCGCTATCAATATTAATTGAGGTGGCATGGTTGGAAATAATGGCGATATTCTTAAAGAAGAAAGTCCAGCCGCAATTTTTAACAAAGTCTTCTAAAACTAATAATTGGTTTTCAAATTGATGGTATTTGAAACTATGAATACAAAATTCAAAATAACTAGATCCTGCAATTAAAGTTTCAGGTTTGTGGCAGCCAGAGAATATATTTTTAATTAATTTGCGATTGCGTTTGCCAAAATGTTCCTCGAAAACATCTTCCCATTGTATTTCTAGCTGTTCTTGGAGTAATTTGGCATAGTCTTTTGCCAGATGATTTTCAAACAATGAATGTAAATTTTTTTGTAAATCAACAGGTACTCGCACGAGCAAATGTGAGTGCAAATTACTGTAAATTTTACTCCAGTAGGAACTATCTATGACATCATCGAGGATTGTCTCGGAACCATCTTTGATTAAATTCCAGATGTAAGCGATCGCAGTGTTAGGACTATCAACGATAATTATTTCAGGTTCAGTGAGTTCGAGTGCAGTATATATTGCTCGAACTGCATTTGTAGCGTGTTGTTGATTGATGCGTTCGGTCGATAGTCCAATATGTTGCCATTTTTCTCGACATTGGGATATCAATGTACGTTTTTCTGGTGTCAGATTGTCGGCGGACATAGCAGGTACGCGATACAGTAGCTATTTTGTATTAAAGCAGGTTAACTGAAAAATAGCTCAAACTATATTAAATAAGTTAATTTGAATAATAAACGATCGAATAATTTAGTTAAATTTGATACTATTCTGAGGCTAGTTATTATGACAGCGATCGCCATAAAATTAAACTCCATCATCCAACTCACCGACAACCAATTTTATCAGCTCTGTCGGGAAAACCCTGAAATCAAATTTGAACGCAATGCAGCCGGAGAACTTCTTATCATGTCACCCACAGGCGGAGAAACTGGAAATCGTAATTTTGAAATCTCTGTTGAGTTTGGAATTTGGAATCGTCAAACTCAACTAGGAATTTGCTTCGATTCTTCTACCTGCTTTAAATTGCCCAAGGGTGCTAATCGTTCTCCTGATGTTGCTTGGATTAAAAAAGAACGATGGGATGCACTTACACCTGAACAAAAAGAAAAATTCCCGCCAATTGCACCAGATTTTGTTTTAGAGTTAATGTCACCCAGCGATAGTTTGCGAGAAACCCAAGAGAAAATGCAGGAATATATCGATAATAAAGTTAAATTAGGCTGGTTAATTAATCCTAAAATGCGGCAAGTAGAAATTTATCGTCTTGGTCAACCAGTGGAAATATTAACAACTCCACAAGAATTATCAGGAGAAGATGTTTTACCAGGATTTATTTTAAATTTACAAAT
>JAVRCH010000150.1:0-6272 GCA_034530795.1 Nostoc sp. DedQUE12a
TGCCCCTTCCCCCTTCGCCCTTTCCCCTTTCCCCTCGCTAATATAATAGTAAGTATGTGATATACTACGTCTCTCACTTACCCTGGTTTTATGGGACTGCCAATTGTTGCTATTATCGGACGCCCAAATGTGGGCAAATCAACCCTGGTTAATCGTCTCGCCGGGGAACAAACGGCGATTGTCCATGATGAACCAGGGGTGACACGCGATCGCACTTATATGGATGCTTACTGGCGCGATCGGGAATTTTTAGTGGTAGACACTGGTGGTTTAGTTTTTAATGATGATACGGAATTTTTACCACTGATTCGCCAACAGGCAATGACAGCCCTCTCTGAAGCGAGTGCTGCTATTTTTGTAGTCGATGGTCAAACAGGCCCCACATCCGCAGACCAAGAAATCGCTAGTTGGTTGCGCCAACAACCCGTACCTGTGCTCTTAGCTGTCAATAAATGTGAATCTCCAGAACAAGGCTTAATCCAAGCTGCTGAATTCTGGGAATTGGGATTGGGCGAACCTTATGCCATCTCAGCCATTCATGGCAGTGGTACTGGCGAATTACTTGATGAGTTAATTAATCACATACCTGTTGTTGGAGAAATCCCAGAAAGTAACGAAATCAAAGTTGCAATTGTGGGACGGCCAAACGTGGGCAAATCTAGTTTACTCAATGCTTTTGTTGGCGAAGAAAGAGCAATTGTCAGCCCGATTTCTGGTACAACCCGTGATGCAATTGATACCGTTGTTGAACGAGACGGGCAAACCTATCGCTTGATTGACACCGCCGGCATTCGCAAAAAGAAACAAATAGAATACGGTACAGAATTTTTTAGTATTAACCGCGCTTTCAAAGCAATTCGCCGCGCTGACGTGGTTTTATTAGTACTAGATGCCCTCGATGGAGTCACAGAGCAAGACCAAAAATTAGCTGGGCGGATTATTGACGAAGGTCGAGCTTGCATCATCGTAGTTAATAAGTGGGATGCTGTAGAAAAAGACTCTTACACAATCTACGACTACGAAAAAAGTCTGCAAGCGCGGTTACATTTTACCGAATGGGCAGAAACAATCTTTGTGAGTGCGTTGTCAGGACAACGGGTAGAAAAGATTCTAGATTTAGTGAACACGGCGGCGGAATCTCACAAACGCCGAGTCAGCACATCAGTGATTAATGAAGTATTAACAGATGCTGTAAGTTGGCATTCACCGCCAGCATCCCGCAGTGGGCGTCAGGGCAAGATTTATTACGGTACACAAGTTAGTAGCCAACCGCCAACCATCGCCTTATTTGTCAACGACGCCAAACGCTTTAACGATAACTACCGCCGCTACATTGAGCGCCAATTCCGGGAACAGCTAGGATTCAAAGGTAGCCCCATTCGTTTGCTTTGGCGGAGTAAAAAAGTTCGTGATGTTGAAAGTGGTAGTGTTAATCGAGCAACACGCGTTTAATCAAGTTAGGAGTTATGAGTTAGGAGTTGTGAGTTAAAGCAAAATTGCTAACTATACAACCCTATCCACTTGAGTTTGATACACGCGTTTAATCAAGTTAGGAGTTATGAGTTAAAGCCAAAATTGCTAACTATAGAACCCTATGGACTTGAGTTTGATAGTAATGCAACGTGAAAGTTATAACTTAAAGTTAAAACTCCTAACTCCTAATTCTTAACTCCTAACTTTAAAATGGATTTACTGCGATCGCTACCACTCGGACTTTATTTAGAACAACCCCAAACTTGGTTGCATAAAATCGATCCGCGAGTCAAGTTTGCCTGGTTGATGAGTTTTTTAACCAGCTATGTATTAGCCAACAACTTATGGCGGGTGCTGTTGGTGGTAATATTGATAGTTGCTACCCTATTTGCAAAAATTCCCCGAAGAGTATGGCGGCAACAAATGGGTTGGCTGTTAATGCTATCATTTTTCGTCTTAGCGATCGCCGCCATCAGTCCCGATGCAATGGGTGTAGATTATCAGCCACGCCTGCCAGCTAATGAACAAACATTAAGCCAGCCAGCAAACTCCAATAATGTAGCTCAAGAACAAACAAGCGATGGGCAAAAATACAGCTACGTCCTATTTCATAAAGGCCCAGTCAGAGTAACTCGCCGTTCTTTGGATTTGGGAGTTAGTCTGAGTTCGATTATATTTACCGTGATTTACAGCACCAATCTCTATCTACTGACAACCGCACCAGAAGAAATCACATCTGGCATAGAAAGCTTAATGCAGCCCCTACGGCGTTTGAAGTTGCCTGTTACAGAAATTGCTTTAACTTTAACTTTATCTTTGCGCTTTATTCCCTTAGTTTTAGAAGAAGTACAAAACTTATTTCGTTCTGTAATGACAAGGGCAATCAATTGGAAAAAACTGGGATTAAAAGGAGTATTTAAAGTTTGGATGACAGTAGCAGAGAGATTGTTAGATAATCTCCTCTTACGAGCCGAACAAATGGCGAATGCAATGATGGTGCGGGGTTTTACCAGTCCCAACGAACATCGAGTCCAGTGGCACGACTTACGATTAAAAGGCCTTGACTGGCTTGCTATTGCAACTTTAGTCTTATTCTGGGGAATACGGCTAGCTGTAGGAACTAAAGTCTAATTTGCCACCCTTGAAAATCGAAAGGCCATGATGTCATATGGTAAATTGAACAGCTACCCGCTACAAAAATTGATCCCCTACCATTTATCGTAGGTTTTTGGTACAAACCAGATTGTTTTCCTGTTTTAGTTCGCGCTGAACAAATTCTTTGGTTAGCCGCAAGCGATCGCGCTGAACTCGATGATTTACAAGAAAAATTGCACAACAGGCATGAGTTAGAAATTTTCCCCTTTGCCCTTCATCTCCCTCATCCCCCTCATCTCCCCATTCACACAAGTTATTTTGCTCCATTAAGCAACAGTTGTGGCAGTATGGAAAGAAGTTAGAAAGTTGGCCTGGGAGCATCTGGGAAGTTTATCGGGTGTTTTCCCTTGCCAGGCCAAGCTTTTAACAACTTCCGCCTCACTACCGCTAGCTTAAGAAGCTGATTAAAAACTAGATCAAGGTCTTCAAAACCATAGTTTCGCATTTTAAGAAAATATTCTGGCGAATGTTGGTATTATCGTCTGAATGTTTGGAATGAACTGCGAAAGCACATACATATCTCCCACCTTGACTATTCAATGAATCCAGAAAACGCAGAAACTTACATAAATCATCCAACTTGGGGTTTACTTTACAAGATCTGTATGGTTGATGAGAACCAGGATCTATTCACTACACTTTATGCTCAGCGTTTATTTTTTTTGGTGGCAAATGACATTAAAGGTGTTAAGTTCCAGCCTATCGGACGGACTGAAGCTAGAATGATGTTGGAAAATCGCTTACGTACTCTGCGTCGCACTGGGCAATCTCAGGAGTACGATCAGCTTCAGAGTGTTTTCCAACGCACCTTCCAATGAACAGTTCGATTTACGAACGTATTGTTACCATTCGTTCCTCGCTACCAACTTCAGTCAGATTGATTGGTGTTAGCAAGCAAGTTCCTGCTGAGGCGATTCGCTATGCCTATGCCGCAGGAATTCGTGATTTTGGAGAGAGCCGTATCCAAGAAGCCACCATTAAACAAGCCCAGTTGCAAGACTTACCGGATATTACTTGGCACTTTATTGGACATTTGCAAAGCAATAAAGCCAAAAAAGCCATTGAACAATTCCACTGGATTCATTCCGTAGATAATTTAAAGCTGGCAGTGCGCTTAGAACAATTGGCGCAACAGCTAGGAGTGAGTCCCCAAGTTTGCTTGCAAGTGAAAATTCTCCCCGATCCTAACAAGTCGGGTTGGAGTGTACCAGAACTTTTATCCGATCTACCCGCTCTCAATCAATGCAAAACTTTACAAATTCAAGGTTTGATGACAATTCCGCCTTCAGGATTGGCTGATGCCGAAATTCTGAGTGTGTTTCATCGATGTCGCGAACTGGCAAAAGAAATCCAACAGCAAAACTGGCCGCACATTAAAATGCAGCAGTTGTCTATGGGTATGTCAGGCGACTACGAACTGGCAGTGCAAGCAGGCGCGACGATGGTACGATTGGGAACGATCTTATTTGGCGATCGCCTCTAGCATACTAGTGTCAAGCTTGTTCTTGAGTATTAATTAAAAGATCGGGATTTGATGACAACAATTTTGTAACAGACTGGTGCAATTGGAAACAAAGGATATAGTATTGACAAGAGCAATCGCCAAGTAAAATTCGGGTAAAAGAACTTTCCTTTGGACAAACCTTAGGATATAATCTTGACTCATTATTGTGTTTAGGCGATGTACAGGCCTTGCTAAAAGTGTCCGTTCATCGCCAAAGCCCGTAGTATAGGCTACAAATAGCAATATATTTGCTGAAGTATCCACCAATGTAGCGATGCCTACGGCGGGCTGCACTTACGCAGATGGCTAAATTAATCCTTTAAGCCAAGTCAATACCGACTATTCGCACCAGGAGAGTACAAAATGAACAACATATTTTCCAAACTCAGGGACTTCGTAGGTCTAAATGAGCAAGTGGAATACGAGTATTACGAAGAAGAACCAGATACAGACAATAATTACCAAAATCTGTATCAGCAAGAAAATCCCCAACCAGTGCCACAAGAAGCCCCAGCAACTCAAAATCGACGTTGGCGGGAACCAGTGCCTACAATGGGAGAAGAGATAGCAGCAGCAGGGTCAAAGCCAATGGGGAATGTGATTGGTATGCCAGGAGCAATTAACGGAATTTCGGAAGTTTTAGTACTCGAACCACGCACCTTTGAAGAAATGCCTCAGGCAATTCAAGCGCTGCGAGAACGCAAGTCAGTGGTATTAAACCTGACAATCATGGATCCAGATCAAGCTCAACGAGCAGTAGATTTTGTCGCAGGTGGTACTTACGCTTTGGATGGACATCAAGAGCGCATCGGTGAGAGCATCTTTTTGTTTACGCCAAGCTGTGTACAAGTTAGTACCCAAGGTGGAGTTCTTCATGAAGTACCACAACCACCAGCCCGTCCTTCTCGTCCCGCAGGTTCTTCATCTACAAATCAAACTTGGGGCAACGAACCTAACCGGATGGCACAATAAATTTAAATTAGTCTTTTGTCCTCTCCTACAAAGTTAAGCCACTGCCTTGGACGGGTTTCCCAACTGAAAGCAAGTGGCCTTTGATGGTCGCAAACCTCCACCAAGACTTTGCGCTTTGTCCTTTATTAGTTAACAATAAACTAATGACGAATGACAAATGACCGACGATGACAAATGACTAATGACTAATGACTAATGACTAATGACTAATGACTATTAAATTTGGCTTAATTGGTGGTGGGGTAATGGGAGAATCGCTGTTATCCCGCCTTATCGCGCTTGGAATTTATCAATCTTCAGAAGTCATAGTTAGCGAACCGCTACCCTCACGCCAGGAATTTTTAAAACAGCACTATAATGTCGCTGTTACAACTGATAGTAGCCAGGTTTTCACCCAAGCAAAAGAAGTAGTGTTTTTGGCAGTGAAACCACAGGTATTTAGTACTATCGCTCAAGAATTAGCTGATATTGATATTCTGAATATACAACACCCACCATTGATTATTTCCATCTTAGCGGGCGTACCTTTAAGTCAGTTAGAAGCTGCATTTGTGCAATTGCCAGTAATCAGAGCAATGCCCAACACTCCAGCAACGGTGGGAGCAGGAGTTACAGCGATTTGTTCGGGTGCATACACCAACCAGAAGCATCACCAAATAGCACATCAAGTTTTCTCTGCTGTGGGCGAAGTCGTAGAAGTTTCAGAAGTTCTGATGGACGCAGTTACAGGATTATCTGGTAGCGGGCCGGCTTACGTGGCGCTTTTGGTAGAAGCACTTGCTGATGGCGGAGTAGCCGCAGGTTTACCCAGAGTTATTGCCAATCAACTTGCCTTGCAAACAGTACTGGGAACAGCAAAACTGTTGCAGGAAACCAAAATGCACCCAGCAGAACTCAAAGATCGCGTTACCAGTCCAGGTGGTACAACAATCGCCGGGATTGCTCAACTCGAAAAGGCAGGATTTCGCTCAGCTTTAATTGAAGCAGTAAAAGCTGCCACACAGCGATCGCAAGAACTGGGAAAATGAATAAAGTTAGGAGTTAGGAGTTATGAGTTAAGAGTTATGAGTTATGAGTTATAAGTTATGAATTTTTACTTCTAACTCCTAATTCTCAACTCCTCACTCTCGACTCCTAACTCCTAACTCCTCACTCCCAACTCTTGTTA
>JAVRCH010000151.1:0-18924 GCA_034530795.1 Nostoc sp. DedQUE12a
GCTACGGCTTGGAGATGTTTCTGGAGTTTTTTCTGATTGGCTGGTTTCATTGTTGAGTAAGGATTGATTCCTTCCTCTATTTTCATTGATTTTGCCACCACTCACTAGTTCATATGTTCTAACAAAGTTGACATGCTCCCGATTACAGAAGCTTTAAAGGCGATTCGTGTTGCTGGCTATAAAACTTTTGTTGCAACTTCAAAACCACATATTTACGCCACACGGATTGTTGAATATTTTTCTTTATCCTTGCTTTTTGATGGCATTTATGGTAGTGATTTTGATGGCACTCGGAGTGCAAAAGCTGATTTGATTTCTCACATTTTACTCACAGAAAACCTTTCGCCTTCTAGTGTGGTAATGGTTGGCGATAACTTCGTTAAGCTTCGCTAACGCAAACACGACATGATTGGAGCCAAGCGGAATCATATTGCTGCAATTGGTGTCACCTACGGCTATGGAACTGAGGAAGAATTAGAGACTCATGGTGCTGATTTTATAGCTCATTGTCCAGAAAATATTCTAGGACTTATAATTCCTAATTTGTAATTTATCACTCAAAATAATGCCGCCATCTTTAACGTTTCTCCATAGCTTACTTTTGTTCAGTACCGCTTTTATTGCAGGCGGACTGAATGCTGTAGCAGGTGGTGGAAGCTTTATTACTTTTCCAGCACTGATATTTACGGGTGTACCACCCATCGCGGCTAATGCTACAAATAATACTGCTATTTGGGTAGCATCTTTAGCCAGTGCCGGAGCCTACCGGAAAGATTTAGGCATCAAACGAGAAGTTTTCTTGCTTTTATGTGGCGTTAGTTTTATTGGTGGAATCATTGGCTCTGTGGCTTTATTATATACATCGTCAGATGTGTTTAAAAAGCTGATTCCCTATTTACTACTACTAGCAACATTAGTATTTACCTTTGGCGATTATCTAAGAGGTTGGTTGCAACTTCAAAGTCAAAAATCATCACCGGACTCTGTACCTTTATTTAATTTAGTGCTAGCTCAATTAGCGATCGCAATTTATGGCGGTTTCTTCGGAGCAGGTCTAGGAATATTAATGCTGGCAACTTTATCATTTTTAGGTATCAAAAGTATTCATACAATGAATGCCTTTAAAACATTTTTAGGCAGTTGTATCAATGGAATAGCAATTATTCCCTTTATTTTTGCTGGTGTAATTGCTTGGCATCAAGCGATTTTAATGGCAGTGGGTGGTTCTTTAGGTGGTTATTTAAGCGCTCACTATGCCCGTAAACTTGAACCCCAATTAATTCGGAAATTTGTTTTGGTTGTTGCCTTCACCATGACCATTTACTTTTTTGTTAGTGGTTAGACTATAGAATTTTAGATTTTAGATTAAATTCCAATCCAAAATCCAAAATCCAAAATTGAATTCCCCAATCCTTATGCTTATTGCTTTTGATTCGAGAAATTTTCGCCTGTTCTACATAGGTCAGGCAATTTCTCTGATTGGTACGTCGATGACACAAGTGGCTACTAGTTGGCTGGTATATCGCCTGACGGATTCTGCTTGGTTGCTTGGTTTGGTAGGCTTTGCCAGTCAAATTCCCACACTTATTTTAATTCCTCTAGGTGGTATTGTCGCCGATCGCTGGAACCGTCAGCAAATTCTCCTAGTTGCCCAAATTCTAGGAATGCTTCGGTCTTTGGCTTTAGCATGGCTGGCTTTGAGCGGTAGTATTAACGTTTGGCAGATTGCATTTTTGGGTGTACTGCTAGGGACAATCAATGCCTTTGATATTCCGACTCGCCAAGCTTTTGTACCAGAAACGGTGGGTAAGGAAAATCTCGGTAATGCCTTCGCTCTCTACTCATCCCTTGTTAGTGTTACTACTATGCTTGGGCCCGCGATCGCAGGTATATTAATTGGAGTGCTGGGAGCAGGACTGTGCTTTCTCATCGATAGCATTAGTTACATTGCTGTAATTATTGCTCTTTTGGCGATTCGGCTTGCTCCTAAAAAAGCGATCTTTTCCAAACGCAAACCTTTAGAAGAATTAAAAGCTAGTTTCAAGTATGCTATGGGGTTCTTACCAATCCGAACCGTGTTGATTGGTTCATTTCTAGTTTGCTGTGTTTGGGGATTTTACCTGGCGTTGGGGCCTATTTTTGCTCAAGAAATTTTACAAGGCGGATCTAATACCTTCGGCTTCTTAATGACAGCTTCCAGTTTGGGAACCTTGGCTGGTGGTATCTACTTAAGTAAGCAAAAAAATGTATCTGAATTGGGAAAAGTTTTGGCATTCGGAATAGGTTTTATGGGGTTGAGCCTGATTATTTTTGCCTTATCTCGTGTGTTATGGCTTTCGTTGCTTTCATTGTTGGCGGCTGGTTTCGGATTTATTTTGCAGATAATTACCGGACGCACTTTGCTTCAATTATTAGTCACTGATGAAAATCGCGGGCAAATCACAGGAGTTTACGTTATGACTTCTACAGGTGCAGTACCTATAGGTAATCTCATTGGCGGCGCACTGGCAAGTTACATCGGTGCTACCAATAGTGTCATTCTTGCTGCTAGTGTTTGTGTTGTAGCGTCACTATTGTTTATGCAACAAGTCTCCAACTTCCGTGATTTGGTTCGCCAAAAAGTTCATCATTAGTGATACAACCAAAAACTGGTAACAACAATGACCACAGTAAACGATCCTGGCATTGTAGCTGAAGTGACTGATTTATATCTTCAATATGAGGAAGCACTTTCTAATAACAATTTAGAAGTAATGGATAAATTGTTTTGGGATGCGCCTGAAGTAGTGCGATTTGGAGTAACAGAAAATCTCTATGGTAGCGATGAAATCCGCAACTTTCGCGCCTCTCGACCAAATCCAAAAATAGAGCGAGAAATTTCAAATCTGAAAGTTGTTACGTTTGGAAAAGATACAGCAACCGTCACTTTAGAGTTTCGCCGCCTTATTGATGGTGTAGAGCGTTTCGGGCGACAAAGCCAGACTTGGTATAGATTTACTGAAGGATGGAAAGTAGTTTCAGCACACGTTTCTTTGTTACCTGCGTAAATTTTAAAATTATGACAACTATTACTGAAATTGCCTCGGATATTTATCGCATCTCAACCTATGATTCAAACGCAGACCTACAATTTATCCAGTTTTTAGTCAAGGACGAAGAACCATTATTATTTCATACGGGACTCAAGGCGATGTTTCCACTAGTAAGTGATGCAGTGGAAAAGATTCTTGAACCATCAAAAATTCGCTGGATTAGTTTTAGTCATTTTGAAGCAGACGAATGTGGTTCTCTCAATGAGTGGCTGGCTATTGCGCCAAATGCTCAGACAGTTTGTAGTCCTTTGGCGACCTTTGTGAACATAGATGATTTTGCAATTCGTCCATCGAAGAGTATGCAAAACGCTGAAGTTTTAAACACTGGTAAATATAGTTTTCAGTTTTACCACACACCACAAGTTCCTCACGGTTGGGATGCAGGATTATTCTTTGAAACTACCAATAAAACACTGTTTTGCTCGGATTTATTTCATCAATTTGGAGATTTAGAGCCAATAACTGAGTCTGATGTGATTGAGCGATCGCGTCAAACAATAGCTAATTATGAAGCAAGTCCCTTTCCTAATTACATACCATACACAACACATACGGATCGCATTCTCAAAGAGTTAGCTGCACTCCAACCGTGTACCCTAGCAACAATGCACGGAACGACATTTGTTGGAGATGGCGAAAGTGCATTGCAGGATTTAGCTGTGATGCTACGCGAAGTTTTGGTGAAGGAGTAATGATGAGTTATAGTGCGATCGCTTCTATTCCACCATTAGTACAACAGGCTCAAGTGGTGGCTGCACAACTCGGATTTTCTGAATCCTCGCTTCCAGAAGTTGGCCGTTTGTTGCAAGTCCTCACGAACCACATCACACAGGGTCAAATTGCTGAGATTGGTACTGGTTGCGGATTTGGCGCTGCTTGGATTGTGAGTGCATTACACCCAGATAGTACATTTATTACCATAGAGAGCGATGGCGATCGTGCCACACTTGTGCAACAGTTATTTGCACATAAGCCTAATGTACGGGTACTTCAAGGCGATTGGCACGATTTACTTGACTATGCTCCTTTTGATTTGTTATTTGCTGATGGGGGAAACGCAAAAGTTGCCGAACCTAAGATATTAATAAATGCTTTAAAAGTTGGAGGTTTAATTATACTAGATGACCTGACACCAGAAGAATACTGGCCACCAGAGTGGCAAGGACGCACAGATCCAGTAAGGGAATTCTGGTTGAAAGATCCTCATATTATTGCTACGGAAATTCGAGTTACTGCCAGACATGCAGTGATTCTAGCAACGCGCATTTATTGAATTACAAACCAAATTTACTTTCACCAACAACAGTTTGCAAAGATTAATTCTAGTCAGACATTCACTTCCAGAAAAAATAGAACATCTTCCTGCTAAAGAGTGGCGTTTGTCATTAGAAGGACAACAACGCTGTCATTTATTAGCGGATAAATTAGTAGATTTCCAGCCTGGAATAATAGCTACCAGTAGAGAACCAAAAGCTATAGAGACAGCCCAAATTATTGCCCAGAAATTTAATTTCGCTGTGGAAATTGTTGAAGGATTACATGAATGCGATCGCAGCAATTTTGGTTTCGTAGAAGAAAAAAAGTTTTTTGAAACTTTAGAAGCATTTTTCGCTACGCCAGATAAACTAGTCATGGGATTAGAAACAGCAACCAGAGCTTTTCAACGTTTCCAACAAGCTATAAAAAATATTCTTGCCAAAACTCCTGATGGTGATGTGATAATTGTCTCTCACGGGACTGTGATGACCCTATTTATTGCTGATTGTACTGGTCAAGAACCATTTCCGTTTTGGCGACAGCTTGAACAGCCAATGGCGATCGCACTACCTTTACCTGAGTTAAATTCATTAGAAATAATTACTTTTGCCAGTAACAAACTCTAACTATTAACTAACATGGATTCGTTTGATTGGACTCTATTAAGTTCTAAATATTTGGTACAAGATAAATGGCTAACACTGCGGGCTGATACTTGTCAAATGCCTGGCGGGAAAATAGTCGAGCCTTTTTATGTTTTTGAATATCCAACTTGGGTAAATGTTGTTGCAATCACTAAAAAAGAGGAAGTTGTTTTAGTCAAACAATATCGCCACGGGATACAAAAAACAGTTTTAGAGTTACCAGGCGGTTCTATGGATTTAGAAGATACTTCCCCGATGGAAGCTGCAAAACGTGAATTATTGGAAGAATCAGGGTATACAAGCAACAATTTTGTTCAGACTGGTATAATATCACCCAATTCATCAACTCATAATAATCTCATCTATTGTTTCTTAGCAACAAATGTAGAATTTGTAGATAATTTAAAGCTAGATATTACAGAACAAATTGATGTAATTCTGTTGCCGCTGGAAAAGTTAGTTAAAGATATTGATAACGGTATCCTTCTACAATCATTTCATATTACTTCATTATTTTTTGCTCTAAAAAAACTTGGTAAAGTGCAATTTATCTAGTCAATAGACTTTATTTGTCTTTATCAACAACCTTCTATAAAGGATAAAAAATTATGACTACCACAATTTCATTTGACCGTGTATCTGATATTTACGATGCAACACGAGGGCTACCAACTGGAGTCACTGAACAAGTTACTGACGCTATTTTGAATATAGTTTCAGCCACAGAAGAAACTAAGTTTTTTGAAACTGGAATCGGTACAGGTAGAATTGCTGTGCCAATAGCCAAAAGAGGTTATTCTTACGCTGGTGTAGATATCTCAGAAAAGATGTTGGCAGAGTTGCACCAAAAACTAGAAGGAGTGTCTCATAAATTAACAGCAATCAAGGGAGATGCAACTTCTCTACCATTTCCTGACAACTCATTTGATGTGGCGTTGACAGTTCATGTATTTCACTTGGTTTCTGCTTGGAAGCAAGCACTAGCAGAAATTCGCCGCGTCCTCAAACCGGGAGGAATTTATCTTTACACTCACGGTAATATGAATTACAGCAAAGTTAGTGAGGATGTGAATCAGGGTAGGTTTGATTTTCAGCAACGTTGGCAAGATATCATTGCTGGCTATGGCTACCCTTTACCCCGCTATGGTGCAACAGAAGAAGAGGTTTTAGCTGAGTTGCGCGAACAAGAAGCAAATTTAGAAACAGTTGTTGCAGCCAAATGGCAATCTGAACTAACTGTGGGCAAATTGATTGATGCTCATAAAAACAAAATTTACCGCCATACTTGGCACATCCCGGATGATATTTTCGCCCGCGCAATTCAAGATTTGCAGGAGTGGTCTTTGCAACACTACGGCTCTTTAGACTACGATTTGTCTGGTGAAAGTAAGTTCAAGATTGTTGTAGTAACTAACTGGGCATAGGGAATGGGAAGTGTTGACCCTTCGGCTGACCTCGACTTCTCTACGAGACGCACTCGCGTTCGCTACTTCGACTGCACTCACCACAAGTTGGTACAAGTCGCTCACGGTTAAGGCTCTTGCGAATCGAAGCTCTCTCAAAGAAAAGCCTCTCGTAGAGAAGGCATCGCAGAAATATTCGGTCTACTGACTTTCCAAACATCCTCTAAGCTCGCCTTTATTGTATTACAGCAGTTTTCATCTATTTGAACCACATCTGTCGTAGGGGCGCAAGGCCTTGCCATTGGTGTCAACTTAACGTGAAACCCGCTTTGTGAGAAAGTTTTGCCCTCACCCAGCCCCTCTCTCTTGGGGCTACGGTGTACACACAAGTCTCTTGACCTGCACCTTTGTTGCATTGCTTTACACCTTTGTTGCATTGCCTTACACCTTTGTTGCATCGCTTTACACCTTTGATGCATGAAGTCTTTCTTTTGATTGAGCTTAGGATATGAGCAATCGAACTCACGTTGTATTCAACTAATCACTCAATCTTTGTCTTGTAAATCACTATTTTTTGTTAAAACTTTTTTGTTTGAAAATATCAAAAGGTAGAACAAAGATAGAACCTAGTTCCGCCTTTTGACTTATGAACTGAAGACAAAAGTTCCTTATATTCAAGTGAAGGTGATAGTCACCTTGTCAAGTAAGTGAGGTAATTAATTATGTCAAAGCAAATCAGTACATTGGATTTACTGCTGGAGTTAACCACAGAAGAACAGCAGCTTTTATCTGGAGGACAAGAAGATCCTAGTCGGCCTCCTATAAAGGATGGAAATGATGACGGAAATGATAGAACAGGGCAAAACAATCGGATAAATCGAACAAGTAGACTATCTATTCCATTCCAATTTTCCAATACTCGTAAATAAGTTAACCAAATTAAACTAAAGACTCCTCCCGTTGTAGGTAAGGAAAATTCTTCTATTCCTTTATAGAGAAGGGAGTTAGTCTGTTTTATGTTTTTTGAGGTTGGCTTACTTCTACTGCTAATAGTAGACGGTAGAAGTACGTTTTCAGTTTGGAAATACTTGTCATCAAGTCTTCGCTCTAGGTAATAGTAGTAGATCATCTTAGCCTTCTTCTGTTAGATCGGGAGAACCAAATTTCTGAAAGCCTTTTGAAGCTTTGTGTTTCACCATTTGGCTGAAAGTTTTAATTTATGTTAGAAGATAAAGCCTCAAACTTTGGTTACATCAAAGCTCCAGAGTCTATATTCGTTTGTTGTTTTCCGAAAGTGACAGAAGCGTTCCAGGAAAGCGATGTCTGACGACAAGCCTATGCGGCGTCTACGCATTCCTATGAATGTAGAGAAACAGAAATGTTTTTTGAAAGAGGGTTAGACTCAGAAAATTCACAAAACCTAGAGCAGCTACAAAAAGACAAGAAGAGCTATTTAGCTCATTCAAGAGCAACCAACTTTTGAGAAATTTGAGTTAATCTCTTCTGTCTTTTGGGAAATTTAATACATTCCTACCAAAGGAGCGCTCAAAATGATTACTAACTTTTCTAATGTTGAGGAACTTTCTCCTAGTCAAGCTGAAACTATTTCGGGGGGACAACAAAGCTTTCCAGTACCATTTGGACAAGCAAGATACATTTTTACCGAAACTGACGATGCGAGTACGGAAGATGATTGGACTGTTACCTTCGTAAGAGGAAAAAGAAGAGATCAATTTGGCGACGATGTCTTTACCTACAGAGCGCGATATATACGTTAACTATTCAGCCAGAAGAGTTTAACAATTGCCGATCGCCAGCAATCCCCTATTGTTTGCGGCGATGAACAAATACACCGGAACCACAGGCTTCTTCAATGAAGTCAGTGCAGAGATCACTTATTAGAGGAAAAGGCGATCAAAGTTGCGATCGCCTTTTTGTTTGAGCCAACCGATGTCTATAATCGGCTTCCAGTCTCTAACAAATAAATCAGCGCCTCGACTAAAGCCTGATTTTGTTCATCAGTCCCAACAGTGATGCGTAATTTATCCTCTAGTCCTGGCTGCTTAAAGTAGCGGATTAAAATTCCTTGTTCCTTGAGTTTTTGATAAAGATATTCGGCGTTTCCTGCTGGTGGTTGCGTCAGTAAAAAGTTAGTTTGGGATTCCCAAATCCGAAAGCCTAATTTTTTCAAGTCTATTGCTAGCTTAGTCCGCGATGCTTTAATTTTTGCCACACAGGCATTTTTATAAGCTTGGTCATTAATTGCAGCGGTGCCAATTGCACAGGCGATCGCATCAATGTTATAGCTATCTTTGACTTTAAACAATCCATGCAACAGCTTGGGATTGGCTACCCCAAATCCTAATCGTAATCCAGCTAACGAGTAGCCTTTAGAAAGTGTCCGAATTATGATGACATTTTCATATTCTTTTACCAAAGCCAACGCATTCTCTTCAGTAAAATCTACATAAGCTTCATCAATTACTAAAACTCCAGATAACTGGCTAGCCAGTTTTCGCAAGTCATCCATTGCCACCACATGCCCCGATGGACTATTAGGCGAGGCAATGAATGTTACACAACCATTGACAGCAATCAATTCTTCAAGCGGTAAACTGTAATCATCACCGTAGGATAACTCAGTAATATCTGCATCTTGTATTTGACATAATGTGCGATACAGCACATAAGTTGGCATTGGATAGACTACCTTGCGTCCGGGTTCTGCACAGGCTCGAATCACTACACTTAACAATTCGTCGCTGCCATTTCCCACAATTATCCAATCACTTGGAACTCCTAAGACTTTACTAGCAGCTTGGCGAAATTCCTCTCCAAAAGGTTCTGGATACCGTCGCAACCACTCTCCATCAATATTTTGCAGTACAGCTAATGCTGCAGGGGAGGGAGGATAGGGGTTCTCATTACTGTTGAGTTTAATAATCTGCGTCCCACGTTGAGGCTGCTCACCAGGAACATAGCTAGCCATTGCATCAACATTGGAACGAAAATACTTGGTCATGCTAATTCATAATTTTGAATTCATAATTCATAATTTACAATTTCTACTGGATTCCAAGTTGATTAATTCACATTTCCTATCTCAAACTTTTTGCAAAATCTAAAATCTAAAATTCAAAATTGCTTGGCTGACAATATCCCGGTTAACTTTTATGTAGCCTGGTTCAATGTGGATAAAGTGGGAACTCAACTGTTGATGAGCTGTAGGTAAAGCGTGAAACGGAATTGATGGGTACAAATGATGCTCTGCATGAAATGGCATATTCCACATTAAAAATCGTACAGGAAACAGTGTCAGCGTTGTACGAGTATTCGTCAACAGATTGGCATCAAGAGTACAGCCTGTGTGTTCTGCCAGCAGAATAAAACGTAGAATTGGTTGACCCACAAGCAACGGTAGTAGCCAATAGAGGAAAAACCAAGGACGATCTGCTGCAATGGAGATAGCGATCGCCCCTGCATAAACACCTAATTGCCAGCGAGTGGAACGAATAACTTCAGCTCGTGCTGTTTGTGGCACAAATGGGCAATCGTCAAGTTGACCAAAAGCAGCCCGAAAATGTCCACGGATCTTGCCTAACCACCAAGGTAAACCAGTAATTATCAATAAGTATTTACCTAAATTGCTTGGTTTGGGATCGGTTAGTTCTGGATCTTTGTCAGGAACGCGAGTATAGCGGTGATGCCAGTTGTGGTAATACAGAAAAAATGTGCTGTTGTAAAATGAAAGCAAACCTGCACACCAAGCAACAATATCATTCAATCGATTGTTAGCAAAAGCTGTTCTGTGAACGCATTCATGCATGGGTGCGAACATAGAAGCTATACAAAAGCCGTAGATTGCCAGTGCTGGTATTCCTAACAACCAATTGCCAAAATTCATTGCCCACACATATCCACTAACTCCCATAACGGCTAAATGTCCAGCCAATTGAACCAGCCCGTTCCAGTTGTAGCGGGGATTCAAAACACTTAATTCTTGCATACCAAGAATTTGGCGGGGCTTGTGTTGCTTATCAACTTGATTTTCTAATAATTCAGTTTCAATAATTGCATCGCTCGACATGATTAAAACTCCACATAGTAAAGGTGTAAATATTAAACACAAAATACAGTTAATTCTTCTCAACCCTAACTGAGCAACGAGCGCTGAGTCAATATATAGCAGAATCAGCAATTTACAATTGTTGGGTTACCCTGTGGGAACCAAGCTACGTTCTTTAATCCAACATCCATTTCTCGATCGAACTCATGCAAATAAATTAACCCATTTGTAGGAGGTAATGGTTAGGCGATCGCTGTATTTTAGGTATCATCAGACCCAAACAAGATGGTTTGATAATACGTAAAATTCACACCATAACTGTTTGAATTATGTTCAGCCTCAAATTCATCCCTTGTATACAATTAAAAATTCTAGTTTTTTCAGCAGCCTTTTTGCTGGCTGCTGAAACTTCTGCCAAAGCTCAACAAACTATTCCTACTCTGACTCCAAGGCAAACTCAAAATTTATCTCGTGACTTAGTTCAATCTAGCTCTCAAGACTTTTTTAGACAAGGAAATAATGCTTTAGAAAGAGAAATTCAACTTCTCACAGACAGACAAGTGTCTTCAAATAAACCTATTCTGAAGATTGATTGGATACAGATCCAAAAAAGACTATCTACTCAGGAGAAACCCTGAAATTGTAATATAAAGCATTTAATTACACAAGTAGATAGGGTGCATTAACCAAGCTCAACTCAGCTATCGCTGCTTTTAGCAACAACATATCTAGGCAGTAACTATGGAACAAGAGCGATCGGCGGAAGCTGATTTACCAGTAGTTATGTAAAATTATATACAGCTATAGTGAGGTAAGGGTAAAGAGGCAATATTACTCATAAACCATTACTTATTGCCTCCTTGCCTTATTTTTTTCAGTACATCCTGACTATTCAAACCTTAAACGAATGCATTAGAAAATATAGCTAGTTGCCATCTAGGATTTTCCGTTACCTTCTCTAAGAGCAACAGTACGAATAACGCTCCTGTGAAGATTTCCCAATCTAAGAATTTTATAAATCTAATAGACATAACAAAGTATAGTTTGTATAGTCACACTTGTAATGAAATTTTAGTTTTAGATTGGAGACTTAAAACATGTCTACTGATACTCACACTGTTGTTTACGTTCAAGAAAGCGAGTTTGATGTTGTTTTAAATGGAAGTGAAGAGCAAGTTGTTGTTGTTGACTTTACTGCTACTTGGTGTGGCCCCTGTCGGCTGATTAGTCCATTAATGGATCAACTTGCCCAGGAATACAAAGGTCGTGTTAAAGTCGTTAAAGTAGACATTGACAGTAACAAACCACTCTTCAAAAAATTTGGTCTTCGCAGTATTCCAGCGGTTTTAATTTTTAAAGATGGTGTTTTAGCAGAGACTATCGTGGGAGTTTCTCCTTACGAACAGTTTACTAATGCTGTTGACAAGCTTCTTTAACTAATTCGTAATTCGTAATTCGTAATTCGTAATTCAAAAGGATTTGATGGCTCTGATAGTCATCAATTTACTATAAATTATGAATTATGAATTATAAAGATTTAAATGTTTTGTTTGCGTCTATAATGTATTTGAATTAATCCACTTGGATATTGTTTTGAGTTAATAAAATCTAATTTTTCTTCAGGGGTAGGTGGTGGGAAAAGGCGTATACCTTCACCTAAAATAATTGGAATAATCGAAATAATATATTCGTCAATTAAGCTGTGCTTAAGAAAAGAATTTATTAAGGCTCCACCACCAACTAACCAGATATTTTTAAAGCCTTCTGTCTCTATATTTTTTAATGCGCGATTCACTGGGTCAGAGACAAATACAACATCCTGGCGATCGCATTTGAGATTCCTTTGGGTGAAAACGAAAGATTTCTTATCTGGATAAGGCCATTGGTCAAAACTCAGCCCTAACTCATATGTCTTGCTACCCAAAACAATAGCATCAATCGATTCGTAGAAAGCAGCGTAACCATAGTCTTCTTCTTGAGTCTCAACTATTGATAACCAATCAATTCCTCCATTGCTGCGAGCAATATAGCCATCCAAACTAGTTGCAATATAAAGTGTAACTTTCATAATTAGTCATTGGGTATGGGGCATGAGAAGAGAACAAGGGCACATGGTAGCAATTTTTCTTCCTTGTCTCCCTCATCTCCCTCCACTCCCTTTTACGCTGTCTGCTGCACCTAATTGCAGGGCATAAAGGTTAGCATAGACACCTTGCTGATGGATGAGTTCTGTGTGAGTACCCTGCTCTACAATTTGTCCCTGTTGAATCACTAATACTTTATCTGCCTGAGTAACTGTACTGAGACGGTGGGCAATAACGAAACTTGTACGACCTTGGAGCAAGCGGGCGATCGCACTTTGCACTAGCGCTTCTGTACGGGTATCGATGCTGCTAGTCGCTTCATCGAGGATGAGAATTCGGGGATTAATTAATACCGCACGAGCAATACTGATCAGTTGTCGTTGTCCCTGACTCAAGGGAGCACCTTTTTCACCTAATTGAGTTGTATAGCCCTGTGGTAATGAGGTAATAAATTCATGGACATTCGCTGCTTGTGCAGCTCCTTCGATATCAGCTTGGGTAGCATAGGGACAGCCAAAGGCAATATTTTCGGCAACAGTACCGCTGAACAAAATATTATCTTGTAGGACGATACCAATCTGACGACGTAAACTCGCTTGAGTAACACTACGTACATCAATATCATCAATTTTTACTGCACCTCCAGACACATCGTAGAAGCGCAAAATCAAGTTAATAATCGTACTTTTTCCTGAACCCGTCGCCCCTACTAACGCAATCATCTGCCCTGGGTAAGCGTGCAAATTTACCCCTTTGAGAACGAGTTGGTCTGGATTGTAGCCAAATTTGACATTCTCAAATTTTACCTCGCCCTGAATTGGTGGCATTTCCTTAGCATCAGGCGCATCTTTGAGTTGTGACGGTTCATCTAATAACAGAAAGATTCGCTCTAATCCAGCGAATGCAGATTGAGCTTGGGTATAAAACTGGCTGAGAATTTGGATGGGACGGAAGAACTGCTGGACATAAAGTAAAAAAGATGTCACTACACCCACCGTTGCACCTCCCGTTACCGCCAGATAACCACCATAAGCCAACACACCTGCGGTTGCTAATGTGTTGAGAAAATCGATGGATGGCAAAAACGCGGAAGTAATTGCCACAGCCTGGACGTTAGCATCTCGATTGGCAGCGTTAAGAATCTCGAATTCTGCAATGTTGAGGTGTACGCGATTAAATGCCTGTGCTTCTCGCACACTACCAATATCTTCTTCCAACTTAGCGGAAAGTTCCCCAATGGTTTGTCGCGTCACACGAAATCTAGCTCTTGCCCAACGTGCAAACAAGCCTGTAGTAAAAATCATCAGTGGCACTACTAAGTTGCTCAACAAGCCAAGTTGCAGGTTAATTGAGAGCATTGCAATCACAATGCCGATTAAACTGAAAGTATTACCCAGCATTTGGGCGATCGTCAGGCCAAATGCCTGATTCACGGTGTTGACATCATTCAGCAAGCGGCTCATTAAATCGCCTGCTTCGCTACGGTCAAAAAAGCTCAGGGGTAAACTTTGGATTTTAATGAAAATGTCTTGCCTGAGTTGAGCCAACAATCGCTGCATAATCCAGCCGACTCGGATAATTTGACCCCGAATTGCTAAGACACCAACTCCGTAATTCAGCGCTAGTAGCCCTAATAACAGCAATAGTCCCTGCAAATTTCCTTTAGCAATCAGGTTATCAATCGACCAGCCGAGAAAAAATGGCCCAACTGCCTGGGTAACTGCACCAATGAAAACCAATCCGATCGCAATGGGGATCTCTTTACGATAGGGTTTTAGGTATTGCAAAAAGCGCCCTAAGGTGGAGGTTTGTTTACTAGCTTGTTCCTCGGATACAACAACGGCAGCTGTGGTTCTCATTTGTTCTCCTTTTGCTGTACCTGAGATTCCAAAATTACACCATAAAGCGGGCTACTTTGCATCAATTCTTCGTGAGTACCTTGTGCTACTAATCGCCCTTTGTCCATAACAAAAATGCGATCGGCATTCTTGACAGTGCTGATGCGTTGAGCCACTACAAAGGTTGTACAAGCTTTTTGGCGCATGAAACCATCTAACTCAGCTTGAATTTGGGCAGCAGTTCTAGCATCTACAGCAGAGGTACTATCGTCCAAAATCAAAATACTGTAATCAGTGAGTAAGGTACGGGCGATGGCAATTCGTTGTTTTTGCCCACCAGACAAACCCACACCACGCTCCCCAACAAGCGTTTCGTAGCCATCCGGCAGACTAATGATGAAATCGTGTATTTGTGCGCTTTTTGCCACCTCAATCACTTCTTCTAAGGTTGCATTCGGTTTTGCATAGCTAATATTTTCACGAATTGTCCCAGAGAAAAGTGTGGTTTCCTGGAAGACAATACCGATACGAGATCTGAGGCTTTTGAGGTTGAAACTTCTAACATCCCGTCCGTCAATGCGAATCGCTCCCTTTGTGACATCATAAAACCGGGCAATCAAGTTCATAATTGTGCTTTTTCCGGAACCAGTCATACCTAGAACGGCGATTAGTTCATTGGGCTTGGTTTCAAAGGAAACTTCTTTGAGAGTTTCGGCACTTGCTCCCGGATAGCGAAAGGAAACATTTTCAAAAGTGATTCTACCACCGCAGGTGTCAAAGGGGATAGCATCAGGGCGATCGCGAATTTCTATCTCTGCGTCCACCACTTCGTAAACTCGTTCTGCTGAAGCAGCTGATTGAGCGATGGCTGGTGCAGCAAATCCAATTACCAAAATTGGTTGGAGAATCAACGCTAGGTAGGAGTTAAACGCTACTAGTTCGCCAATGGAGAATCTATTTTCAACTACCTCCGCTCCCCCATAGGCGAAAACTGCCAGCGTTACCAAATTACTTAACAAAAAGATAAACGGAAAGGTATTACGAATTGCACTAATGGTCTTCATGTTTGCCTTGACTAGACCATCATTCAAGGTCGTGTAACGCGACCTTTCGGTGGACTCTCTTACAAAGGCTTTCACTACCCGTATTCCGATTAAATTCTCTTGTAATACAGCGTTCAGGTCGCTTAGTTGCTCTTGTACTTGGCGAAAAAGCTTGTTATTCCGGGTGACGAATTGCGCCATTAACCATGTGGTTAGGGGTACTACTGTCAGAGTAATCAGTGCCAATTTCCAGTTCATCAGCAGTAAAATCACTGCAATACTGACCAATGTCACAACTCCACCAATGACCTGAATCAGGCTAGTACCAACAAATGTACGGATTTGCTCAATGTCACTGGTAACGCGGGTTAACAGTTGCGAAGTCTGCGCTTGGTCGTGATAGCTAAAACTGAGATTTTGAATTTTGCTGAAAATTTTGTTTCGTAGATCGTAAGCTACACCCTGAGATGCCGCTTCTGCCAAATAGCTTTGTCCGAAGTTAAATAAACCACGAGCGATCGCCGCGACTACCATCCAGCCTGCGCTAATTAGCACAACTTGTAAGTTTTTTTCGGTAATCCCTCGATCTATCCCCCAGCGAAATAGTTGCGGAGTAACGGCGTTAGCGATCGTTAACAGCAATAAACTTACCAAGGCTCCCAACGAAGTCCATCGGTAAGTACTCAAACTAACCAGCACACGCTGGATTGATTGCATTAACGAAGTTTCCCGGAGTTCTGGTTGTTGAACCAATGGAATTCACCCTGTGTTTTGGGAAAATTATCTCCTACTTTGATTCTAAAAAACCACTTACTCAAGTTGAGGATGAGGAATATTACAATACATTTGCAAATAAAATTCCGTCACAATTGCTCTGGATTAATTCCCCGTTCTTTTAGTAGAGCCTGTAGAGCTTCTAACTGAGCTTCGGCTTGTTCGGCTCGCTGGCGTTGTTGTTCGGCTCTTTCTTTTTCTTGTTGTAGTTGTTGGTCTAGTTCCAAATGGGTAAGAAAGCGATCGCCATCAGGACGATAAATTTCTAGTTCTTCCTCGCTCAACTCAAAACGCACGCCCAATCGAGGACTCACCCAACCAGCCATTTGGTCAATCACTTCTAATCGTGAGTTACGACGCTGCCAACCTGTCAAATCGACTACATCAGGTTCGTACAAATAATATTCTTCCACACCGTAGCGATCGTAAAACTCGAATTTCTTCGCCATTTGAGAAATCCGGTTTCCAGGCGACCAAATTTCAAATACCACTTGCGGGGGAATCTTGTCTTCAAGCCACTGTTTATAAGAACCTCGGTAGCCTTTTTGTCTACCAAATACTACCATCACATCCGGAGCTTGGCGGAGCTTATTGTCATTTTCCACCGGATACCACAACAAATCACCAGCGACAAACACATTTGGGTCATTAGCGAACAGCAGTTCTAAATTATTTTTAATCCAGACAATTAATTCAAACTGCTTAGTATTGTCTGCGATTGGCTGTCCATCGCTGTCAGGGTAGATAATGTCTTTTGGAGTGGAAGATGGTAGCTGTGTAACCATTGCGATGATTCTTAGGTGATTATTAGAGGTGGGGGAAAGGCGATCGCTTTTCCCGCATTGTTCTTATTTCACATCGTAGCTTGACCAAACCTAGTGGAATGTATTTAGTATTTTTACTTAAATACTAATATACATAAACTCAGTAATGTTTCTATGGAAAAATAAGTGAATATGTGTCAAAACATTAACTATAGCAGTTATCTACTGCACTTTCTTTAATCCATTGTTGAGATAATTTATTCTATCCCATAGATATTTATGAGTACTACTAAAATAATTGAGGTTGCTTTTAAAAAAGCCTTTAATGAAATCGATTTGATTCAGACTAAGATACACCAAAAACAAGGATTCTGGATTTTTGAAATTCATAAATATTCTACTGAAGAGTTGGAAAAATCAGAACATCATTCTAAGATTTTTTCTATAACTGAGAAACTAGGAAGTGATATTTATAATTGGCATAATTTAGGAAAGTTAAGTAATAATGATTTTAATTACTATCATGAAGAAAGAGGAAATTTAGAAGATAAGATTCATTCTGTAAATATGGAAATTGTTAATAGACAGCCTACTTGGATTGAAGAAACTTTGAGTATTCTAAATAAATTTAAAGAAGTAATTATGAATAATTTACCAACCTTAGTAAGACCGATGTTACCACCTATACTATCAAAAGTATTTGGATTTTTATCAGGTGACCGTCAAAGAGCCTTAAAAGGAAAGTAAAGATTAGATTGTTGATTCGAGAGATTGACAATATTGATGGAGAGGTAATTCAAAAATGGCTATATTTCGATTTTTAATCCTCCAAAAATACGACTAACGGCTTTACAGTAAGATAATTCGCCTCATGACATTTAAATTACAATCCTCATACTCAAATCCAACCACTTCGACTGAGTAATCGGCGCACTCGTAGAAATATAATCGACACCCGTCTGTGCAACAGCGCGAATAGTCTCCAAAGTCACATTCCCTGAAGCCTCAATTTTCACCCGTTTATCCTGCTGACGAATCAATTGCACCGCCTCACGCATCATATCCAAACGCATATTGTCCAACATAATAATGTCAGCTTGATGGTGCAAAGCTTCCTTCACCTGTTCTAAACTTTCCGTCTCTACTTCTATTGTCAAAGGATAAGGAATCTGAGAACGAATACGGCTAATAGCTTCCCCAATTCCCCCAGCCGCCGCAATGTGATTATCCTTAATCATTACCGCATCATCCAACCCCATGCGGTGATTAATCGCCCCACCCACAGCAGTCGCATACTTTTCCAACAGTCTCAGCCCTGGTGTAGTTTTGCGCGTATCCACTAACCGAGCAGGTAAATCAACAATTTTCTCTATATATATATTAGTCAGCGTGGCAATTCCACTCAACCGCATAGCCAAATTCAGCGCTACCCGTTCCCCCATCAGCAACGCATCCAGCGAACCATGAATTTCAGCTACTACTTGTCCCGGCTCACATCTTGTGCCCTCAGCTGTCACAGCCGTAAAACTCACATTTTCATTCAAAATTTGAAACACTCTAGCTGCAACTGGTAACCCAGCAATTATTCCGGGAGCTTTCGCTATCCACTTCGCTGTTCCTGGTGTGGCATCTTCTATAAGAAGGGTGTTTGTAGTGCGATCGCCCCGTCCAATATCCTCCAGCAACCAACCGCGCAATAGCGGATCTAAAACTAACCAGGGCGGCAAAACACCAAAATGTCTCACAACTTTATTCCTTCTTTAGAGGCTTCAGGAATACTATACCCTAAAAGCCTTACCATCTAAGGCTTACAGCCATATCAAAAAAAATTCCGAAAAAAAGTTGTAAAAGTGGTTGACACTCTTAAGTTGGTTAGTTATATTGAATAAGTGCCTGAGAGAGCGAAGCGAAAGAGCGACGCCCAAAGGACACCGAACCATGAAAATATTATAGTTTGAA
>JAVRCH010000152.1:0-105977 GCA_034530795.1 Nostoc sp. DedQUE12a
AGATTTTGCTGCTAAACTTCAGCACAAGTTCTGAAAAATCGTAGACGCGGAGCGGCTTGCCGCAGGCTACCACAGAGACACAGCGAAAAGTATGAGCGCCGGCTTCCGGCGAACATAACTTTTCAAGACAGAGGTCACAGAAGGAATAAGAGTTTTAGAGGTGTTTTGCATAAGTCCTATAGGAGTTTCAGCCAACAAGAGAATCATCGTTTCGGCTTATTCCGAACTCAGGTTAGGGTATTAGGGTTATCTCCATAATTAAGCTAACTAAAAATAATCTTATTAACCCGAATATAACGATAGTTTTAAATATAAAAATTTATGTTATGCCGGATATAAATCATCCTTGCTATAAAAGTTTTTTATATTAATAAATATAGAAATTTATGGTTAATGATTGGCAGTATCTAACTGCATACTAGCTAGTAAATTTAATATTAATTAACGACTTTAGTTGTACGCCAAAAGTTAAATAAAAATTTGCCTTTTTATTTCCAAAGGTTCATGAATATAGCTGATTTCAGTAGCTAAATTGAGAAGGTCAATAATTGATGTAATGGAAAACCGATTTAAGGTTGTGATTGGCTGAAAAAACAAAAGCTTTAATTAGTTACAAGGAGTATTATCATGTCAGATACAAGCAAACGTGGTTTTGCTTCGATGGATGAAGACAAGCAACGTGAAATAGCCAGCAAGGGCGGACAGGCTGCCCATGAGAAGGGTACTGCTCATGAGTTTACATCTGAAGAAGCTCGTGAAGCTGGACACAAAGGTGGCGAAGCTGTAAGTCAGGATAGAGAACACATGGCTGAAATCGGCCGTGAAGGTGGCAAGAGTTCCCACAAAGGCAATCGTAATCAAGATAATGAAGATTCCGATACTGAAGAAAAGGGAACCCAAGGAGGTACATCAGAACAACACTCTAAAGCAGGACGCCAGAGTCACAAGAATAAATAGATAAGCTGTCGCGCATTGAATTTGCAGATATTTTCGTATTGACTGCTAACGGTTAATAGTTAACCGTTAGCAGTTAACAGCATGAATAATTGTGCAATTTAAAAGTGTAATAGCTTAGAGCGATCGCCAACTTGAAATTTCTCGCTTCCATAACTAGGCTTTAGTCCAAATTGCCAACATATTTTATCTATTAATATCCCGCTTATAAAAAATATTTCTGTTTTTTATAAGCGGGATATTGTGTATATTTATTTTTCACTGATACTAAAGTTTATTATCACAGTTCACCACTTCAAATATGAAGCTTCAATTCCCTGCTCGCGCCGAATTTTGCTATCTTTTTCAAACCAAGCAATTACTTGTTGTGCTGTCAAGTCTTCAATAGCAACACCGTACTCTTGGGCAATATATTTTAAAAGTTTAAGTGATGAAATTGTTAATCTTGTTAAAAACTTTTCAGGGGAAGACAACAGAGCAGCGTCTACTTTTGCTGACTCTTCCAACGTTAAAAATTGGGTTGATGGTTGCTGTGGTGCTACATCCATAAAATGCTATCTAAAATTTAATTGATTGGGCATTGGGCATGGGAAGGCAGAGGGGCAGGGGAAGAAAAAACTAATGACCAATGACTAATGACTAATTACAAGCTTGCACCAAATAACCACAACGGTGTTCGCCGTTGATAATCCAATGGGTGCGTTCTACTGTACAATCTGGTAAGACAGCAGCAAACATTTCTAATTCATGACCACAAATGGTGGGGAAAGATTCAGCAACGTTGGAAATGGCGCAGTTATGCTCTATGAAGATGAAGCTTTCACCTCTAGAGCAGTCATTGACATCAACGGAGTGGTACTCAGCCATGAAGCCTTCCGCTTTTCTCAACTCTACAAGGTTGGCTACACGTTCTCGTAGCGAACCGTTACCCACGCGATCGCGGTATTCTTGTGCTTTACGCTCCCACTGCTTCTGTAAAATCGTTTTAAATTGGTCGTATCCTACGGTTTCTGCTAAAGTATCCAGCAGTGAAACAGCAAAATTGCCGCTAGCATCACCAAATTTATCGTTTATTGTCCGATGCAAGCGATCGCGTCCTTGACGACTCAGTTGATAAACATGCTGCGGCCGCCCCATTCCAGCTTGTTCTGAGATTGAAAACAAAACTAGCTCCTCCGTCTCCAAATCTTTGAGGTGACGGCGAATCGCTTGCTTGCTTACTTCCAAAACTTCAGCTAGCTCAATAGCCGTTGCTTTTTCGTGCTTGTGCAGGTACTCTAGGATTTCTTGCTTGGTTGAGGACTGGTTGATAGTCGCCATCTTCAGATGTCAGACGCTGCGGGAACGCCCCAAAAATTTCTGGGAAAATTTGACTTTGACAACATTGTTGTTGTTAATTTAGCGTAAAATGGAGATACATAAAACAACATAGCAGTTGTTTTTGTCTCTACCACTATTCTAGCAGCCGTGTAACCACTCCGTAACGGAAGATGGGAGTCGGCAAAAAATCTTGTCTCCCATCCTTAAAGAGATTGAACTGAACGCGAGAGATTATTACCGATGAGTGCCACTGTCAAAACCTTAGTCAACCAACCTTACAAGTACGGCTTTGTCACCGACATTGAGACGGATACTATCCCTCGTGGACTAGACGAGGACGTTATCCGCTTAATTTCAGCGAAGAAAAACGAGCCAGAGTTCATGTTGGACTTTCGCCTCAAGGCTTATCGCCAGTGGCAAAAAATGACAGAACCAACTTGGCCTAATGTCAAGTATCCGCCAATTAATTATCAAGATATTATTTATTACTCAGCACCAAAACGCAAGAAAGAAAAACTCAACAGCTTGGAAGAAGTAGATCCAACGCTGCTGGAAACCTTTGAAAAGCTGGGTATTTCTTTATCCGAACAAAAACGACTAGCTAACGTAGCTGTAGATGCAATTTTTGATAGCGTTTCTGTTGCCACTACATTTAAAGAAAAGCTAGCCAAAGACGGCGTGATTTTCTGCTCGATTTCCGAAGCGTTGCAGGAACACCCAGAACTCGTAAAAAAATACCTGGGTAGCGTCGTCCCCACAGCTGACAATTATTTTGCCGCCCTCAACTCTGCTGTATTTAGCGATGGTTCCTTCGTCTACATACCCAAAGGCGTCAAATGTCCGATGGAACTGTCTACCTACTTCCGCATCAACTCTGGAGATACGGGACAATTTGAGCGGACTTTGATTGTCGCTGAAGAAGGTAGCTACGTTTCCTACCTCGAAGGTTGCACCGCACCAATGTATGACAGCAACCAGCTGCACGCTGCTGTGGTGGAACTCGTCGCCCTCGACAACGCCGAAATTAAATATTCCACCGTGCAAAACTGGTACGCTGGAGATGCTAACGGTAAAGGCGGTATTTACAACTTTGTCACCAAGCGCGGTTTGTGTCAGGGCGTAAATTCCAAGATTTCCTGGACTCAAGTAGAAACAGGTTCGGCAATTACTTGGAAGTATCCTAGCTGCGTGCTGGTAGGTGATAACTCTGTGGGTGAATTCTACTCGGTGGCGCTGACAAATAACATGCAGCAAGCCGACACGGGTACAAAGATGATTCACGTTGGTAAAAATACCCGCAGTACAATTATTTCTAAGGGAATCTCCGCAGGTCAATCCAGTAACAGTTACCGGGGTTTGGTGAAAATCAACCCGACTGCTAAAGGGGCGAGAAACTATTCTCAGTGCGACTCAATGCTGATTGGGGATAATGCCCACGCCAATACTTTCCCCTATATCCAGGTGCAAAATAATACTGCAAAAGTAGAACATGAAGCTTCTACTTCCAAAATTGGGGAAGATCAGCTATTTTACTTTGCTCAACGTGGTATTTCTTCAGAAGATGCTATATCCATGATGATTAGCGGCTTCTGTAAGGATGTTTTCAATCAGCTACCGATGGAATTTGCTGTGGAAGCTGATAAGTTGTTGAGTTTGAAGTTGGAAGGCAGTGTTGGATAGATGGAAGCAGGGATGGACACATATTTAGTGTTCATCTCTGGAAGAATAACGAACCGCAGAGGCGCAGAGAGCGCAGAGAAGGAGAAGGGAGAGAAGATGATTATTGAAAATAGTGAAGTTGTGCTGTCGGTACGGGATCTGACGGCTAATGTTGATGGGACACCGATTTTAAAAGGTGTGAACCTGGAGGTGCGATCGGGTGAAATTCATGCGATCATGGGGCCGAATGGTTCTGGTAAGAGTACCTTTTCTAAGGTGTTAGCTGGGCATCCGGCGTATGAGGTGACTGGCGGTGAAATAATTTTCCAAGGACAAAATCTGCTGGAGTTGGAACCAGAGGAACGCGCTAGAAGTGGTGTATTTTTGGCTTTCCAGTATCCGTTAGAAATTCCTGGTGTGAGCAATTTGGATTTCTTGCGGGTGGCGTACAATTCCCGGCTCAAAGCACAAGGTTTGGAAGAAATAGACGCGTTTGATTTTGACGATTTAATTGAGGAAAAGCTGGAAGTGGTAAAAATGAATGCCGCTTTCCTCAATAGAAGTTTGAATGAAGGCTTTTCTGGTGGTGAGAAAAAGCGGAATGAAATTCTGCAAATGGCGTTGTTAGAACCGAAGTTGGCAATTTTGGATGAGACTGATTCGGGTTTAGATATTGACGCGCTGAGAATTGTGGCCAATGGGGTAAATCAACTAGCAACTCCAGAAAATTCCACAATTTTGATTACCCACTATCAGCGGTTACTCGATTATATAGTGCCAGATTTTGTTCATGTCATGGGCAATGGGCGGATTCTCACCAGTGGCGGGAAAGAGTTGGCACTAGAATTGGAGTCTCGCGGTTATGACTGGGTGCTGGCAGAATTCGCAGCTGTTTCAATCCCTCATAGGGATTTTTAATTCTAGCGCCGCTTAACATTCTAAATGATTTTACGAGTATCTGATGAGTATTCAAGTTTCTCCTAGTCCAATTCCTAACTCGGATGCAGTGAGTTTGACAGCGACTCTCTTGGATAAAGATGCGTATTTAATTGGCTTGTTAAATCAAGTCAGTGCATCAAAAACCGAAGGGTGGTTGCAAGCTTTACGTGAAAGCGCTGCTAATGTGGTACGCCACTCTACTATTCCCAATACCCGCGAAGAAGAATGGCGATTTACTGATTTATCTTCTCTGCGACAAGTGCAATTTAATGTGGAGACGTTACATGTAACGTCTCTACCGGAGATTTTGCCAGAAGCGGCTAACAGTCGTTTGGTTTTTGTCAATGGCGTTTACGCGCCGGAATTATCCGCAGTCAAAGATTTACCGCCTGGAGTAGTGGTGAGTAATTTGGCTGGGTTATCTGTAGCTGAACAGGAAGCTGTACAACAGTATTTAGCTCAAGCTGAGGGAGCGCAAGAAGTTTTTACGGCTCTCAATACTGCTGGAATCACTGATGTAGCGGTGGTTTGGGTGAAGAAAAATGTGGTAGTTGAAACGCCAATTCATTTGGTATTTGTTGCGGTTACGGGTGAGAGTGCGACAATTTCACAGCCGCGTTGTTTGGTGGTGGCTGAAGGTGGTTCGCAGGTAACTTTGGTGGAGGAGTATACGAACCGCAGAGGCGCAGAGGACACAGAGAAGGAGAGATATTTTACGAATGCGGTGACGGAAGTTTGGGTTGGTGAAAATGCCGAGGTGAGTCACACTAGGGTTGAGCGAGAGGGTGGAGAGGCTTTTCATGTTGGGAAGACTGCGATCGCTCAGTCCCGCGATAGTCGATATACTTGTCATGCCATAACTTTCGGCGGCAAATTATCGCGGCACAATTTGGAAATTTTGCAAGCTGGCGAACAAACCCAAACTACTCTTAATGGGTTGACGATGATTTCTGGCAAGCAGTTGGCGGATACCCACAGTGCGATCGCTTTGAATTATCCTTATGGTACAAGTAAACAGTTGCATAAGTGTATTGTTGGCGATCGCGCTCATGCAGTGTTCAATGGTAAAGTTTTTGTTCCTAAGCCAGCGCAGCTAACAGATGCAGCCCAGCTAAATCGGAATTTGCTGCTATCACCAAAAGCCAGAGTCGATACTAAACCCCAATTAGAAATTACTGCGGATAACGTCAAATGCGCTCACGGCGCCACCGTCAGTCAATTGGAGGATGATGAAATTTTCTACCTCCAAAGCCGGGGAATTGATGAAAATGATGCACGGAAGTTGTTAATTAACGCCTTTGCTGCTGAAATTATCAACCAAATACCCGTTCCCTCTCTCAGAGAAAACCTGTTAAACACAGTCAATAGTCTCAAGTCTCTAACTAATGACTGAATAATTCGTAATTCGTAATTCGTAATTCGTAATTAATGGTACAAGCCCACACCACTTGTTTGATGTCGCTAAAGCCGTCTACCGCAGTAGCTCTTCAATTTATTGATGGAGATAAAAAACGTAATTCCTAATTTCTGCCACCCCGACTTTAATCTTGGGGCAAGAATTACGAATTACGAATTACAAACTACGAATTAGTATTCATGACTAATAACTAATCTACCAATGACTTTCACCACTACTAAAACCCTTGCTGATAAAGTTCGCGCTGACTTCCCGATTTTGCATCAGGAAGTCAATGAGAAAACCCTAGTTTATCTCGATAATGCTGCAACATCCCAAAAGCCTTTACTCGTATTAAATACCCTGCGGAATTATTACGAGCAATATAATGCTAACGTGCATCGTGGTGCCCATACTCTCAGTGCTAAGGCTACCGATGCTTATGAAGCTGCACGAGACAAAGTTGCTAAATTTATTAACGCTGCATCGCGTCAAGAAATTGTCTACACCCGCAACGCAAGTGAGGCGATTAACTTAGTCGCCTACAGTTGGGGAATGAATAATTTACAGCCGGGAGATGAGATTATTCTCTCAGTGATGGAACACCACAGTAATATTGTGCCGTGGCAATTGGTGGCACAAAAAACGGGCGCAGTGTTGAAATTTGTTGAACTGACACCAGAACAAACTTTTGATTTGGAACAGTTTAAAAAGCTGATTTCCGAAAAAACAAAACTGGTGTCAGTAGTGCATATTTCTAATACTTTGGGTTGTATTAATCCAGTGCAAGAAATTGCTAGTATTGCTCACAGATACGGTGCGAAATTCTTAGTCGATGCTTGTCAAAGTGTACCTCACTTTCCGGTTGATGTACAAAAAATAGATTGTGATTGGTTGGTTGCTTCCGGCCATAAAATGTGCGCTCCAACTGGCATTGGATTTTTGTATGGCAAGTTGGAATTGTTAAACTCAATGCCGCCATTTTTTGGCGGGGGTGAAATGATTGCAGAGGTGTATTTAGACCATTCCACCTATGCAGAATTACCGCATAAATTTGAAGCTGGTACGCCTGCAATTGGAGAAGCGATCGCTCTAGGTGCTGCTGTAGATTATCTTAGTAGTATTGGTATGGATAAAATCCACGCCTACGAAGCCGAATTAACAGCTTATTTGTTCCAACAATTAGAGCAAATTCCCCAAATTAGACTTTACGGCCCCAAACCAAATGCTCAAGGCGAAGGTAGAGCCGCCTTAGCTACATTCACCGCCGAAGGAGTCCACGCCAACGACTTATCTACATTATTAGATCAAGAAGGCGTTGCCATTCGTTCTGGACACCATTGCACTCAACCATTACACCGCTACTTAGGGCTTGCTGGAACCGCACGGGCAAGTTTATCATTCTACAACACTCGTGAAGAAATTGATATTTTCATCAAAGCACTCAAGGAAACCCTAGACTTTTTTGCTCAATTTTCTAGTTAACAGCAGACAATGTTTAGATACTGATTGTGTCAATTATTAAGTAATAATATTTGGCACAATTTCACTACCTGGATTATTTACAGGAGTAGCTAAAATGTCTTACAGTGACTTTACTCTTGATAAAGTTAGAAAAACTTTCGATTTAATCATTTCTGACAAAATTGATATATTTGCATCTATCCCACCAATAGAATGCCCACCATTACTTGCAGAAATATTACAAGAAAATATCCCTTTAGCTTTAGCAAGTAATACAGAAAAATCTCGTTCCGAAATGATTATTGCGCCTATTTTAATTTCTATAAGAAAATATTTAAATAATCAAATAAGTTTATTTTCAGGTATTGATTTTAGTGTAGATATATCACAGGGATTAAACGGAAATTGCGACTTTATTATTAGCCGTTCGCCAGAACTTTTAATTCTTAATGCACCAGTCGTAACAATTGTAGAAGCTAAAAAAGAAAATATCAATGCAGGATTAGGTCAGTGTGTTGCAGAGATGTTAGCAGCTAAGTTGTTTAATGAACGTGAAGGAAATAACATTAAAACAATTTATGGTACTGTCACCACTGGAACCATCTGGAAGTTTTTAAAGCTAATTGGACAAGTAGTTGAAATTGACTTGGGCGAACATTATATTAGTGAGATAGGTAAAATTTTAGGAATTTTATCTAATATCCTGACAGAAGAAGTATTTTAATATGCTTGTCCAGTCAACGCCTGCCGAACAAAGAACAGTCCTACACAACATTAGCTGGGAAACTTTTGAAGCCTTACTAAGAGAGACAGGTGAAGATAGAGGTTCTCGCTTTGCTTATGACTGCGGCACTTTAGAAATTATGACACCACTGTTTGAACACGAAAACCCAAAAATTCAGTTTGACAGATTGATATTCGCTTTAGCAGTGGAATTAAAAATTAAAATTAGAAGTGCTGGTTCTACAACATTAAAACGTCAACCAATAGCCAAGGGAATAGAACCAGATAGTTGCTATTATATTCAAAATGAGCCAGCAATTAGAGGAAAACAACAATTAGATTTAACAACAGATCCAGCACCAGATTTAGCAATTGAAATTGATATTACTAGTAGTTCTGTTAGCAAGTTTAATATTTATGCAGCTTTAAGCGTAGCAGAATTATGGAGATATAACGGTGAAGTTTTAAAATTTTATCAATTAGTAGAAGGTCAGTATAATGAAATTAATTTTAGTAAAGCTTTTCCTTTAATTTCTGTTAGCGATATGAATCGATTTATCCAGCAAAGTAAAACTATGGATGAAATCGATTTGGTGGAATCCTTCCGTGCTTGGGTGCAGAATAAGTTAGGGTAAAGTATACCTCATTCATAAATCTAGTTCTTGACTTATTTTTCTAAGATATGCTTGTCCAATCAACACCTGCTGAACAAAGAACAGTGCTATACAACATTAGCTGGGAAACCTTTGAAGCCTTGCTTCAAGAAACAGGCGAGGATAGAGGTTCTCGCTTTGCTTATGACTGCGGCACTTTAGAAATCATGACACCACTGTTTGAACACGAAAATCCTAAAAGCAATTTTGGTAACTTCATCATTGCTTTAGCTGAAGAATTAGATATTGAAGTCAGAAGTGCTGGTTCAACAACATTAAAACGAAGAATTGCAAAGAAAGGAATAGAACCAGATACTTGTTATTATATCCAGAATGAAGCAGCTATTAGAGGTAAGCAAAAGCTAAATTTAGAAACAGATCCACCACCTGATTTAGCAATTGAGATTGATATCACCAGCAGTTCGGTTAACAAGTTTGATATTTATGCAGCATTGGGTGTAAATGAACTCTGGAGATATAACGGACAAGATTTAAAGTTTTATCAGCTGGTAGAGGGACAATATATTGAGTGTAAATTTAGTGTTGCCTTTCCTATAGTTTCGGTAAGTGAAATAAGCAGATTTATTGCTCAGAGTAAAACCAGTGGAGAAATTACTTTACTGAAATCATTTCGGGCTTGGGTAAGGGAGAAGATAGGATAAATTCTCTACCTTTTACTTGTTAAGGTTATAACTACTTATGCTTACGTCGATAGTGAGCTTCAACATAAGTTCCATCTTTGCGTCTATAGCCTCTAACATATTTTTTATTAATCGCCGTATCTACAGCTTCGTAAGCAATTTTACTCATATTACAAATAATTTTTGCACGGTGTTTGTCTAGATGATCTTGTTCACTAGTTTGAACCTGCTTTTCTGAGAGATGTTGTTGATCGTGCCAACGCTGCTTTTCTAAACTACGCTGTTCATTTTGCCAACGTTGCTTTTGTAAGCGTTGTTCTTCTAAGCGTTGCCTTTCCTCTTGCCTAAGATTGCGCTCTTCTAACTTAGCTATATTAATATTTTCTTTTGCTTTTTCAATAATAAAGCTCGGCACTTTTAAAAGAGATTCATTGCCTTTTAGAGAAAACACATCAGACATCCAACTAAATATAGAAGATTTTGATAAAGCTTTTTCAATTAACCAAAGTTTGACAGTTTTATCCCAACTACTACTAGCAAGAACATATCCATCAGCACAAAAGCTAATTGAACTAATACCTGTTGAATGTGCATCAATATTAGTGATAATTTTGCCATTGGCTATATGCCAAATCTTTATTGTTTTGTCATCACAACCACTTGCAATAGTTTTTCCATCAGGATTAAAAGCCACAGACCAAACATTGCCAGAATGACCAGAATACGTGCGGATTAATCTGCCAGCTTTTACATCCCATAATTTTATGGTTTTATCATCACTTCCACTGACAATAAGCTGCCCATTAGGACTAAAAGCAATTGTACGTACAGCACCTAAATGTTCAGATAGAGTGATAATTTCTTTTTCCGTCTTCCAAGCCCATAGTTTAATTGTATTATCACAACTACTGCTAGCAAGTATCTTACCGTCAGGACTGAATGCTACTGATTGAATGTAACTTGAATGGCCAAACAAAGTACAAACTTCACTACCAGTTTTTAGACACCAAATTTTTATAGAATGGTCATCACTAGCACTAGCAATAAATTCTCCATAATTATTAATAGTAATATTAGTTACTGATTTAGAATGCCCATTTAAAGTAAGAATATTTTCACCAGTTTTCCATTTCCATATTTTTATAGTTTTATCATCACTACCACTGATAATTCTTTCTCCATCTGGACTACGATCGCTACCTCACCAAATCAATTCAAAGTATCTGGATCTATCCCCAAGTTTCGCAATTCTTCTGCTAACCTTTGAGCGCGTCTTTCAGCAGCATTAGCGCGTTCTTCTGGTGTTAAATATCTGACTTTTTGTGCGTCGTACCAATACAACCAATCTCGCGTAATTCCCTGATAAGTTCCGCGTTCGTAGCCAATTGCTAAATTTATTTCTGACAACCGAACAGGATTTCCAGGTTGCAATACATATTCGCCATTTATAAAACGGTAAACTTCTAAAGGTGGTTTTCTCCGACGTTGGGGATTGTAAACAACATAATACAAAATCTCCATCTCAGCATAAAGTTTCTTTTTACTGGTGTATTCTCCACGCCGTCTGTGAGAAACAACTTCTAATGCCATAATTGGCATCACCTTTTCTTCCCACAACACATAACTTAAACGCAAATTCTCATCAAAAACTCGCTCGACTCCCAAGCTTAAAAACCCATCTGGGACAATTGGAGGCAGTTCGGGATCGTAATAAATGCCCATATCAATACCGAAAAACCAATCCATACGGTTTGCCCACAGCCAAGCTAAGATGGCTTCTAGCAAGCCAGGAATCAAGTGTTGTAGTTGATTATCTACAGGTTCATCGTCAGAATCGGGCAAATCCTCCGCAGAAGGTAAGCAGTGCAATGGGTTGTAATTTAACATAGCGGGTGCGTAGGCGTAGCCCGTCGTAGGCATCGCAGACTCATAATATTGATAATATCTATCCACCTCTGACTTTTTCTTGCGATAATTCCCAAGGGGACGTAAAGAGAAGGGACGCGGGGATGAGGGAGATGAGAAGATGGAGAGTGTGGAAAGAATAACTCTTAACTCCTAACTCCTAACTCCTAACTCAGCACTGAGTACGGTAAAAGAGGTATAGATGACACTCAAGCGGTTGATTTTAGTTTTCATTATGACGCCAATGGCAGTTCTATTGGCAGTTTTGTCTTTATTCGGTAGTTGGCAAGAACCTCAGTTTCAAAGCCGCTTAGAACTTTACCAAACTAATATCGCTCTACAAGCCCAAGCTTGGCGATCGCAAAATAGCAGCGATGACAACCTCCAGACGATTCGAGGCGCGATACTTGGCGAGCAACCCCTAGAAAGCGCTACAAAGCAGTATCAAGAAGCGCGTCAATCTGTTCAAACTAATTTGGAAAAAGTTAACAACAAACTTGCACAGTTGCGCTCTCAATCTGAAATCGCACCCACACCTCCTAAGCCTTTACCGGATGTTTCTCCTACTACTAAAACTTCTCAAAAAGCACAGCAGCAACAGTTACAGAAGTCCCTAAAGGAACTACAAAAATTACTAGCTGAATTAGACCTGCGACTGGGAATTTTACAAGCACAGCAAGGACAAACGGATGCAGCCCTCAAAACTTGGAGCGAATTACAAAAGCGCTCAGATATCAATCCAGAATTTGGGAAAACTGCTGCTGTATTGAGTGGGTTGTGGAGCAATCCTCCCCAGCTGCTCCCCGATGCTCAACAACCGATTCAAAAGAATTTAGAAGGTTGGTTTCGCTCTACTGCTTTGGTTCAGCTATATCAACTCCAGCAGCGACAAGAAGCCCTATCATCAGTTAAAGCTGCACAACAAGAAGCTGCTACTAGTGCAGTGTTGAAGTTAGCAATTATTGGTACTATTCCGACTTTGGCAGCATTAATTGGTCTAATACTGCTGATTTTCTTGTTTGCTCAACGCTTACTCAAAGGAAAAACCTCTTTATTAGCTCAAAATGCTGATTTAGCTTGGTCAACGCCTTGGGATGTGGAAACGGTTTTGCAGGTTTTTGTCGTCGGCTTTTTCTTCATGGGGCAACTTTTTGTACCTGCACTAATATCGCTGCTTCCTATCCCGCGTCCCCTCACTGATGTGCGACTCCAGGCTTTTTCAGTTTTAGTTAGTTACGTACTGGTAGCATCAGGAGCTTTATTAGTACTGTATTTCTCTATTAAACGCTTTTTTCCGCTACCAGAATTCTGGTTTCGCTTCCGTTTTCAAGATAAGTGGTTTTTGTGGGGATTGGGGGGCTATTGCGCTGCTTTACCCATAGTTGTAATAGTATCTTTAATTAATCAACAACTTTGGCAAGGACAAGGTGGTAGCAATCCCCTGTTGCAATTAGCCCTCGAAAGCCAAGATACTGTAGCACTTGGCATGTTTTTCTTTACAGCAGCGATCGCGGCTCCATTTTTTGAAGAACTTCTATTTCGCGGCTTTTTGCTACCCTCTCTCACTCGTTATTTACCCGTGTGGGCATCAATTATTATCAGTAGCCTGTTGTTTGCCATCGCTCACCTGAGCCTATCGGAAATTCTCCCACTCACCGCTTTGGGCATTGTATTGGGCGTAGTCTACACGCGATCGCGCAATCTCCTCGCTCCCATACTCCTCCACAGCCTCTGGAATAGTGGTACATTATTAAGTCTTTTTGTACTTGGTAGTAATTAACACTTAATATGTACGGTTGCTAAAAATGTAAATATCTGATTTTATCTCCATAGATAGCAACAATTTACTGGTTATAATTGGTTGTAAGCATAAATACTCGCTAAAAGCCAAACAAAGGCAAAAGCAAATTAAATAATGCTCTGAACATAGATAACAAAGTATCGAGCTAAGCATTTATTCTCATAGGGGTAATTTTAGCCATTTTCGAGATTTAAATTGGCTTACACAGTTATTTGTGTCTGTAATTAACTTGGATTGCAAATCTTGTTTGCACTTGTGCAATTAGTGATTGATAACTAAACAGGAGTTCCAATCTTGCATTTGTACTAGCTACACAACCAATGCTCGTGATTGCTGCGATCGTAAAAAAATCCGGAAATAATACTGATGGATTTGTAAAAAGTGGTGTGCATAGCAGTTGTTTCTGATAATTTAGGGTTAATTCCGATCAAGAATAAATATCTTATTAGAAAATCTGCATAATTGCCGCACCTGGGTTTGTAATCAAATCCACCAAAAGCCCTCAACGAACTACAAATCTTTAAGACATTTGATGTCCGATGTTGCCAAGGTATTTTCTAGACTAAAAGCACGATAATTGTGGTTCCGATCCTGAGGCTTATTTATACTCAAAAACTTAAAAATATATTTGTTTAGCAAATATATTTAGTCACTTTTATTACAAGAAAGACTTTATTTTTATACTTCATTAATTAAGGAGCAGCACTCATATGGCAAATCTTAATCCCAGTCATCCTACTAAGCAACTTTTAGCTGGTTACTGTGGCATTATCCTGGGAGGGTTTGGCGTTCATAAGTTTATTCTCGGATATGCCCCAGAAGGCTTTATTATGTTGGTGATTTCCGTAGTTGGCGGTTCTTTCACCTACGGGATTTCCTTATTGATTATGCAACTTGTAGGCTTAATCGAAGGCATGATCTACTTAAATAAATCTCCTGAAGAATTTGTCAACACCTACTTTGTAAATAAACAGGGTTGGTTCTAGAAAGTTATTTTTCACACTTGGGTTACTGTGTGAATTTATATAAACTGTCGCGCATTTAACACAGCAAACATTTTTGTGTTGACTGTTGAGCCTTCGGCTTCTCTACGAGATGCTAGGCGAACTTGTACTGAGCGGAGTCGAAGTACGCTCATGGTCAACACTCAACAGCATAAGGATTAAAATTTGACAATTTGTTACTGTGAGAGATATGGGGATGCCAAGTAAGAATAATTACAATAAAATTTAGGGTGTCATTTATAGTTGAGGAGTATCCCTCATAGTGTCTAATATCAACTCTGGTGATGCTAGTAGCAAAAAAATTGCAGCTGGTATCTGCGCTATCTTATTAGGAGCCTTAGGTGTTCACAAGTTTATTCTTGGTTACAGTACCGAAGGTGTGATTATGCTGCTTGTTACCTTGCTCACATGTGGTATTGGTGGGGCAGTAATGGGGATTGTCGGTTTGGTTGAGGGTATTATTTACTTAACCAAGACTGATGAAGAATTTGTGAATGCTTACATAGTCCAAAAGAAAGGCTGGTTTTGATTGCCTGCCTCTAAAATTTTGTTTGCCGTTTTAATTTAATGTGCATTGGTGTTTGAATTATCTCGTTATCCTTTGTCATGCCGCGGTAAATTATTTCGCTGGGGTTTACTAGGGTTTTCCTGTACGCCCCTACTTGGTACTTATTTTTATCACCAAGGTTATAGAGTAGGATTCTTAGTTTGCCCAATACGGCATCTGACTGGAATTCCATGTCCAACTTGTGGCATGACTCGCTCCTTTATGGCTATTGCCCAAGGAAATTTGGCTCAAGCAGTAGCTGAAAATTTATTCGGCCCAATTTTATTTGTTAGTTTTGGAATTGTGGCAGTTCATATTAGTGTGGAACTAGTCACTAAACGCCGGATCATAGCATTGTATTGCCATTTATTAACACAAAAAAATTTACAAATTGTAGGGTTATTTATAGTTTTGGCTTACTATATTATCCGGTTGTATAACCTATCACAGACTGGAGAAATTTATTTTTCTTTTATTAACTCACCTTTGGGCAAACTTTTTTTGAGTAACTAGTAATTTAAGTTATCAGGTATTTTCTAAAGGCTCTCTAGGTATAACTAAATATTTTTGCTAAAAAAATTCTGAATTCTACTATGCTAACTATCAAACGTAAACATCTAATGTGGATCTTCCTCTTGTTCTTGGGCTTTGGCTATTTCAGTGCCATGTCTAATTTGGAAATTCACAATTTTTGGAAAAGCCTGATTGTTCTCATGCCAATGCAGGTTGCAGCGATTGTTTATGTGACTTATTTACGTTGGAGCCGTGATTGACGCTCAGCGCGGTACGATAAATTAATAAATTTAATATGGTTGACATTAAGTCGTAGTTCCATATTTCGCCTACGCTCGAATTAGAGACGCTTTTAGTCAAGCGTTGAATTTTCGTAGCGAATTTAAACACTTGCCATGCAACTTGTTCCCAAAACTAAGGTAGACCGAGAATTTGCCCCAATCTTAGAAAAAATTATTCTAGATGTTGGAGGTATGAAGTGTGCCGGGTGTGTAAAGGCAGTAGAACGGCAGCTAACCCAGCATCCGGGAGTCAAAAGTGCCTGTGTGAACCTAGCTACAGAGGTAGCAGTTGTAGAGTCAGAAGCAGGTACGGTAGATGCAGATGCACTGGCAAAGCAATTAACTACCGTTGGATTCCCGACTCAACCTCGAAAAGCTAGTGGTATGGCAGGCGAGATATCTAACTTACCAGACCCAGCAGAACGACAACGCCAACAAATGCACTCATCACTAAGACAGTTGCTGATTGCTGCACTGTTGCTGGTGTTGTCGGCAAGTGGACATTTTGGTAATATTGGCAGTTCAGTATTGCCAATATTGAATAACATCTGGTTCCACTGTGGGCTAGCAACCATCGCCATACTAATTCCCGGCCGCGTGATTATAGTAGATGGTTGGCTGGGGTGGCGGCGAAACGCACCTAACATGAACACCTTGGTGGGATTGGGAACCTTAACAGCCTACCTTGCGAGTTTAGTAGCGCTACTTTTTCCCCAAATGGGTTGGGAGTGCTTTTTTGACGAACCAGTAATGATGCTGGGCTTTATTTTATTAGGAAGGACATTAGAGCAACAAGCTAGGGGTCGCGCTGCCGCAGCATTTAGGCAATTGCTGGCACTCCAGCCACTCTTAGCGCGATTAATTGCCAACCCTGAGAAAACAGGAATTGGGTCTTCTAGTGTAGAGATTCCCGCCGAACAGGTGCGGGTTGGAGAATGGTTACAGGTACTGCCAGGTGATAAAATCCCCGTTGATGGTGAAGTGGTAGCAGGTCAAACAACAGTGGATGAGTCCATGTTGACTGGGGAAGCAGTACCAGTGAGCAAGCAGGCCGGAGATCTAGTAACCGCCGGGACACTAAATCAGTCAGGAGCGATCGCCATTCAAGCAACACGTGTCGGCAGTGATACAACTTTAGCTCAAATTGTTGCCCTGGTAGAAGCCGCCCAAACCCGCAAAGCTCCAGTACAAAAACTAGCAGATACAGTAGCAGGTTACTTTACTTACGGTGTATTGACAGCATCTGTATTGACATTTTTCTTTTGGTACTTTTTTGGCACTCACATCTGGCCTAATGTCACCATGTCTGGGGGTATGGAAATGGCTCACCACTCCCTAATGAGTACAGATGCGATGAATCACGTCTCTAATCACTCCCCGCTATTAATTAGCTTAAAATTAGCGATCGCCGTTATGGTAGTCGCCTGTCCCTGTGCTTTGGGACTCGCCACACCAACAGCCATTCTTGTTGGTACTGGTATGGGGGCAGAACGAGGTCTGTTAATCAAAGGCGGTGATGTTTTAGAAAAAGTCCACAAGCTAAAGACCGTAGTTTTTGATAAAACCGGGACATTAACCACGGGTAAACCCGTCGTCACAGATTGTTTGTTAATTGAGGGACTGGGGACTGAGAGTTCCCAATCCCTAATACAACTAGCCGCAGCCGTAGAAAGCGGTACTCACCATCCCCTAGCAAAAGCGATTCAGCAAGAAGCACAGCGGCAGGAGTTATCGATTCCAAAAGCTGTGGACTTTCACACCGAACCAGGACTAGGGGTATCAGCAGTAGTAGAGGGCACAGTTGTGCTGTTGGGTAATTCCGACTGGTTGAGTTGGCATGGAATTGCCATGAACGCCACTGGACAACAGGTAGCAGAGGATTGGGCAACAGCTGGTAAAACAGTGGTTTTCGTGGCAGTTGGAGGAACTTTAGCCGGGCTGATTGCTGTTAGCGATCGCCTCAGACCAGATGCCAAAACCACCGTAGACAAATTACGTCATATGGGCTTGGGAGTAATGCTGCTCAGTGGCGATCGGCCAGAAGCAGCCAACGCCATAGCCCAACAATTAGGATTAGATAGCGCCGATGTCATCGCAGGTGTCCCTCCGGCTAAAAAAGCCGCTGCGATACAAGCCCTCCAGTTAGAAGGGACAAGGGGACAAAAAGACCAGGAAAACTCCTCACTCCTCACTCCTCACTCCTCACTCCCTAGTCCCCAATCCTTTGTCGCAATGGTCGGCGATGGCATCAACGATGCTCCAGCTTTATCCCAAGCCGATGTCGGAATTGCTTTGTACTCTGGGACAGATGTGGCGATGGAAACTGCTGAAATTGTGCTAATGCGCGATCGGCTAAATGATGTCGTCGAATCTATTCAACTCAGCCGCGCCACCTTCAACAAAATTCGCCAGAATCTATTCTGGGCTTTTGCATATAATACAGTTGGTATTCCTTTAGCAGCAGGTGTTTTACTCCCTAGTATCGGTTTTGTTCTTAACCCATCGGGTGCTGCCGCGTTAATGGCTTTTAGCTCTGTTAGCGTCGTTACAAACTCAATATTATTACGGCGCTTGGCTCATCATCCGTAAAAGATCGCTGGCTATGAGGTATTGAGGATTGGTTATTCACAAATGACCGATGACTAATAACTAATGACTAATGACCAATGACTAATAACGAGTAGAACGGCCATGTTCTACTCTTTCAAGGTATTATGCAGTTTTAAAGCTGATTTAAATAGCCACCACAAACTACGGTGCGTGAGAATGGTAGGATATGATACTAAACAAATCTTGATTAATCAAAGTTCCATCGATTTTAGCAACGATTTGTCAATGGCAGCAGAAATCAATGAAAACCATCTACTGATTATTGAAGACGATCAAGGTCGCAAGGAATTTTCTTTAGAGCAGCCCGTCTATTCTATTGGTAGAGACCGCGAATGTAATATCCGTTTGATGTCGCAGTTTGTATCTCGCCGTCATGCCACATTAGTGAGGTTGCCACGAGAGCATAATAGTCATAGCTACTATTACCGAATAGTAGATGGCGATGCCAAAGGAAAGCCTAGTTCCAACGGTTTGATGATTAATGGGCGCAAGATGCCAGCCCACGATCTAAAAAATGAAGACGAGATCGTTTTTGGGCCTCAAGTGCGTGCCATTTATTACCTCTTAAGAAATACTCAGCGTTTGGGGCAAACAGACTCAAGTGAGTACGATATTACATTAATAAACCCTGGTATGACTGAGGATTTAGAAGATTTAGGAGACTGAATTACAACCATTAAAGTGGAAAGCCCATCAATAAAAGTTTGAGAATCCCACAGCCCAAAACTGTGGGAACGTCAATAATTAGCATCGAAGTTATCCAGCAAGAGTTTCAATCAAATGCCAATGACGGCTACTTTCGATCGCCTGCTTGATGAATTCAAACATTTGTCGGCAGTAATTATCCACTTGCAGTGGCAATTCTTCATTTTTAATCACAATACTCATCCGGGTTTCTGTTTCAGTACTTTTTGATTTGTCAATCAGTACTTCCACTGTGACTAATTTAGAAAAAGGAACATTACCAGGAAACTCACGAGCGATAATATAATCGCCTGTCTGGTATTGAACATCCAACTGACAGTCCTGTAGAAGTTCTACAAGTAACGGCTGGAGATGGTCACTAGGAACAGAAACAAGAAATGAACAGGTATAGCGACCCATAATAGCCCCACGCCTTGCAACACTCCGTCCATCTTATAATACCGAAGCATGTGACCGAAGGGGACAAGGGGACAAGGGGACAAGGGGACAAGGAAGAGAAAGTTGCAGCAAGTCTTTGGCCTTGTGCTCTATTTTCCTTGTCTTCCCATTTTGTTCACTGTTGTCCCTTTGTCCTCTTGTTTTGAGGGTTTGGCAGGCAATAGATTCATTGATGAAGAAAAATAAAAATTTATACCGAGATTGGTTGCAAGGAGTTGTCTGGCACAGAGACTATAACTTTGCTGCCTTGTAACGTAAGCTTAAAATTTGATAAAAAACTTTAAAATGAGGCTTTGGCAGAGGTAAAAAATGAAAGTAGCAGTTACTGGAGCAACAGGATTTGTTGGTAGTTGTTTGATACAACGGCTCCACCGGGAAGGACACACAATACTGGTGTTAACTCGGAATACCACTTTTGCTCAAAAAGTTTTTCCATCTGGGGCTTTCCCTAATCTGGAAATTGTTGCTTATACGCCGACTCAATCCGGTTCTTGGCAAAGTGCGATCGCCCTTTGTGATGCGGTAGTTAATTTGGCAGGAGAACCCATTGGTGAGGGACGCTGGACACCAGAACGCAAGCAAGAAATCCTCAATAGTCGCAAGTTAGGCACACAAAAAATCGTGGAAGCGATAGCCACTGCTAATCAAAAACCAACTGTGTTAGTAAACGCTTCGGCTATTGGTTACTACGGTACCAGCGAAACGGCTACCTTTGATGAAACAAGTTTATCTGGTAACGATTTTCTCGCCCAAGTCTGCCAAGCTTGGGAAGCAGAAGCTACAAAAGTAAAAGACGCTGGTGTGCGCTTAGTAATTCTGCGTTTCGGTATTGTTTTAGGCAACGGCGGTGCTTTAGCTAAAATGATTCCACCATTTAAGCTTTTTGCTGGCGGCCCCATTGGCACTGGGCGTCAGTGGTTCTCTTGGATTCACGTAGATGACTTAGTTAACCTGGTTCTGCAAGCTTTAACGAAACCAGAAATCGAAGGGGTGTATAACGCCACAGCCCCTAACCCAGTGCGGATGGCAGACTTAAGCCATTCTTTAGGAGAAGTGATGCACCGTCCTTCTTGGTTACCCGTTCCTGGTTTTGCGATCGAAGCGCTTTTAGGAGACGGGGCAATAGTAGTTTTAGAAGGCCAAAAAGTCTTACCCAAGCGCACCGTAGAAACTGGCTTTGAGTACAGTTATCCTAATTTACAATCAGCACTAAAAGAAATTCTTAAATAGGGATTGGGGAGGCAGGGGAAAAGGTTAAAGGTTAAAGGAAAAAGGAATAAATTTAATCTTTCCCCTTTTCCCCTTACCCCTTTCCCCATTCCCTGTTTGCGCTGTTTGCCCAATCCCTGACTATTGACTAGAAGAGAAAAATTTTCTGGAAACCCAATTGATAATACCGCTAAGAATGGCACCGCCCATTAGGATACCAATTGCCGGGTTAAATAAGGGTTGCCACAATTGATGCCACAAATCTAAACCCAGGTTGACTCCCGCAGCATCGCCGATCGCCGCGATCGCTAACCAACCAAAGCCAAACAAAACTAAAAACACATCTGCCACTAAAACCAGGTTTAGCCAATTTAATAACTTATCTTTCATGATCGCGATGGGGACTGGATACTAGGGATTGGAGATTGGGGATTAGGGCATGGGGCATGGGGCATTGGGCATTGGGAATGGGGCATTAGCCAAATAGCGCATTGGAAGTGTTTACTGATGACTGAGGAGTTCACAGTTGAAACTTATTCTTCCCCTGCCTCCCCTGCCTCTTCATGCCCCATGCCCTATGCCCCATGCCCCATTCCCTACTCTTCAAACAGCCATTTTTTGACTTTGATCAAACTCTGCCAATCTGGTTTCCTGGTTAAACCATCTTCAATACTATTTTTTATTTCATCTGCCCATTCTTCGTTGACAAAAATTAACTGTTGTGCAAAGTCGATGTGTTCCCGTAAACCTTTTTGACCTGTTTCCAGCATTGCTAGGGCAAGATTGATTCTCCCCTGTGGGTCTTGTGGATTTAACTTGACTGCTTTATTTGCAGCTTTGTAAGCCAAGCTGGGTTTGTTATTGAGTAGATATAACCACGCCAAACAAATCCAAGCTGAACTAGTTTTGGGAGCGCGATCGCACACTTCTTTAAACACAGGAATTAAAGATTCTACTGGTTCTCCAGCTTTATAACGTTCTAAACCTGTGTCAAACAGGGATTCAACTGTTTGAGTCATACTAAATTTAGTCAATAGTCATTAATTATTGGTCATTAGTCATTAGTCACTTGTCATTGGTCGTTTGTCATTTGCTTTGGACAAATGACAACTGACAAAGTAAAAATGACAAAGGACACCTAACAAATGACAATATTACACCCCAAATGACTTACCGCAACCGCAAGTTTGGCTAGCGTTAGGGTTAGTGAATTGGAAACCGCCGCCAATCATTGCATCGCTGTAATCCAGCATTAAACCGTAGAGATATAATAGGCTCTTGCGATCGCTAATAATTTGGAAGCCGTCATAATCGAAAACTTCATCCTGAGGGCCGATCTTACTGGTGTCTTCAAAGTCCATCATGTAAGACATCCCAGAGCAGCCACCTTGGCGTACTCCTACCCGCAAGCACAAGTCTTTGCCTTGCCTTTCTTGGAGTAATTTTACTTGGCGCAGTGCGGCTTCACTCAACAGAATTCCGCGTTGTTGTGGCACAGTTGCTTGTGTCATCTGGTTTTTCAACTCCTTAATTATTCCAAGCGTTACCCTGTATAGGCTTGTTATTGCCTTTGGATTGCCTTGGTGTTTTTGTATCCATTCTAGCGGCATAGATGTCGCTAAGTGCCAAATTGTAAACACTCCGTCAAAAGCGGCCAAAGATTTTTATTCTAGAATTGAGAGACTCACTGTATTTTATCGATTTCTATTTTTGGAGTTCAAGCCTTTTGGCAGCCACAGATGCAACCACTCTTCTGGTGCAGCCATGAAAATTTTATCCGAGGCTAGCCATCCCCAAAAGTTTACTTCCTAAATTGCTTCTTTTGATTAAGTTACTCTATGACAAGTTTTAATCGCTCTACCAGTCGTCGGTTGAAGAAATTAACTCAAATTCCTTCTGTATGGGAGGGCGATCGTCGTCCGTTGTCATCACCAGGCCAACATTCAGACTCGGAAGCTAAGGGAGAGTGCATTCTTTGGGTAGATTACTCCCAAGGTATTGTCCGAGGTATGGATGTGGTAGCTTCAGATATCGGCCCGGAAGCAATAGTTCGCACCTTGATGCGAGCAATGGAACATCCCCACAGTCCAGCAAAACCCGCTAGACCCCAAAGAATTGTAGTCAAAGACCGCGAGATCCAATTTTACCTGCGAGGGGTACTGCAAGATTTGGATATCGCCATTGACTATGCACCAGAATTACCTTTAATTGACGAGTTGTTTCGCGGTTTCGCTGATATCCTTGATAGTCAAACCCCCGACTTACCCCCACAGTACGCACAAATTTTGCGAGAGAAGGCATTTGCAATTTGGCAAGCTGCACCTTGGGAATTTTTGGAAGAACAACAAATTTTATCAATAGAAATTAACAAGTGGGATGTTGGTACGCTCTACGCCTCCATTATGGGAATGCTGGGGATGGAGTATGGGATTTTGTTTTACCGCTCAGAAGAGTCTCTCAAGCGGTTTCGGGCGGCAGTTTTAAGAGATGAAGAATCAAAAGAGCGTTTAGAAGAAGCTTTCCTCAAGCAAGATTGTCTGTTTCTCACTTTTGAGAGTGCTGACGAAACCGACGAAGATGAGGATGATATGGATGATTTGGCAGATTTGCCACTTTCAGATATTGACCCCACTTTCGGTAATATCCACCCTTTAGAAGGACTGCGTTCTGTTTTATATGATGAGGAAGCACTGGTAATCTATGTCGCCATTGAAAGCTTGAGCCGCTTTCTTCGCGATCACCGACGCCAACTGCATTCTGAAACTTTCCCGACCCTCAGCCGTCGCTATCGCATTTCTCCCCCACAGTCTGAAGAATCAACTAAATCTGTGGCTGTGACAGTCTCTACCATGCCGGAGTTAGCAGCAGAATTAGAGGAAATGGCTGGCTTTGGTGTTGAGGATGAAGAAATTGATAATCTTGGCTCTGCGACTTTCCGCTCGTTACAAGATGACTTGATACCAGAAGATTCTTTTCTCAGTTTAGGTGTGGTCTCCTGGGAAATGTTGGAGTATCTGCGTAAAGGTGTCAACTACCATAAGGCTGGCGAAATCAAACAAGTGGGTGACGGTTTGCCGGTGATTTTAATTCAAACTTCTCGGCCTAAGGCTAAAACTGTAATTGAAAGAATTGAAGCAGCAGGCGGACTCAAAGCAATTTGCTTTAATCCAGGCGCCGATCCCTTTGATGGCGATCGCTACGACCTCGGTTTATTGCAAACTCAAAATGGTGAATTATTCCTCTTTGGCGAATTTTTGGATGAAGATCCAATTCATGTAGAAGCCCGGAAAAAATGGAATCAGCGGTGTAAAAATACTAAGGGCTACTGCGGTTTAATCATTGCTAAAGGACTGACTGGAGCTTCCCGTGGGAATCCTCAATTACGAGATATGATGGCTTTGTTTGAAGCGCGATCGCTCTCACCTAAAGATTTGGGTATTGGCACTCTCCAACTCATGCCCCAACTTAAATTTGAATAGTTGCAATTCTGGGCGTAATCCTCAATATTAGATTGCGGCTATAGGAGACTGAGTTGGTTTTTACAGAATTTATACATATTTAACCGCAGCTGCATTTCCTAGAGAAAATGCCTGAAAAAAGCAAAATGGTTAAGGCTTTACCCTTTTCCATTGTTTATTTGCGTACATCTGAGGATGTAGAGCTTTTCAATAGATACTGCGAGCAATTTGCACTCACAAGCGTAATTTAGAAGTTTCTATTCGTAACTTCGTTACAGACGCCATAAATTGTGTCTCTAGTCACGCGCAAAGCTGAAAGGTAACTTTTAGCAACAAAGGCAGGAGGCAGAAGGAATACTGTCCTCTGCATAGCTACTGCAACCAAAGGGAGCAAGGGTTTAAGCCCACTCAAAATCTCTGATTTGCTGTCCGGCAATCAGTGTAGGTCTCTACGCCTACACTGCAAGAGCGACCTTCTGGCTTGGAGCCTCCTGTCTTCTTCACCAGATTAGTAGACCTCTTGCAAAAGTGCTTTTTGCAAGAGATGGGAAAAGGGACTCATGTTAAAGGGGAAAGGGAAAATACCAAACCTTTCCCCTTTTCCCGACTTATGCAAGAAGTCTAGTTTGTATGCCTAGACTAAAAACCTACCACACCAATGGTTAGAGGTTTACTTTACGCAAATTTCATGAAGTATCGATATTTTTAAATTTACCGATATTTGAATTTATACATTTTTTAATTAGTTTATTAAGTTTTAATCAATACCATTTATAAATTCCTTTTTATTTAATTCAACCTAGCTGATGCATTGAGATATCGAAATCTTTTTTTTAACAATTTTTGGGCTTTTAGTATCTTCCTGTATATCGGTATTATTAAGCAAAAGCTCAAGAATATATATCTTACTTTATAAGTTTTTTATAAAGAATAAGAAATCGGCTTTTTTTGTCTAAATAAAGATTACTTAAAGTGCGTATATTGCGGCTATAATAAATACAATCCCTAAAAAGTTAAATGAAATATATAATCGTTATTTATAAGTATATTGACTTTTAAATAATGATTGAATTTCAAACCCAATACTTTGGGTAAATCATTTTTGCTTTATTTAAACTATGAGCAAAAATTGATTCGTCGATATGTAAAAAAATAATTGTCTAAAAACAATTTCTAATACCTTCAGATAGATGAAGAGAAGGAAAACAAAAATAATTTGTTGATATGGCAGCAAATTATATCGTTAGAGGGAAGAGAAAAAATATCCAAAAATTCATCGTATCTTTACGGGGAGTTAATGTAAAAGTATGAAACAAAACTAAAATATTATTAGAATCAACACTCAACTAACATCACATTTCTGGAGTCGATTAATCTGTGTAATATTACAGATAATGTTGTTAAAATTTACCAGCAAATCTTGAATATTTACACCGCAGATTTTTTGGCTGCGAAATTTACAGAACAAATAAATCAGTTCGATGGACAAAAACTAAAACTTATAAAGCTTGAAGTAAATATTAGCAGATTAGTTACAGTAATGCCTGTAGATGGGTATTTTGTCTGAAGCGATCGCTTATTTACCTAGTTTTTGAGTAAGTTTTCGCTAGTTATATATACCATTCCAACCTACATCAGAGTTAGCATTTAGGCACAAAAATGTTTCTCAAGCTGGAGTTTCAGATGTTCTACCCGATGTTCTTTCTAAGGACGTTGTAAACTTTGCTAAAACAGAAGCTCAAATGCTTTGCCTAGAAAATAGTTTTGGAAATCTTGATTGAGTCAATAGCAGATATCCCATATTTACTATTGAAAATCTAGTCGTCAGGGTTTACTCATGCTGTTACTAGGGTTATTATTTGCACAAGCAAGTATGTGCTTTTTATGCTGTCACAATGGTAACAAAAAGTGTAGTTTTTTGATTTTTTTAGAAAATGATGAAACCTTTGACAAAACCAACAATCTTAATATTAATGGTATTACTTGTTTCATGACACAAACTCTGATAATCTTATCGTTTTCCTCTTTAGTTAGACCTTTTTCGATGATGTAAATATACAGCAAATAGCATGATAATGACAAATAAAAAATGGGCCGTAAAACGTATAACTGTCAACCTCGCAACACAGGAAGCGGAAAAACTAGAAAAATATTGTCAGGAAACAGGTAGACCCGCAACTGATGTCATTCGCGAACTGATTAGAAGTTTGCCTATGTCTGAGGATGGCAAAGATGGAAATAGGTAAGAATATGCTTTTACGACTTACCAGATAACTGCTTTGCCAGCAAAAAATAACTGTGATACTTTTTTGAGTCCACTGCAATGGACAAGAGTTTGTCTAATCGATACAGGCGCGTTTTTCTCGCGTCTGGTCATTTGCTGAGGCTAGAAGGAGTAATCAAAGACGTTTTAGTATTGACATTGCCTAGCCTTAATATGCTGGTGAGTTGATATTAAGTAGCAAATTCCGACGCCAACCCAGTTACAATCTGTAAAGAAACTGAAAAGGAACGACGGAATGCGTGTTGCAATTGTAGGTGCGGGACTGGCTGGGCTAGCAACAGCAGTGGATCTAGCCGATGCTGGTTGTGAAGTACAGATTTTCGAGTCTCGTCCGTTTGTGGGTGGTAAAGTTGGCAGCTGGGTTGATGGAGATGGCAACCATCTAGAAATGGGGTTGCATGTATTTTTTGGGTGCTACTACCAATTATTTGACTTGATGAAGAAAGTGGGGGTGTTAGAAAACTTACGCCTCAAAGAACATACCCACACTTTTATTAACAAAGGAGGCCGGACTGGTGGTTTAGATTTTCGCTTTATTACAGGTGCGCCTTTTAATGGATTAAAAGCATTTTTTACTACTTCTCAATTATCATTGCAGGATAAATTGCAAAATGCGATCGCCTTGGGTACTAGTCCCATAGTTCGCGGCTTAGTGGACTTTAACGGGGCGATGAAAACCATCCGCAATTTAGATAAAATTAGCTTTGCCGATTGGTTCCGCAGTCATGGCGGCAGTAATGGTAGCATCAAACGCATGTGGAATCCCATCGCCTACGCGCTGGGATTTATTGATTGCGAAAATATTTCTGCCCGGTGTATGTTAACAATATTCCAGTTCTTTGCAGTCAGAACTGAAGCTTCAGTCCTGCGAATGCTGGAAGGTTCTCCAGCTGAGTATTTACACAAGCCAATTCTGGAATATCTCGATGCTAGAGGCACCAAAGTCTACACCCGTCGGCAAGTGCGGGAAATCCAGTTTACAGAATCTGACGAACAAACCCGCGTTACAGGCATAATAGTTGCCCAAGGTGATACAGTAGAAACTATCACTGCTGATGCTTATGTCTTTGCCTGTGATGTTCCAGGGATTCAGCGAATTTTACCCCAAGAATGGCGTAAGTGGTCAGAATTTGACAACATTTATAAACTCGATGCAGTGCCAGTGGCAACAGTGCAATTACGCTTCGATGGTTGGGTGACAGAACTCAACGATACCCAACAGCGCAAACAGCTAGATCGAGCAGCTGGAATAGATAATTTACTTTACACAGCCGATGCAGACTTTTCTTGTTTTGCCGATTTAGCGTTGACTAGCCCTGCCGATTATTATCGCCCAGGACAGGGATCTTTATTACAGCTAGTGCTGACACCCGGAGATCCCTTTATTGCACAAAGCAATGAAGCGATCGCTCAACATGTCCTCAAGCAAGTCCATGAACTGTTTCCCTCATCACGGGAGTTAAATATGACTTGGTACAGTGTGGTAAAACTTGCTCAGTCTCTCTACCGAGAAGCACCAGGAATGGATGTGTATCGTCCCAACCAAAAAACACCAGTGCATAATTTCTTCCTTGCAGGGAGTTATACTCAGCAAGACTACATAGATAGCATGGAAGGGGCTACCATTTCTGGACGGCGTGCAGCAAAAGTGATTTTGGAGAGTTTGAAAAATTGACATAGACACCGAGTGGCTTTTGTCAAAGAGTAGACGCCAAGGAAGAAAAAATAATGTCAGATTGGTTAGAACATACTGTGCAAATAGAAGTAGAAGCTCCCATAGATTTAGTATGGAGCCTCTGGTCTGATTTAGAACAAATGCCCCGATGGATGAAGTGGATTGATTCTGTCAAGATTCCACCAGATAATCCGGATATATCTCTTTGGAAATTAAATAGTAACGGTCTGGAATTTACTTGGAAATCCCGAATTTTGAAAGTAATTCCCAACCAAATTATTCAATGGGAATCCATTGATGGTTTGCCGAATCAAGGAGCGATTCGCTTTTACGATCGCCACAGTAATACTATAGTCAAAATGACTATTTCCTATGCCATTCCCGGCATTATTGGCAAAATTATGGATAACTTATTTTTGGGGCGGATAGTTGAATCAACAATCAAAGCTGATTTGGAAAGGTTTAGACAATACGCCCTGAATATTAAATCTAGTTAACTAAAACTAGATTTTGTTAACAGCAAGTTTCATTAAATAAATCCAAAACTATGCAGCGTTATAAGTTGTTGGTTCTGGAAGTAAATCACCCGTTGCTTGGTAAGCAATAATTAGAGACTCTAAAGCTTCACTCCCATTTACTACTGCTGATTCGTAAGTATCTCCATGAGTCCGCCACTGTTGTCCTGGGAAATCAGGGAAGCCTACCAAAAAGCAATTATCTTCTTCTGACCATTGAATAATCATTTGGTACTTAAGCTTACTCATCTTCTTTTTTCCCTTCTACTTCCTCGATAGCACAATTAATATCCCCCAAAACATAACAGTTGTTTTCAATACACGGAGGACATTACCAAGTTGGGTCACTAAACAAATTAATTGTTAATTCTTCGCGTGGTGGTATCGCACTGATACAGGCGCGGATATTTTCTCCATCTTCTAATTCCACGGTGCAAGCGTAACAAGACCCCATTAGACAACCGGTGGGAATAAATACTCCAGCCCGGTCTGCTACATCCAAAAGGGCTTCTCCCACTTCGGCTTCTACTGTGACATCATCTGGTAAAAAGCGGACACGAACAATCATCAATCTTACGCTTTTGATTTGGAATTGATTCGTAAGGGTTGTTATTTGTCCTTTGTAAAGACAAATGACAAATAACCATCTTAACGAAAAAATGTGCAATTTCTTCTATGTAACTTATACCAATTTTTAAAATGATTGTGACGGATAGATTCACCAACCAACGCTATTCACAATCCAAAATGGTATTAGCTTAGGACAAAAACGGAGTTAAGTCTAAATGGTTTTCAACTTCAGTGGCTAGAGAATCTAAAATCTGTTCTCGGTGTTCCCGATAGTTAGCAACACCAGTGGGCAGAGATTTTAAACCCCGTTGTTGGCGGAGGCGATTTAACCAAGCCCGACGCCAAGGGCCGTTGTCAAAAATTCCGTGGAGGTAAGTACCCCAGACTGATTGACAACTATCCACTAGCCCTAAATTAATATCATCAAATAGCGCATGGTAAGATTGACTATCTATTCCTTGCTGTTCAATGCGCGATCGCCCTTGGTGGATCTCAAAGCCATTAACTGGTAAGCCCAATTGTGGATAATTCGAGCTAACTTGCCGCTGACGGGCAATTTTCTGTCCTGTAATTACAGTTCTGATTGGTAAAAGATTTAACCCCTGAAATCTACCGGCTTGTCCTTCTATTCCTTCTGGGTCGGCTATGATTTGTCCCAGCATTTGATACCCACCACAGATGCCTAAAACTGTTCCCCCTGAGGCTGCATAATGTTGGATAGCTTCTGCCATACCGCTTTTTTGTAGCAGGAGCAAATCAGCAATTGTGGTTTTTGTCCCTGGAATTATTACTGCGTCTGGATGTCCTAAATCTTGCTTAGGGCTGAGGAATTTTACTGAAACTGAGCTTTCAGATTCTAGAGGGTCAAAATCAGTGAAGTTTGCAATTCTGGGTAAACGAATAACGGCAATATTGAGATCAGTTTGGGCTTTGTTTGATTGACGTTCTAGCAAGTCAAGGGAGTCTTCTGCCGGAAATACTTCTTGTAAGTAGGGTATAACGCCAACAACAGGAATACCTGTGCGTTCTTCCAACCATTTTATTCCTGGTTCTAGGAGCGATCGCTGTCCTCGGAACTTGTTAATTACTACACCTTTAATTAAAGCGCGTTCATCCGGTTCCAATAACTCTAGAGTGCCTACCACATGGGCAAAAGCGCCACCCCGGTCAATATCAACTACTAGTAGGGTTGGCGCATTCAAATATTTTGCTACGCGCATATTCGTTAAATCACGGTGCTTGAGGTTAATCTCCGCTGGACTACCCGCACCTTCACAAACCAGCAAGTCAAATTCTGTTCCTAAATGCTGTAGCGATTCTTCAATTGTCCGCCAGCCCAGTTCAAAATATTGCTCGTAGTAATCTGCGGCACCCACTTTGCCCACAGCCCTACCTTTAATAATTACTTGCGAAGTCATATCCCCTTGGGGTTTAAGTAAAATTGGGTTCATTTCTACCCAAGGTACAACTCCCGCAGCCCAAGCTTGTACTGCTTGCGCGTAACCAATTTCTCCACCACTGGCAGTGACATAAGCATTTAAAGCCATATTTTGACCTTTAAAGGGAGCCACTCGCCAACCACGCCGCGATAAAATTCGACAAATAGCTGTAGTTAAAAGTGATTTCCCTGCGTGGGATGTTGTCCCTACCACCATAATTGATTTCATAGTCACTATTGAGGTTTTTAATATATAAGGTGAAATTTTACGGGTATTCGGTATGGGGCATAGGGCATTGGAAATGCAGAAAGGGAAAGGGGTAAAGGAGAAAGGTTAAATTTATACCTTTTCCCTTTTCCCTTTAACCTTTTCCCCTGCCTTACCTGCTCGTGTGCTCCTCATCTCCCTTATCTCCCAATGCCCAATGCCCAATGCCTCACCACATTGTAAAGACTTCATGAATGGGTGTCATGTTTCCGTATATTAATTGTTCCCTTTGATTCGTTAATCCTAACTCTTTAGTTTTCTGTTCTAAAAAGGTAACCGCAACCAACGAATCACTGCATTGTATAAACGATCGCGCCATGAAGGAGTACGCCAATTTTCCCCCTGATGTTGTTCTATCAACTGGCGTCCCAAGGGAGTGAGGCGAAAACTATCTGTAATTCCCTGACCATCAACTTCTCGGCGCAATACGCCCACTTCAATCAGCCAACCTAAGGCGTCGTCACATGCTAATTCTGATAAAGGGCGCTGAGTATAACCCTGTTTAAATCCATTTTCCGTAGCGATCGCACTCAACGATACACTCTGATGCCGCATGACTTTAAATAAAGATGGATTAAAGGGCGAACATATTAGGGAGCGATCGGCCCTTTCGATTGTTCTAGGAGGATAGACAAAAGCTTTTGGGTTTTGGACAACAGGAGGCATTGTGTATAGGTAGAAATTTTTCTTTGAATAAAAATTAATTTCAGAATATATTTTTTTGTACCAGTTATCTCATTAAAAACAAAATAGTATATTTATGTTATTTTTTAGTAAATATATTTAATCATTATAAATTATTGTAAAATTTCAAGTGCATCAACAATCTGAAACAGGAAAGGTTAATTATGCCTCTAGCAGTTGGTACGGATGCACCTGCATTTACCGCCAAAGATACAAACGGCAACACAGTCTCTTTATCTGATTTTGCTGGGAAGACAGTTGTTTTGTATTTTTACCCCAAAGATGACACTCCAGGCTGCACCAAACAAGCCTGTAGTTTTCGGGACGCCCAATCTAAATATCAAAGTAAAGATGTTGTAATTCTGGGAGTCAGTGCAGATGATGAAGTTTCTCATCAGGCATTCACCCAAAAATATAATTTGAATTTTCCTCTACTGGCTGACACCGACAAATCCCTCATCAAAGCTTTCGATGTGGATGGCGGCGGTTATGCCAAGCGCGTCACCTATGTAATTGGCCCTGACGGCAAAATTACCCATGTTGACGCTAGTGTAAATACTAGCACCCATGCTGACGATGTTTTAGCTGCACTTGGGCTGTAGTTTTTTGCCTGATATAGCAGGCAAGAGGCAACAGGCAAAGAAAGTCTCTTAGTGCCAGGGTTTGGCCATAGATTTATGTCCTGACCTAGTTGGCAACTGCTATAATTAACGATTTTTGAAAGGTCTAACCCCAACCCCAAGCCTTTGGGATTGGGGTTATTGATTTGAATTCAGTTACCTGATGGTAATTTAAACGTTGGTAACTCTGGTGTTGTTTGCCGTGCTTGTTGGCATTGGAGGATTTGCTGTTGATTTGGTTTTAAAGGAGCTGGTGTTGCTGGTTGAGTTGATGATGTCGTTGGCGCTGATGTAATCTGTGTTGACTCTGAAGTTGTTTGTTGCGCTTTTTGAGGTGTTTTTAAAGGAGCTGCTGTTGCTGGTTGAGTTGATGATGTCGGCGACGCTGATGCAACCGATGATGGCTCTGGATTTTTTTGTTGCGCTTGTTGACGACATTGGAGTAATTGTTGTTGTCTAGCTTTAAAAGCTTCTGCGGTTGAGTTGAGTTGTTCGTTCTGTTGTTGAGAATTCCAGTTGAGAGTTCCGAAATTTGCCCGGTGAATCAGATCGAACATGTTGAAATTATCTGAATTCGAGCGGGAAAACGGATCGGTATTTTGGTCTGTTGTACTACCACTAGGAAAAGCATCGGCTGGACTGAGTTGAGCCAAACTAGGTTGAGCCATCAGTAAGGGAGCGAAGCTAATTCCGGCTGCGCTAGCCAAGAAGAGTCTAGTAATTTGTAAAAATGGTTTTTTCATGGATTTTGACTCGAAAATTGCTCTCTATTATCTTAAGCAAGAGTCCGTCTAAGTTGGGGCTGAATGCTAATTAAAGCGACAACAGCAAAGCCAAACAACACCAACAACGCCCCCCCAAAGGTAACATCACCCCAAGGAGCCTGCATAACTACACTATCCAATGCCCAACTGCTGTGGAGATAGAGATAGCGAATGGGTTCGATCGCATAGCTAAGAGGATTTAAGGTAGCCACAACCTGCAACCACTGGGGCATAAACGATAGAGGAGCTAAAGCAGTACTAGCAAATAATAGTGGTAAGTTAGTGACGAAAATTACCGCAATTAGTTCGATGTGACCGGGTAAGGCAAAAGCTAAGCCCAGGGAAATGGCTGTCACACCCAAAGCGAGGAGAAAAACGATTAAAGCGATCGCACCTAAACCAGCTGCATCAGGTATTCCCGCACCTAAAAACGCCGCTGCTCCTACAATCACTGCTGCTTGTAGTAAACTCTGGCTGATAATGAAGATTGCCGAAGCTAAGACAATGGAAAACCGCGATGCTAAAGGTGCTACCAGCAAACGATTCAAAAAGCCGAACTCGCGGTCAAACATTACAGGCAAACCAGCATTCAACGCTCCAGCAAATGCTGTAAATACAATTACTCCAGCAGCCAAAAATTGTCCGTAATTTGTCGTACTGCCAAATAAGCCCTTGGGTGCATTTTGAAATAAAGCGCCAAACAACACCAACCACATAACCGGCTGAATAATTCCCGCGATTAATGTCGAAGGGCGACGTTGCAATTGAATAAACAAGCGACGAGTTAAAGCCAACGTCTCTTGTACCAATTCACCGAAAAAATTAGGAGCAGGGTTAGCATCTGCTTGTGGTGATGCTAGTGTCTGCCAATTGAGATCGGATTTAGGAGTAACACTCATAAGAATTTTGGATTTTGGATTTTGGATTTTAGATTGGGCATTGGGGATTGGGCATTAGGAAGGGGGAAAGGGAAAGGGGTAAAGGGGAAAGGTTAAATATATCCCTTTACCCTTTACCCTTTAACCTTTTCCCCTACCTCCCCATCCTCCCTATGCCCCATGCCCCATTCCCTACCTCATATTCTGCTTTTTCTCAGCTTTGGGATCGCGAGTGGCGATCGCTGCTAGTTCTGCATCCATTAGGGTACGTCCTGTGGCGGCGAGGTAAACGTCATCGAGACTGGGGCGAGATTGGGCGATGCCAAATATGGGCAAGCCGGCGGTATTTAGGGTTTGCTGGATGTTGATGAGAACGTCATTTTGGGGCGTCACCACCAAGTTGAGAGAATTACCTTGGGCGCTGTTGATGATAACCTCTTGGACGAAGGGCAAAGATTTTAGGAGGTTTTTGGCTTTTTCTGCTTCTTCAATTGGGGAAAACTCTTGAATTCGCAAGGTGATGCGATCGCCACCTACTTTATCTTTCAATTGGGAAGGTGTCCCAGCCGCAATTACAACGCCGCGATCGATAATTGCCACGCGATCGGCTAGGGCGTCAATCTCTTCTAAATAATGGCTGGTAATTACTACCGTCGTCCCAGAGGCACGTAATTTTCTCAAAAAATCCCACACCACAAAACGACTTTCTATGTCAAGCCCTACCGTTGGCTCGTCTAAGACTAAAACATCTGGTGCGTGGAGTAAGCCAGCAGCTAAATCAAGGCGTTTGCGTAAACCGCCAGAGTAGGTTCCGCTTCTTTTATTGGCGTATTCTTGTAAACCGAGTAAATCCAATACTGTCTCAATACGCTGTTTGGCTACTGCACCTGGGATGTGATAAAGTGCTGCTTGCAATTGCAGCAGTTCTCGTCCAGTCAACACTTTATCTATAGCGACTTCCTGAGCTACATAGCCTAGTTTTTGTCTTGCTAGTCTCGGATTATCTAAGACAGAGATCCCGGATACTTCGATTTTGCCAGCATCCGGTGTGGTGAGTGTACACAAGGCACGCAAGGTGGTAGTTTTTCCAGCACCGTTGGGGCCAAGTAAACCAAAGATTTCTCCTGACTCTACCTGAAAAGAAACATCCTTAACGGCAACCACCGTGCCGTAGGATTTTTGCAAATTTTGAATTAAAACGGCGGGAGCCATGACAGCTTTTCCCCAACTATACAAATCTCAATAAATCTATTTTTATTGTAGAAGGTGGGGACAAGGAAATAGCGCATGAGCGAAAATATGTAAATAAGTTCGCTTCATGCGCTATGCTGCCAAAAATTTGGGATTATTTTAAGCAAGTTGTTCGATTGCGTTTGTGGCGAAATATACCAAATACGATAGTAATTAATCCTAAACCTAACAGATTCGCAGGTTGAGGAATCGAAGTAGAATTAGGAAGTTCAAAGGGCGACAATCGCCTCTAAACCAAGGCAAATGAAGGTTTGGGAAGGTAGACCTGCTTTGAAAATAGGGACTGGGGACTGGGAAAGAGATATTTTCATTCCTTTGTTGTGCTCGCGTAGCGTGCGCTTTGCGTTCACTGTGTTAGTGGAGTCTCTTGAAAAAATGGGCATTCAGGAGGGGTTTATTGAGAATGAACTTTTAACTTATTATTTGACTTGTAAAGAAGCAGTCACGGCAAGGAATTCTTGTATCATTTTTTGGATCAGCTCGTCTGCCGGGAGAGCTTCAGCTAATGTTGCTCCCTGTCCTGCCCACATACTGACAAAATCTGGATTTGATTGTTGAGCAGAAGCTTGACGTAAAACCCGTCCTATAGACATCTGAGCCGGGAATGGCAGTATCTTGTCCTTGTGATTCTCCATTTCGCGTATAAATCGATTTCGGATTGCTCTGGCGGGTCTGCCGGAAAATACCTCAGTAATAACCGTGTCTTCATCCTTACAGTTGAGTACCGCCTGCCTATAGACTTCTGGGATATTGTTCTCAGGACAGGCGAGAAAGGCGGTTCCCATTTGTACCCCGCTTGCCCCAAGTGCAAATGCAGCAACGATTCCACGAGCATCCATAATTCCACCGGCCGCAACGACTGGAACCGATACTGCATCAGCTATTTGCGGCACTAACGCTGCTGTTCCAATCAATCCATGTTCATAAGGCACAGCAAAAGTACCGCGATGACCTCCGGCTTCATATCCCTGGGCTATGATGACATCAACTCCTGCTTCGACTAGAGCTTTTGCTTCACTAGTTGTGGTTGCGGTAGCTAAGACAATTGAGCCTATGGCGTGTATCTCACGAATTGCCTCAATTGGTGCAGGCCCAAAGTGGAAACTAAATACAGGTATTTTTTCTTCAAGCAGGACAGTAAATTGTTCTAGGAATGGCCCTAATATCGGTATTGGTTCGGGAACAGGCCCCGCATCAAGTTCGTTATGCCATATTTTTAATAGCTCGGACATAGGGGAATGCTGCGACTGCGGAAGTTCATATCCTTCAACACCTGGTGCAAACAAATTAACTGCGAAGGGTTGGTCTGTCAGTTCTCGAATTTGCCTGATAAAGGAGCGAAGTTGAAGTGGTGCGGTGGCCGCACCGCCATAGGAGCCTAGACCTCCTGCATTAGAAACGGCCGCAACCAACTCAGGTGTGGAAGCGCCGGCCATCGGAGCCTGAATTATTGGGTGCGCGATCTTGAGCAAATCTATCAGTTCTGTCTTAGGCCACATGAGTTTCTTCCAAACTTGGTAATACAAGCAAGATATGTGTTTTTAAGTGTATGACTAATGATCTCCCAAGCTATCAAGGTGCAAAGTAGTCTACCACGGATGTTTCTAACAGCAAATGCTTTCTACCTCTGTTGCGAGGTACTGTCCGCGATGCCTATCTTGAAAAGTTCAAGAAAAACTGTTGACTAGATTTGCTGAATTTTTATGAAAAAAATTCAGCAATCAAAACCCATAAGCCAGAATTGCTGAAAAATAAAGTTTGGAAAGCTGCTCGATCTTATTAGCGATCGCGCCGATATTCCCCACTCCGCTAACTTTCATCTTTATAAATCTCGCAACAATGTCCTGCTTGGATGTAAAAAATAATTTAACAATTTGCATAAAAAATATACTCAGATCTGATAAAAGCTAACGAAATGTTATTAACTGCATAAAAGTATCTATAATACTTAGAAGTTTAGGGCAAACATTAGCTCCTTTTTCAACTGTAAAAGCAATGTCTCACTTAATAATTAACCTAATGCCCCGTAGCGTTCCTGTAAAGTAGCAATCACAGATTTGACCAAATACTTTGATGTTGCTAACAAAACTTCTGCTAATACTCATTAAAACAGCTACCTCTGCGCTATTCTATGAAAAAAATTCTCACCACTTTTTTAGCTTTGGGTTTTTATCTAACGCCTTTAACAGTGATGTTGATGGCTCAACCCGCCTGGGGACAGGCTCAAAACTTGCGATCGCTAGAAGCAAAAAGACTACTAGAGCAAGGGATAAAATTGACACAGCAGCAGAAACACCAACAGGCAATAGAAATATTGCAGCAAACTTTAATCATTGCACAAGAACTCAAAGACCAAAAATCTGAAGAAAACGTAATGGTTTGGCTTGAATTTAACTACAAAGCTTTAGAAGAAAAGCTCAAACCACAAGAACGAATTTTACAACCAACCTTGGAATCTATACCGTGCTGTGAGCGATCGCACTAGTGAAGCCACTACACTCAATAGACCTCTTGCATAAATATTTTTTTGTATCACGCAGAGGCGCAGAGGCGCAGAGAAGAGGACGCAAAGTAAAGACTTTTGCAAGAGGTCTAATCACATCGGTCGAGTCTACCCCGCTTTAGCAAGATATACTCGATATAATCGAAATTTTAAAAAATATTTACAATTAGAAACGCTTACTTTTTCTATAGGACTTATATTTGATTTCTGAAAAAATTCAGTACAACTCAAAGAGACTTCTTGACTATTGCCTCTTGCCTCCTACGCAAATAAGTTCAGAAATCAAATCGGATTGCTATATACTCAATACTGCTTAGATCTTAACCGAACCGTATTGGGTCTTCCCCCAGAGCAAGTTTTTAAAACTCTAGTAGTCATACCAATTCACGAAAAGCCTGATAAATCGTTTAAATTTCTTTAAAGTAAGCTGCTTGGCTCTCCAAAATTTCACTGCTTATTATTGTTCTAATCGTAAATCGTCAAAACCTTAATCCATATCACAAAATACTTTTGCAAGAGACTCCATGAACACAATGAGCGCACGCTACGCGAGCACAATGAAGGAATGAAAATATTTCTTTCCTAGTCACCAGTCCCTATTTTCAAGGCAGTTCATTGAAATTATGAAGTTGCAATTTCCAAATTTTATAAGTTTAGGGATTGTGAACTTGAAATAATTACAGAATTAGTAAGTGATTTCACAACTTTCAAAGTTTTTAGGCTAGTGTCATAGCAACCACCAATCGATCCTCCCATTACTTTGATTTTTTGCAAGTAGTCGAGAACAGGTTTGGTAATAATTTCTCCCGGCATTAATAAGGGAATTCCCGGTGGATAGGGACAGACGATTTCAGCACAAATGCGAGCGCAAGTCTTTGCTAAAGGTAATGTTTCACTAACAGCAAAAAAAGCTTCACGGGGAGACAAATATAAATTAGTACCGAATGTTGTGGAAAAATCCTGCAAATTATAGCTTTTAACAGTAGCGTTAGTTGAACGATATTCTTTGGCAAGAATGGTAAAACCTTGGACTAATTGGTGAATATCAGCTGCGGTATTGCCCAAACTAATAATAAAAGTAAGGTGCTGCTGGGAAGGAAATTCAGCAGTCACCGCAAACTTTTCATCTAGAATTTCATCTGCGGCAAATCCGGTTAAACCTAAATTAGAAACAGTCACAGTTAATCGCGTTTTATCTAAAGCCACAAAGCCAGCAGATCCCCCCAACCCCCCTTGAAAAGCAGGGCTAGGAATTTCCAAAACAGATAAGCCAGGAAGTTGGCTGATTTTGGTTCTAGCTTCTTGGGCAAGTTGCAAAGTGTGAGACATCAGCATTTTTCCGTGGAGTGCCATTTGCTGACGCGCTGCATCTAGGGAAGCTAAAAGTATATAACTGGGACTGGTAGATTGTAGGAGCTGCAAGGCTTTACTAATGCGATCGCTATCTATTCTATTACCTTGGATGTGCAACATTGATGCCTGTGTCATGGCACCAAGTACTTTGTGAATGGATTGTACAGTTAAATCAGCACCTGCGGCTAAAGCTGGAGTGGGCAATTCGGGATGAAAGTTAAAGTGGGCGCCGTGTGCCTCATCTACGATTAGAGGAATATTATATTGATGTGTAATATTGGCGATCGCCCTCAAATCTCCACAAACACCGTAATATGTTGGATACACTGTCAACACTGCTTTAGCGTCGGGATGTTGTTGGAGTGCAGATTCTACAGCATTAGGCGTGATGCTATGGGCAATATCTAAAACTGGATCGTATTCAGGATTGAGAAAAATTGGTATTGCACCAGAGAGAATTAAGCCAGCGATCGCAGAAGAATGCACATTTCGAGGCAAAATTATTTTATCTCCTGTGCCACAAGTAGCGAGAATTGCCGCCTCAATTCCACAGGTAGAACCATTGACAAGAAACCATGTTTGTGAAGCGCCAAATGCTTGGGCTGCTAATTGTTGTGCTTCTTGAATTACGCCTTGGGGTGCAAAAAGATTATCTAAATCTCCTAATTCGGTTAAGTCAGCGCGAAAGACAGCTTTGCCAAGTAAATCGGCTAGAGGTTGAGAGATGCCCTTACCTTGTTTGTGTCCTGGGGTGTAAAAAGGAGCATGGGGGCGTGTTGTGTTGGCTTTTAAGGCGTCTAAGAGGGGTGTTTGGTTTTGATCGAGCATTTGGAGAGAAAGAACCGTTAATGATAAAATCTCAAGTCTGTTAGGGCATATTCATAGACGATGAAATTACCCAACGGCGAGCAAGCAGAAATTTCTATGCAAAAGCTCATAGGTTATTGTCTAAACCCAGAACATCCGAGTGGGAAACATAAAGCCAGAGTTTTCGCATCAATTCTAGGAATCACGCTAGAAAATGCCGATGTTTTGCGTGAACTTATTCAAGCAGCAGCAGTTACAGATGAAGTTGTTCAGCAAAGTACTACACAATTTGGTCAACAGTTTAAGGTAGATTGGATGTACCTGATACAGACTCAATCAGGCTGCGGACAATCTGGGAAACTACAGCTAATAATCCCTATCCACGTTTGATTACAGCATTTGTGAAATTGAATGAAAAAAATTAAACTTTTGGATACTATTGCTACACTCAAGCCAATTCCTATTGAGAGATTAGAACTAGTGGAAGAAGATTATACTTCTATCAAAAGCTTACCCAGTGGGCAAGTTGGAACAATTGTAGAAGTGTATGAGCAAGAAGAAGAATATCATTATTTAGTCGAGTTTGCTGATACCCAAGGTTGTGAATATGTAATGGCGACTTTGAGAGCAGATGAAATCTTAGTTTTACATTATGATTTGGCAATTGCCTAATTTTTTACTTTAGGGTCTATATCTGAATTAAGTTGTGATCGCTTATAAATTATTCCTCATGCACAGCATAGAGTAATAAATACGAATTACGAATTACGAATTACGAATTATTCACATGAGGCCTTATCATCAAATTGCGATTTTTGAGTGTGGTGAACCGTTGGTGGAGATTCCTCTAGAATTGTTTGCGGTGGAATCTCCACATCCTTATGAAAAGTTAGGTGCGCCTTATGGCGATCGCTCTCCTTATTATCTCCGTCAAAGCGTCATTGAAAATTTGATTCAAGCGCAAAATTACCTTGAATTATTGCGTCGGAAATGGCGAATTCAAATCTTTGATGCTTATCGCCCAGTAGCAGTCCAACAGTTTATGGTAGATTACAGCTTCGCCCAAGCAGTACAACAAAGGGGACTGATTGAGGCAGAATTATCACCAAACCAACGCCAAGAAATTTGGCAGGTGGTTTATGAAATTTGGGCTGTACCGAGTTTAGATGAAAAAACTCCCCCTCCTCACAGTACCGGCGCTGCGGTGGATGTGACACTGGTAGATGATACTGGGGAAATAGTGAATATGGGTTCGCCCATTGATGAAATGTCAGGGCGATCGCATCCCGATTATTATGCCAATAGCGACGACCCACAAGCAGAAAAATATCATGCTCACCGTCAGCTATTGCGAGATGTAATGTTAAAAGCCGACTTTCAACGCAACCCTAAAGAGTGGTGGCATTTTTCCTTTGGCGATCAAATGTGGGCTTGGCTGAATAATCAATCTCACGTTCCTGCACGTTATGGACGTGTTCTATAGATACCTCAGGGGAAAACTCTGCGTGACTCTGCGTTAACCTTTGCGTGACTCTGCGTTAAAACACTATTTTTTCAACGCAAAGGGGCGCAAAGGGACGCAGGGGTTTGCTGACTAAGCGTCTTGGGGATTTAAGTCTCTTAACTCCTCTGTGGTGTAAGTTCCAATGGGAGTCCAAATTAGATAAGGAAGGAGTAAAAACGCTGCTAGTGGAGAAATCGGCAAAACGCAGATAGCAAGGACAACGGCACAAATCAAACCAACTAGTCCGAGAATTTCTCCTACTTTAAGACTGCGAAACCTCAGCATTAAAGGTATGTAGGCGACTGTGATAATTTCCACCAAAAGGTACAAACCCATTAACAGCCAAGTAATTACGCCTCCTGGGTTTTTTTGCCAGACAATATTGGCTGAAACTGCACCAGAAATAAAAATCACAGTCCAGATGAATGGGATCAGTGGTTCAAAAACTAGCCATCGAGGGCGGCTTAAGCGTGCAAACCATTTAACATCGCGGGGCGTGATGAAGAAACTACCAAGGGCAACAAAAAAAGTTACAACCCCAATTACTATCCAAGATGAAATCATACTGCACTCCTGCTTGTGTATTTTGTCAAGTCATACACTGCAAGTTTGACAATTTAGAGGATAGGTTAAATCATTCGCTGGTGCTAATCTTACACCTATTTTCAGGTAAATAGACCACGCGGTAGGGGCGCAAGTCCTTGCACCCTACGACAGATGTGGTTTAAATACATGAAAAAGGCTGTAATAGAAATTTGAAAAATAATTGTGATACTAACTTACTTTAAAGCAGAATATTCTTACTCTCCGTCTAAGTTACTATCTTTGACTGCAACTTAGTATGACCAATATATTTACAAAACCCAGATACAGCAGGCGATTCCCACTCAAAAATCTAAAATCAAAAATTTAAAATAGCACTAGGCATCTTGGGGATTGAGGTTAATCATCTGCCAAGTGGTATAAGTTCCGATGGGACTCCAGAGCAAATAAGGAATTAATAACAGTGCTGCCCAACCAGAAATACTTAAGACTGCAAGCATCAACAAAGCACCAATGAGAAAACCTGTACCACCGAGAATTGTGCCGACTTTTAAGCTACGAAGCCTAAACATTACGGGCGTATAGGCAATGGTGACTATTTCTAATAGCAAATATAAACCCATGATTAACCAGGTTGAAGTACTTCCTGGGTCTTTTTCCCAAACAATATAAGCTGACCAAGCACCGCAAATAAATATTACAGTCCAAATAATTGGAATGGCGCCTTCAAAAGTTAGCCATCTCGGTCGTTGTAAGCGCTTGAACCATTGGCGATCGCCAGGTGTAATCGCGTTAGCCGCCAAGGCAACTAAGAAAGCCACACCCCCAATTACCATCCAAGATTTTATCATGCCCCTTATCCTTTACAAGCGCTATCTATCGCTGAAATATCACTCTTTATAGTGTTATTTTGTCAATTTAGCTGTTAATAACTCATCATCCTTGAGTTTGATAACTTTTCATCGTTTGGCAGGATTTTAAATTATGGGCATTGGGCACTTGTACTGAGCGCAGCCGTTGGCGCAGCCTCTCGTAGAGAAGTATTGGGTATTGGGCAGGGGAAAAGGTTAAAGGGAAAAGGGAAAAGGAATAAATTTAATCTTTCCCCTTTTCCCCTTACCCCTTTCCCTTTCCCCTTGTCCTCTTCCTATGCCCCATCCCCCACTTCCCATTTATTCCCCAAGATGACAACCCAATTCTGTCTCAAGGTGGGGGTATAGGGTAGAGAGGGGAAATATTCTGAGCAATAGGGGGATAAGGTAATTAAACTCAACGGTAATTAATATGCAAACTGAATCGGAAATGCGTTCGTCGAAGACGTTGGCGCAGCCATCGCTAGCACCAGAAACGCGAGGAATTGGTAATACTATTCGCCTGACAGGCTGGGTTACTCTGTGGCTCCAACTGGCAATTGGAGCGGTTTCTGTCTTAGCTTTGTTGTTTGCCTTGACTGGTCGTGGCTTCGTTCAACAACAGAATACTGGTCTTGGAATTGGCGTATTTTGGGCTATATGCGGAATTGTAGTGTTGTTATTCAGTCTCTATTTGGATTTTCGTTACACTCGCATAGGCAAAGCTCTAGAAAATGGCAATCCAGCTTTACATCCTAGTAAGCCAGATACAACTAAAATCCTCCGTTTAGGGATAATTATAAGTTTAGTAGGAATATTATTAACTCTCTTAGGTGCTAGTTCAACTATATTTGTCCTAGTAGCAAAATCTATATCTCAACCTCCAGGAGTGGCAATCACTGACCCCTACAGGATTATTCGGCCAATGGATGTTTTTGTTGCTGTGGCAGACATCACTGGAATTGCTGCTCACTATCTAGGTACTATCGCCTCGTTATGGTTGCTGGAGCGAGTCCACCAACACTAGCACCGCTTTAAGTAGTTCGTAATTTCTGATTTTGAACTCTATTAATGAGTATCTGAACTTCATTACAGCAGTTTTCTTTTGCATGAAGTACAAAGTCACTGGTTTTGAGGCAGGAGGCAGAAGGCAGCTATGCTGGAGCCAGAAGAATAATTTGATTTGTGAATCCTTGGTTCTGTACCTCATTTAGTTGCAAACTGCTGTAATGAGCCTTTGAACTCTATTAATGAGGCTTTGATACTCGCCAATGAAGATTGCAATCTTAAAACAGAGGGACGAGACAATAGTATTAAAACTTAGTATTAAAACTTTTACAAGTGATAGCATTTCACAAAATACTCGATACCAATAATTAGTCTCTAATTCTTTCCCATCTGCCTCTCTTCCTGGCATTAACATTCCTTTAGAGTCTTAAAGTTGCGACTTTAAGACAATTTTGTTTCTTACCTATGATAGTTACTAATACTCACCTGAATCAGCGAAAGTAGTGGGAGAAATCGGTGAGGTAAATATACTTAGTAATAGAGGTTCAAAGCATGGACTCAACAGGTAAGGGTCAAATTGTGGACTCGTCCTGGTATCTTCCACTACCGTTGAAAGAGTATGCGATGAGCCGAGTGACTGTCTACTTTTATAACGACGGGTGGGTTCCAATTAAATATTGTTCTTTGCAAAAGGCAATTTTATTGTGCCACAAAGCAAAACTAGAAGGTATGGAAATTTTAATATTTCCTACTGATTTAGATCCTAACCAATTCTCAAGATCTTTTAATTAAAATGCATTTAGTTCAACCGTTTGTGAAAATACTTGTTAACCAATGAATTGGCTATATAGGCGTACCTGTGTACGCCTATATTTATTTTTTAAGACGTATAGAATGTTTATGGTACAAGATTTAAATACACACTGAGTGTGCAAATTCAAAAAATTTTAGCGTCCTAACGGGCTTTTGTTCTGCACTGCGGAATTCACAGTTTGTTCGATTCTCTTTAACCTTGTCTCTGGACGTTTAGCACTCTCAATCCAAAAAAGGATATTTTTTTTAGATGAGTTGCTAAATGCTTCAAAATAATCTTTGGCAGTTTTGTTTGCGTCTAATGCCTGCTTTAAATCTGAGGGAATAATTAATGCTTCGATCGCATCTAAAGAATTCCACGCTCCATTTTGTTTTGCAATTGCAATTTTTTCCAAACCCGCTTTAGTAATCAAACCTTGTTCCATAAGTTCTTCAATATATTGTTTATTCAATTTTGACCATACACTTTTTGGTTTTCGAGGTGTAAATATTTGCATATAACGTTCTGCATCTAATGATTTGACTTTACTATCAATCCAACCAAAACATAAGGCTTCTTTTACTGCTTCGCTATATCGAACACTTGGTTTACCACTTTTGACTTTGTAGTAGATGAGCCACACGCCAGAAGAAGTGAGATGGTTTATTTCTAACCATTTTCGCCATTCTTCGCGGCTATTGGGGCAAAAAGTGGGAAATTCATTATTTAGTTTCGATGCACCAATATTCTCAGTTTTGATTGAATTTATCTCTGAATTTTGCTGCATTTGCTTGGCGTTAAAGTTGATACATTAGTAATTGCTAGATATTAGAATTATTACAAAAATGACTCAAATACCTGAACTAGAATTGCTGACCGAAGAAAGTTTTAGCCGTGGTTTAATGGTACTTGCCAGTCTTGACAATGATTTGGCTCAGATTTTAGAAACACTGGGGCCTCCACCAATTTGGTCAAGAGAACCGGGTTTTGCAACCCTTGTGTGGATAATTTTGGAACAACAGGTTTCCTTAGCAGCTGCAAAAGCTATATTTACACGTTTATCTGGGGTTGTTGTAACGCTGACGCCAGAAAATTTTCTCACATTGGATGATGCTCAATTAAAAGGGATTGGATTCAGTCGCCAAAAAATTTTATACTGTCGTGGATTGGCGGATGCCATCGCCAGTGGTCAGCTTGACCTCAGTAAGCTCTCAAGAATGAACGAAACTGCTATCAGAACTCAATTAAAACGTCTCAAAGGGATTGGAGATTGGACAGTTGATATTTATTTACTCATGGCACTGCAACGTCCTGATGTGTTTCCCAAAGGCGATTTAGGATTAGCGATCGCTTTACAAAAGCTCAAGAACTTGGGAACACGTCCAACACCAGCACAACTGGAAGTAATGACCCAACACTGGCGACCGTGGCGAGCGATCGCTGCAAGACTTCTCTGGCACTACTACCTCAATAATGCCAATAGTAATAAACTCATAGGCGTCTAAACTGTACTTTTTTACGTATTCGTCGCACAGCCTCTTTGATAGGAGAAGACAGTGTTTTAGCCTTTTTTATTCGCTAAATGGCTAATGACTAATGACCAATTAAAAATTGGTAGTTTGTTTAATCAATAATAATCAAATGGTAGAAAATAAATTAAGCCTAACACAAGAAAAATCTGATAAAGCTTCAAACATTCTGCCGATAATAATAGTCATAATTGCATTATTAGCTTTATCCTCAACAGCAATATTTATTAAAATTGCTGTAAGCCAGATGAGTGCTGTTGCTACATTATTTAATCGCTTGTGGATAGCAACTATTATCTTTGGATTATGGACTGGAATTAACCAAGCACGTACTCAAATTAAAGATGATAAACCGATTTTACCAGAGCAGCGTTATCGAATTAAAGAGATAGCGTTCTTAATAGCAGTGGGTTTAGTTCATGTATTAGGTCGATTATCCTGGACTTGGGCGCTAACTCAAACTGGTGCTGCTAATGCTAATGCCTTAGGTAGTCTCAATCCGATATTTACTACATTAGGGGGATGGCTATTTTTTGGTCAAATTTTTGGACGCAAGTTTATCATCGGTTTGGTTTTGGCTGTACTGGGTGCGATCGCTGTTGGATTTGAAGATTTATTGCGCTCTAATAATAATATTACAGGTGATGTTGTTGCCGTCATTTCATCGGTTTTTTATGCGGCAAACTTTTTACTTATCGAACAAATTCGTAATCAATTTTCAATTCTCACCATACTTGTGTGGCGTTGTGCGATCGCAACTTCATTGATGATACCAGTAGTACTAATCTTTGAAAAACAAGTTTTCCCAGTTACCTTATCAGGGTGGTTAGTAGTATTTGCGCTAGGTGCTATTTGTGAAGCCTTGGGTCATGGGCTAATTGTATACAGCCTGAAAACTTTTTCTTCAGGATTCATCTCATTACTCTTGTTACTCAATCCAGTGATTGTTGCGATTCTTGCTTGGATACTTTTCTCGGAAAATTTGAGTATTTTCAACTTGCTAGGGCTGGCTTTAATTTTAGGAGGTATTTATCTAGCGACTTCTAATAAAGAATCGATTAAATCTAGCCTTAACAATACCATACAGGATTCCACGCGATCGTCTACTACTAATTAATTCATAATCCGAATTAACTGTAGCAGGGGTGCAGGGTTTCACCCCCCGATATCTATATCTAAAGATATAGATATATTCCACTAGTTTTTATTTGTAAGAATTATAAATTTACAAATTTTTAGACAGTAAATTCTGGAAACTACATTATCTCATTTGTAGGAAATGTTAGTTGATGCTACAAAGCTGAAAAGGAATTTATGATTAGTCGAACTTTGGATTTGATTTTCATCGATAGCTTTGCGTTTATGATTAACAAAACGCTAGGTTTAGTACTTAGTACTAAAATTTGCAACTACTCATGGGAAGGAAAAGGAGAAGAACTGTCGCAAAAAGAACATATAAATACTGAGCATATACCCCAAATTTTGACATCACAAGAGGTTGAACACGGACATCAAAACTAAATAGATAGATAAATGAATAACCAGATAAACCACCGAACTTTAGATTTAAAATTTTGGATTTTGGATTAAAACTTCAAAATCCAAAATTTCAAAAGGTGTGAGAGCAAGTTAATTTATACTGGCTCTGCAAGAAGCAAGCTACGTCTAAAATTGTTAGTTAACGCATAGAACAGATTTAAAGTTTGGTGAAATACGCAACGATTCATCCTAAAGCCAGCAATAAACGCTGTTTTACTTCTGAATTCTGCCGTCGTTTTTGCTCATTCCTAAAATTGTTTTGTCATAAAAATCATTTGCTGATTTCTTTGATAACCATGTTTCGTGTAAAAAGTCTCTGCTTGTGCATCCTTATTGGTCAATAAATAAACTCTATTAACTTCAATATAAATTAGAGTATCCATTAATTTGTTGAGTAGCTTTGTACCAATTCCTTGACGCTGCTTGTTAGGTAGGACGCAGATTTCTTCTAGATAAAAGCTTTTACTTTTTTGCCCTTGTTTACAATAACCTGCCAGGAAGCCTAGCAGTTCATCTTGTTTAAATACAAATCCCACAAAACCTGGTGTATTTATAATTTCAAACAAGCGGGTTCTTGCAGTATTAAAACTCCATTGCTCGTTCCAAGGTTCACTATTAAACACTTCAACATATAAATAGGCACACCGATCTAAATATTCAGTACTGAAAGTTTCAATTTGTTCTGACATCAAAAAAATGAAATTTTAGGTAGTTATTAGTAATCTACAAAGCACAAAGTTTATTAATCAAACCAAACCCGAACGCAATGCAACTACAGCTGCTTGTACGCGATCGTCCACTGCTAATTTATTCATAATCCCTCGGACGTGAGTTTTGACGGTGTTGGGGCTGAGATAGAGTTTTTGTGCAATCTCTGGGTTGCTCAATCCGTCTACCATGAGTTTCAATACTTCTAATTCACGTGCAGATAAGTTAGCGTTGTTGTTAGTGGGTGAGGGTGGTTTGAGGTTGTCAATTACTCGTCGGGCAATTTGCGGATCGAGATAGGCTGCACCATCAACTGCGGCAGCGATCGCATTTAACAATCGTTCCACACTTGCACCTTTAATACAATATGCATCGGCACCGCTAGACAGTGCAGCAATAATTTCTGTCTCCGTTTGATGGGATGTCAGCATCACCACATGAGTTGCTGGCAGCGCTGCCTTAATTTGTTGCGTCGCTGCAATGCCATCTAATCGCGGCAACCCAATGTCCATAACCACCACATCTGGTTTGAGTTGCAGTGCAGCTTGCACGCCCAAATAACCATCTTCGGCTTGTCCAACAATTTCTAAATCGGGATGAGCCATTAAGGATTGCTCTAGCCCAAGTTGCATCATTGGATCATCTTCAACAATTAATACTTTTAACATAAATCTAAGAGTTAGGAGTTAAGAGTTAGGAGTTAGGAGTTAGGAGTTCAGAGTTAAAAGTTAGAAATTAATAGTTCCGAGTTAGGACGTTGGTGAATCAAAATATGAAATCTTGAATTTGTACTTGACATTTTAAACAATTATCTTAGTTGTAAAATCCAAAAAATTAATTGGTTTAATCCAAAAAACCTACCTATCACAGCTAAGAGTGGAGAGTTGCATAAGTCTTTAACTCCCAACTCCCAACTCCTAACTTCATTAACTCCTCACTCTTAACTCCTAACTCGTAACTTCTTTTATTCTTCCACGCGATAGCCTAACTCGGCTAAACTCACCCGCGATTGTCGCCATTTTGGCTGAACTTTCACGAATAGTTCTAGGTAGACTTTGCCAGCGATTAATTTTTGGATTTGTTCGCGGGCTGCGCTACCGATTGCTTTGAGCATCGATCCGCCTTTCCCAATGAGTATGCCTTTTTGGGAATCGCGTTCGACGTTGATGGTGGCGAGTACACGGGTAATATTAGGAGTTTCTTCTACTTGGTCAATGGCGATCGCTACTGAATGGGGTACTTCTTCACGAGTCAAAAGTATAATTTGTTCTCGGATCAATTCGCCCATGATAAAGCGTTCTGGCTGGTCGGTTACCAAGTCGGGCGGATAATATAACGGGCCGATTTCTAAATGTTCGATTAATAATTGTTGCAGTTGTGGTAATCCTGCGCTCGTTTTGGCAGAAAATTTGACGATTTCCCATTCATGGGACTTGGCCATTTGGGCGTAACTATCATCTAAAAACTCTGAATCGGCGGGTTGTTGGTCGATTTTGTTCAAACCCATAACTACTGGTGTTTGGGTGCGACTGAGCAAATCGGCAATGTAGCGATCGCCTGCTCCACACGCCACTGCTCCATCTACCACAAACAGCACTACATCTACCGATTCAATGGCTATTTTGGCATTTTGCACCAAGACTTCCCCTAATTGATGGTGGGGCTTATGAATTCCTGGTGTATCTACAAATATTAACTGCGCCTCTGGTGTAGTTAAAATGCCGCGCAAACGGTTACGTGTGGTTTGCGCTACTGGTGATGTGATAGCGATTTTTTGTCCTACCAATTCATTCATCAAAGTAGATTTACCGACATTTGGCCGACCAATAATGCCGATAAAACCTGATTTAAAACCAGGAGGAGCCTCAGGGATTGTTACTTCTCCTGAAAAAGAGAAGGTGTAATTATCAATACTAGTCACCTTTTGCTCCACCTTCATATTTTAGAGTTGGAATAACTTGGTTTTTTCTTGTTCTGAAAACAGACATAGAATCACCCTAGCATTTTCGGGGATTACTTTTTGAGGTTTAATCTACTACTACCTCCACACTCATATTTTACAGCTGGGGTCACTTAGTTGTCAGAATTGGGGATTCAGAATTCTGAATTCTGACTCCTGACTTCTGAGTTATGAATTATTAAACATAGTTTTGTTTTTAAACACAAAAGCAACATAAAATTACCTTTGCATTTACAGAGAGAGCTTTGTTTAGGTTTAATCTATTACTTACTCAGGCTTAAGTTTAATCGGCTAATAGATATATTTGGATCAAAATGTCAAGAAAAGATATGGAACAACCCAAACGCATTGGAATTCTTACCAGTGGAGGAGATTGTTCTGGCTTAAATGCTGCCATCAGAGCTGTAGTAACTTGTGCTGTGAGTACTTACGGCTGGGAGGTTCTAGGAATTCATCAAGCAACTCTCGGATTAATGGCACGTCCGCCACAATTCACTAACTTGGAAATCGATAAAGTTGATTCGCTGTTAACTGCGGGTGGCACAATGTTGGGAACAACTAATAAAGGCGATCCTTTTGCTTTTCCAATGGCGGATGGAAGTTTATGCGATCGCTCTGAAGAAATCATTGCAGGTTACCATGAACTAGGTTTAGATGCTTTGATTGGAATTGGTGGCGATGGTAGTTTGGCAATTCTCCGCCGCCTCGCACAACAAGGTGGTATTAACTTAGTTGGAATTCCTAAAACTATTGATAATGATATTGGCGTTACTGAACATGCCATTGGTTTTGATACAGCAGTAAATATTGCCACGGAAGCATTAGATCGGTTACATTTTACCGCTGCAAGTCATAGCCGAGTCATGATTTTGGAAGTGATGGGGCGTGATGCAGGACACATAGCCATAGCTGCGGGAATTGCAGGCGGAGCAAATGTAATTTTAATTCCAGAAATTCCCTACACGGTCGAACACATTTGCCACAAAATCAAAGAACGCCAAGAGAAAGGCAAAAATTATTGTTTGATTATTGTTTCCGAAGCTGTTCGTACCCAAGATGGGGAAAATGTCACAATTACAAATCGCTTAGGTCAATCTCGATACGGTGGAATTGGTGAATATCTAGCAGATGAGATTATTCAACACATTGGTGTAGAAACGCGAGTCACCGTTTTAGGACATATTCAACGCGGTGGGACTGCTTCGCCACTGGATAGATTAGTTGCCACAGCCTTTGGTGTAGCCGCAGTTAATCTGATTGCAGAGGCTAAATACGATCGCATGGTCACATGGCAAAATCGCCAAGTATTAAGCATACCAATTACAGAAGCGATCGCTCAATATAGCGCCGTCGATCCCAACGGTACCTTAGTTAAAACCGCCCGTGGTATGGGTATTTATTTGGGAGATTAGGGACTGGGGCATTGGGGATGGGGCATTGGGCGATAAACTAGAACGTTGAGGTTTTAAACCAGAACGTTGAGGTTTTGAATCAGAACGTTGAGGTTTTGAACTCGAACGTTGAGGTTTTAAACTCGAAACTTTCAGTTTTAAGTTTTAACCCTGCCCCATGCCCAATGCCCAATGCCCCAATCAAATTAACTACTAAACCCAGGAATTAAATGTTTCAGCGCCCGACTGGCAACATCGCCATAGCGGAGTTCGCCGCACATAATTTTACCCATGACCTGGGGAGCTGAGGGGTGCTTAATACCAACTTTGTAGCCAATGTTGGAAAATCGATAGAATGCTGTAGCTAATTTTTGCGCCCAAGCCATTTCAGTACCCCATTCTTCATTAATGGCTTCGCTATATTTTGCTAAAGCGTTGGTGTCACCGGCAAGTGCTTCATTAATGGTTGCGGCTGCAAGTAAACCGCTAAAAATTGAAGGGCGAATGCCTTCTGCTGTCATGGGATCGACTAAACAAGCAGCTTCTCCAGCCAAAAGGGCATTTTGAGTGTGTAGCTTTTGATTACCATCCCAAATACAAAGGGGATGACCATATTGTTTGGTGTTTTTGAGGTCTACGTTTAACGATTTGGCGTACTCATCCAAAATCTTTTTAAAGTTCTGGGGCTGACGACCAATGAAGGTTCCCACACCTATGGAATAACCATCAGCTTTAGGGAAGTTCCACAGATAGCCGTTTTTAGCCAAGCCGAACTCAAAATGAATTGTAGGGTTGTTTTCTGCAATACCAGGAACTTCTGCTTCCAAAGCTCCCGTGAGGAGACGTTTACGTTCTTTGAAACCTAGCCATTTCGCCATCGAACCTTTTGCACCATCAGCCGCGATTAAGTAGCGACCTATAACTGGCTCGTTGGCTGTGTTAACTTGCCAATAATCGCTTTGAAATTCAATACCAGTTACTTCAGTATTATCTTGGAGTCTTGCTCCTTGTTTTTGGGCTTGCTGGACTAAGAAATAATCAAAAACATCCCGCCGCACCATCCAAACTGGTTCTTTTGTGGCGATTTTCGCTTCCACGGGGTCGCCTAGTTTCCAAGTAAAGCGTAGCAAGTTTGCTTTTAAAGAAATTGCTGGGCTAAAATCAAAGTCAAACCATTGAGCGATCGCTGGAGATACACCACCACCACAAGGTTTATATCTTGGCAGGGATTCTTTTTCTAAAATTAATACTGAGCGCCCCTGCTTCGCTAAATGATATGCAGCTGTTCCACCAGCTGGCCCAGCACCGACAATGATGCAATCGTACATATTTCTGAAATTTTGCTTCTCAATTAGTTTAAGCTAACGTGTCTACCAATCCTATAGGGAATGGAGAATAGGCAACAGGCAATTAGGCAATAGTTGAAAAAATAAGATCCCTGACTTTTCTAAAAAGTCGGGGATCTGTCCTTGATGCAATGCCCCATAAACCAAGTATTCATGTAGAGACGCGATTCATCGCGTCTAATGATTCATCGCGCTTGAAACACCAAATATTGTCCTTTGCGCCCCTACAAATTTCTGTAGTTCATTTGATTGGATTTGATTGGGAACCGCTATAGTAAGAGCTAACAAGTTTCTATTCTCTAACTCTAGAACTCACCATGACTCAAAAAACCTATCAACTTCCCCTAACCTTCGAGCAAATTCTTAATCTTGTCCTACAACTTCCCGCACAAGAACAAGAACAACTTATTCAAGAAATAAAGAAAACCTCTCCAAAAAATCAAGATGAAGATTTACTTAGTGTTTTTGACAGAATCGGCAGAAATGCTCAAGCTAAAGGACTAAGCGAAGAAACTCTAGAAGAATTACTCGCTGATGAATCATAAACTAATTGTTATTGACACAAATGTTTTACTTAGTGCTGCCCTGAGTCCTAATGGAACAGCCCGTAAAGTCCTAGATAAAGCCTATAAAGATTTTAAAATTGCTCAAAGTGAGGAGACTTATCAAGAATTAAACATCCGAATATATAAACGTAAGTTCGATAAATATATCTCAGATGAAGACCGACAATATTTATTAGATGCAGTTAAAAAACACAGCCAATTTATACAAATAAAATCTCAAATAAACACCTGTAGAGACCCAGACGACAACAAATTTTTAGAACTTGCTAAAGACTCCAACGCAGAGTTTTTAATCACAGGAGATCGAGACCTTTTATCACTCAACACTCTAGCGGAATATCAAAACCAGATTATTACTCCCAGAGACTTTCTTGACCTTGACTAATTCACCTTTATACTTAATATTGAACAATCATCAAACCGAGCTAGTAGGTTGGGTTGAGAAACCAAACCCAACATTACGTGTGATAATACGCATGACAATACGCGACGTTAATGTTGGGTTTCACTTCGTACCCTTCGGGATCTTGCTACAACCCAACCTACAAAATTTAGCTCTTACTGGCGGTGCGTTAGCCTTTGGCATAACACACCCTACAAAAAATAGCCAGGTATTGGGCTAAAGTTAAAGGCTGAAGAATTTATCCCATTCTTCAGCCTTTATTTTTTAGACTTTAGACTTTAAACAGTCGTGATGTCTTTTTCTTTTTCTGCCAACGATGCATCTATTTTGGCAATATACTCATTTGTCAGCTTTTGCAAGTTGTCTTGCTGGTCTTTTGATTCATCTTTGGAGATTTCAGAGGCTTTTTCCTGTTTGCGAATGGAGTCTAAGGCATCGCGACGGATGTTGCGAATGGCAACACGACCCTCTTCAGCATACTTAGCAGCCATTTTGACAAATTCTTTCCGGCGATCGCTCGTCAAAGGCGGAATATTCAGCCGAATTACGGTACCATCATTACTGGGTGTTAAACCTACATCCGAAAGAGAAATTGCTTTCTCAATGATGTTTAAAGTGTTGCGCTCGTAAGGTTGAATCAAAATTGTCGAGGCATCTGGCGTGCTAATGTTTGCCACTGACTTTAGAGGTGTAGGCGAACCGTAGTAGTCCACCAAGACTTTATCTAGTAAACTCGCATTGGCGCGGCCAGTGCGAATTGTGTTAAAAGCTCGTTGAGTCGCCTCAACGGTCTTCTGCATCGTACTCTCAGCTTCAGCTAATTTCACAAGAACCTCCCACAAGGGTGCCGATGGTTTCTCCCATGACTGCTCGGTGGATGTTACCTCGCACCGTCAAGTCAAATACCAAAATTGGGATGTTGTTTTCTTTACACAAGGCAATCGCAGTACTATCCATTACTCGCAAATCATGAGCCAAAACGTGCGTGTAGGTGAGGGTTTTATAACGCTTGGCGTTAGGATGAATTTGAGGATCGGCGTCGTAGATTCCGTCTACCTTGGTGGCTTTAAAAATCACTTCGGCATCAATTTCTGCGGCTCTTAATGCCGCAGTGGTGTCTGTGGTAAAAAAGGGATTTCCAGAACCCGCACCAAAAATTACCACCCGCCCTTTTTCAAGATGACGGATGGCACGACGACGAATATACGGTTCCGCTAATTCTTGCATAGCGATGGCAGTTTGCACCCGCGTTTGCACTCCTATTCGCTCTAGCGAATCTTGCAGCGTCATGGCGTTCATTACCGTGGCAATCATTCCTATGTAGTCAGCTGTTGCCCTATCCATCCCCGCCGATGCTGCTTTGACGCCACGAAAAATATTGCCGCCGCCAACAACGATGGCGATTTGAGTCCCAGTGGCTACTACCTCTTCTACTTCCTGGGCTATTTCTTTCACCACTTCTGGATCAATCCCATAGCCCATGTTGCCCATTAAAGCTTCACCGCTCAGTTTGAGTAAAACCCGTCGGTAATTCGTTCCCATGAAGTTACGCTTTATCAAAAAAGTTGCAATTGCCTCCAATTTAAGATAGCAGTTACAGGGACTATCTATGTCTAGTTACGCCAAATCAATGTACTACCTATTGGTTCTGTTTGTGGTATGGCTATTTCTTGACCAGCAAACAAACACCCGATCGCAGTTTTTAAATAATCCTCTCCCACAGATAATGGATCTTGGGGGCGATCGTCAATTTGACCTTTGTAGCGTACTATGCCTGTACTATCTATCAAAAATGCCATTGGTGTTTTTGTAGCGCCAAAACTGCGGGTTACATCTTGAGTTGGATCCCACAAGTAAGGGAAGTTCAACTCGTGACGCTGGGCAAAAACTTTCATATTTTCAAAGGTTGACCCTGAGTCGCTACCATTCATGCCAATCAAGGTAAAGCTTGAAAGAGCAAATTCGGCTTGAATGTTTTTGAGTCTGTCTACATACAACTCTACATAAGGACAGTCGTTACATATAAAAACAACACCGACTGCACGGAACTTCTCAAGATAACGGCTAAGATGGTGAACTTGACCATCAATTCCTGGGAGTTCAAAATCTGGTGCGTAGCTGCCGATGGGAGTATCAATTGTTTCTACTATATTCATCTTTTCTGGCTCGCAGGACTAGGAACAAGAAAAATATTGTTAAATTCAGCGTCAGTTTCCAGTTGCAAACCACCCCTTAGCCGATGCCTCATGTCCAACAATTTTATAAACCAGGTTGGCGATCGTAAATTGTGAAACTACTGAATCTAGCACTGATGCTAATTTCATCACCTTTCTAAGTACTAAGATAGTCTTATCTATTACAAATTTTTTGATAAGTAATGTTACTAAACGTGAAGTATCATAAGTAGCACCGTTATCAAAGCTCAAGGATAGCATCACAGTATAAATGTGTGCCAACATGGCGAGAATTTGATTCAGATGAGAGAAACTGTAGCTCCTAATACTGACATAATCTAATTTGTGAGTAAATTAGCTTTATCAACAATTATGAACACTGCCTATGCTAGATAAAACTATTTAGCATAACGCTAGTATTAAATGCCTAGAAGCTTTTGTGTTGTATGTCTAAGTTATCACCAGGCCAAAAGATTTAATTTGAAAATCTGGTAAATTTTACTCAAAATCAAAATAATCTTGCTTGAGTTTACAGCTAAAAATCTTATACCCTTGCGTTCATCAAATTCCCTATGACAACCTCAAGTTCAAAAACAGCGCTTACGTCTACAAAAACCTGGATTTGGCAAGGTTTTACTATTTGCTATCAAACCCAAGGAACCACTGGCCCGGCTGTTATTCTGGTGCATGGATTTGGGGCTTCTTGGTGGCACTGGCGAAAAAATATTCCTGTATTAGCAGAGAATTGCCGTGTTTATGCTATTGATTTGATTGGTTTTGGTGCTTCAGCCAAACCCGAACCCGGTGAAAAAATTGCCTATACGCTAGAAACTTGGGGACAGCAGGTAGCAGATTTTTGTCGCGAAGTAGTGGGCGAACCAGCTTTTTTAGTGGGAAATTCCATTGGCTGTATTGTAGCCATGCAAGCAGCGGTGAGTCAGCCAGATATTGCTTTGGGAGTTGCTTTGCTCAACTGTTCTCTACGGTTGTTGCACGATCGCAAACGGGCAACTTTACCCTGGATTCGTCGTGCAGGAGCGCCTTTACTGCAACGGGTGTTATCTATTAAACCAGTTGGTGAGTTCTTTTTCAATCAAGTTGCCAAACCGAAAACAGTAAGGAAAATTCTACTCAAAGCCTATGCCAACGCAGAAGTAGTTACAGATGAATTAGTAGATATTCTGACTTCCCCAGCCAGCGATCCTGGTGCTGTGGCTGTGTTTCTGGCATTTACTTCTTATTCCACAGGGCCTTTACCAGAAGACCTTTTACCGTTGTTACCTTGTCCGGCAATTATTTTGTGGGGAGCAGCCGATCCTTGGGAACCGATTGAATTAGGTAGAGAATTAGCTAACTTTCCCCAAGTACAAAAGTTTATTCCTTTAGAAGGAGTGGGGCATTGTCCCCAAGATGAAGCACCAGAGTTAGTTAATCCGATTTTACAAGATTGGATTTGGGAGCGATCGCAGTTAACAGACTCGACAAAATTAGAAGCATAATTTGTGCCTAGCAATTCCCAAAATTTTGAGAATATTGATTCTGATGAAATTAATGAGAAGGAGTAGAAAGGTAGGTGTTAGCGATCGCACCTATTTTTTTGCTTAAATGAACCGCATTAATTGATAAATAAGTAATACCAATTCCATAAAAAAATGAAACAAATGCGTAGGTTGGGTTTCACTGCGTTGAACCCAACATTTACAGGACTTTGAGGTGTTGGATTACCCTTCGGGAAGCCGCCTCCGGCGTCTACGTTTCTCAACCCAACCTACATGTGCATCAAATTTTTAGTGAAATGGTAGAAGCACCCATACTGGCAAAATACCTTCATGGGTGCTAAATTCAAGCTGCAACATTGAGTTATTCAATCAAAAAATTACTAGTCAAGTAGTTAAAAGGATTTGCATATGGAGTAAGAAAGAGAAACAAAAAAGCAAATTCTATCTTTAACATTCACTTTTCTTATCTCTGGTCTACTGATTTAATGCCTGTATAGGACATAGTAGACCGCCTAAATTCTCTCAACCTCTGATTTACTTTCAACGAGCTATATGAGTTTGCTTCTTCTCCGGTAATTGCAAAGTTTAAACTACAAGACTAATTACTACTTAGATTTGACAGACCGACACTGACTATAAGCCAGGTTAGTCATCATTGTATTCTTTCTTTCTGGCTCTGCCCTCGTAGTAGAAGTCTTCACCTCTAGGGAACAAGTAGAAATAGCCTTTTTTGAAGTCTATGTCTTTGTCTTTGTCTTTTTGTCCCCCAGCCAGAAGCTGTTGTTCTTCTGTGGATAAATCCACAAGTAAATCAGATTGGATAGCTTGATTCAACATGATTAATGACCTCCCTTACAAGTGTAGGTGCGTACACATATGTGGTTTAAACATAAGTGTCAATCACCATACTTTTTTTATAGATTGCTTTTTTGAAAATTTAATTATCCTAAAGTTATAGATTAACAAAATATAGATTAGATTGAAGAGCGAAATATCAGGGCATATTGATGTAAAACTAATCTAAGGTTATAAATATTAACTATAAATTTACTACTATTGGTTAATGAAATCGGTTTTATAAAATTAGGACTTACGCAAAAACTCTTTTAAACTCTTATTACTCTGTGTCCTCTGCGTTCTCTGTGGTAGCCTGCGGCAAGCCGCTTTACGTCTACATTTTTCCGTTACCTGTGCGTAAGTCCTGAAAATAAAATACTCAGCAAAAGAGGAAATGAATTTTATTTAATTATTTAAAAAAACATTTTAATTTTACGTTTGTAAAATTAAAATGTTTTTCAATAAATGATTTACTTATTTGCCAAGATTTTATTGAGAATATTTCCAATAGGGTTATTGATTAGATTAAGCAATGAGCTAAAATTTGGTATCGCCACATTTAGGTTTATAGAAGACGCTAGGGTAAGCTGTGATGAAAGATATTTAGTATTTTGTGAAGAAACATCACCATTTGCACTTATTAATGTGCTGTTCGCTGTAGTTTCGGTTTTAGTTTGCTGGAGTAAAAAATTACCTTCATTTGGGATGTTTGTAATTTGCCCAGCAACTAAGGTTTGCTGTTCTTTTGGTGACAAATCTCTGAACCATTGAGAATTTTCAGATTTGATATTTTCAGACATAGTTTTATTTACTCAAAGACTATTTTTTACAGTGATAAAAACTTTAAATGCTCTCCTTGCTGAGAGAGAAAAGTTTCAGGAGTGCCTTGTATTTGCACTTGACCTTTATCTAGTAGTACAATCCAATCGGCTCGATTAACTACGCTGGGACGATGGGTGATTAAAATTGTGGTTTTGCCTTGTCGATATTCCAAGAGTCGGTCTAGTACGTGAGATTCGCTGAGTGGATCGAGTCCGGCGGTTGCTTCGTCTAAAATGAGTATGGGTGGATTAGTAAGAATGCCTCTAGCGATCGCTAATCTTTGTCTTTGTCCACCAGAGAGATTCGCCCCAAATTCCCCCAAAACAGTTTGATACTGATTTGGAAGTTGGCTGATAAACTCGTCTGCATCTGCGATTTGGCAAGCTTTGACAATTTCTTCAAAGGAAATGTAAGGCGTTCCTAAGCGGAAGTTTTCCAAAATCGACCGACTCCAGAAATGAGGCTCTTGGGGGACATAAACTACTTGTTGTCGCAAACAATCCAACGAAAGGTCTTGAATGTTATAGAAGCCAATGCGAATATTGCCAGAGTTTGGCTGATATAAACCTGCAATTACTTTCGCCAGAGTACTTTTACCACAGCCTGATTTACCAATCAAAGCAATTACTTTCCCCCCAGGAAGTTTGAGAGAAAAATCTTCTAATAAATCAACTCTCCCAGCATGGTGAAATTGCAGATGAGAACAGCGAATATCTGCATCTCCAGCGATTTGAGCAACTGGCTTTTGACTACCTCCAACTACTTCCGGCGTAGCATCGATAACTTCTAGCAAGCGAGAGACTGCTGTTTGAGAGCGAAAGTATTCATCCACAAAGTTAATTAAAGAGTCAATTAAATTTAGAACATTTACCTGTAGAACGTTAAAAGCCAGCATTTGACCGATGCTTAATTCACCTTGAATTACCAAAATGCTTCCTAGCCCAAGTAAAATTACACCGCCGAGAGTAGCTAAAAGTTTAGCAATTGTACCGTTAATAATCCCGATTTGGATGGTGCTGAAATTCAAATTTGCCAGGCGACCAAAACGGCTTTGAAATTCATCCCAAAATTGCGGCGCAGCATTTGTAGTTTTGAGTACCTGTGCTCCCTTAAAAGTTTCTACCAAAACCCCTTGATTTTCCGCTCCTAAAACCAACAAACTGCGGGTTTTTTGTTGAAGGATGGGTAAAAAAGGTAGGGTAGATAAAGTCATTAACGCTGCAAACAAAATAACTGCTAGTGTGAGTTTCCAGCTATAAAACAGCATCAAACAGAAAGATATAACTGCTATAAAAAACTGACTGGGTAAAAGAACCACAATCTGCGATACCAGCTGGTTGATTTCATTGATATCTCTCAGTCGGCTAGTGATTTCACCACTGCGGCGGGCTTCGTAATAATTTAAGGGTAAGTGAAGAATTTTTCGGGCAAACTCCAAAACTAAGCCTAATTGTAGTCGTTGACCAAAATGAGCAATCATGGTGCTTTGTAATACTTGCAGACAACTGCTGAACAAGCTCATGACTACAACGGCAGAGACGACAACAGTAAGTAAGTGAGTATCGCCGCGTACAAGAACATCATCTGTTAGCAGTTGGATTAAAACCGGAGTACCTAAAGCTAATAGACCCAGGACAATATTGAGCGCTAAAACCTGAGTCAACAAGCCACGATAAGGTAATATCCGATGAAAAAAGCGTACTAAACCACCTTTTGCTTCTTCTTGGGGCTGCCCAAAAAAGCGCTCTGGATCTGGTTCGACTAATAACATTACCCCATTCCAGGCTCTTGTCAACTCTTCTCGGTTGATATAACGGATACCCACTGCTGGATCTGCGATCGCATAATTCTTCCCCTGCTGGTCGTATAAAATAACCCAGTGGTGACCTTGCCAATGGATAATTGCTGGTAGTTGTATTTCTTTAATTCTGTCTACGATCGCAGGTGCAGCTTTAACCGCCCTAGCATTAAATCCTAAAGCCTCAGATCCACGTTTTAAACCCAGCAAAGTTGTTCCTAGCTGTCCAGTCCCAACTGCATCTCGACTGCGATTGATGCTTAAAAAACGTCCATAATGTTTACAAATTGCAGCCAGACAAGCTGCCCCACAGTCTTCTTCACTCAACTGTAAAACACACTCGTAATTTTTACCGAGTTTGAATAGATTAAACATGTTAACCTTTAATGAACCGTAATTACAAAAGAAGGCAGGAGGAAAGATTTTTATTCAATTTATTAAGCTTGAGTCTAAAAATATTATTCATTCAGAATTCTAAATTCAGAATTATGACTCCTGACCCCTAAATTCAAAATTCCGTAATAAATCTGGCTTTTCTGAGAATGAATTGAAGTACAGTTTCTTGGCGGGAAATAATATCAGATCTACCTTCCATGCCAGATTTGAGATAACATTTGCGATCGCTACCGACATATAGAGTTTGGGGTTCAATAGTTACTTCGTAGGCAACTACTTGGGCTACACTTGGATTTTGATTATTTTTGACAATTGGTAGGGCATCTGGGGCAATTGTTTGGACGCTGCCGTTGAGGGTACCGTAGTCTGGATAGGGACAAGCAGAAACCTGCATTTTAACTTGTTGCCCTGGTTTTACCTTGTCAATGTCTTGAGCCGGCACACGAGCTTTAATTAATAAAGGTGCATTAAGAGGAGCAATCTGAGCAATGGCTTCGCTTGGCTGTACTACTTGTCCGGGGTTGCGAAGATTCAATTGCAGCAGTGTTCCGGTGATTGGCGATCGCACTATACTTCGATCGAGGTCGGTTTTGATCTGTTGCAGTTCTTTAGTGGTGCGATCGATTTCCTTTTGAAGTTCGAGGTGCTGCTGGAGTAGAGTTTCTCGTTCTTTTTTCAAAGCAGCTAAGGTAGCCTCACCTCTGGCTTGTTCCTGCTTAATCCGTTCAGATGCAACGGTTACAGGAGAATTAGTAGGATTAATGGCGGTTTTAGCCTTTTTGAGGTTTGTTTCGGCGACCCTCAAGGCTTGTTCTTTTTCCTCCAGGATATTTTTGCCGCTGTCTTTAACTTGTTCTAGCTTGGCTTGAGCCGTTTTAACCGCTTGTTCTTTTTCCTCCTGGAGATTTTTAGCATTAGTTTTAGCTTGTTCTAGTTTCGCCTCGGCAGATATAATTGCTTGTTCTTTTTCCTCAAATAGATTTTGAGGAACAGCCCCTGATGCTACTATTGGCTGCAAGCGATCGCGTTGCACCCTAGCTAAAGTTAAAGCAGCTTCGGCTTCTTGTACAGTTGCCGTTAAAACTTTTTCTCGTTGTAATCGATCGCGTTGAACTTTAGCTAAAGTCAAAGCGGCTTCGGCTTCTTCGAGAGTTGCTGTGAAGAGTTTTTGTTGTTGCGATCGTTCTTGTTGCGCCTTAGCGAAAGCTAAGATTGCTTGTGCTTGCGCCATTTCAGCTGTAGCTACAACTCGCCGATCTTCATAGTTGCGTTGCGTACCATCTAATTGGGCTTGTGCAGCTATAATCGAGCGGTTATTTAAACTTGTCTGCGCTGCAATCTGAATCTCATTTTCACGCAGTTGAGCATCAATTTGAGTTAGTTGCAATTGACTTTGCCTAATACTACTTTCTAGTTGGCTCTTTTGAGTTTGGAGGCGGGAATTATCAATAGTCGCAATAGCTTGCCCTTGAGTCACCACTTGATTTTCCTGAACATTAATGTTTTGAACGCTTCCAGTCATCGCAGACTGAACAACCCGGAGTTCTCCCACCGGTCGAATAGTTGCAGGAACTTTGACCGTAACGTTGTAATTCAGAACAGATGTTAAAGTCACCCCTACTACAAAAGTAGCCAGCAGAACTCCCGCACCGATAGTAGTCCATTTACCGATAGGGGGGAGAAACTCGTTAGCTTCAACTAGATTGAGTTGCTCTGGTAATGGTTGATTAAACCTATTCCAAAAATAGTTTTCTTCAGGGCGTGACAAGCTCACAACATTACACCTTTTGTATTAATAAATACTTCAAATTCCCTTGGCGAACCACTAGAGTCTGTTTGACTAATTGTGCAATATTCTTTGTGAGGGACTTATCACTCCATTTCAAGCCCTCAATTGATGACTACAAACTTTTACAAAAGACTCAAAGTTTTACATATATTGCCCATAGGAACCAACATCATTTTCCATAATTGTTTATAATCAATAAAGGGGGAAGAAAAAGGCAACTGCGATGCGCTAGAATCGCCTTTTTCATATTTTTGACGCCGACAACGCGTTTATAAAATCAAGAAGAACGCTCAAACTCTCTCAAAGTCCTCACTTACATTGAGCGAGTCATAAAAATCTTCTGTCCCCCTTTTATCTGCAACAAGAAAATTTCATAGATTTGCTTGCTTGCAGAGTGAATTTTACCAAAAGCACTCAACCAAAGTCTTATAAGTGCAAAAATCAAAATTACACAAAAGCTTTGGAGTTTTTGAGTGTTACAGCTAGGAAGTTGAAGATTTTTAGTTAGGCAAAGAAGAAGGAAGATGTAAAAATTCATCCTTAAATGTTGAGTGCTTGAAAAGTCTAACTTATGAGTCTATCCCTAAATTAGTTTTAGATATCTAAAGCATCTTGGTATAACAGCAAATTTGGATAATAGCGCTGACTTAACCTGAGTTTTTGATAGTGGTAAATGAGCGAGTTAGGAAGATTGGAGTCCTTATTCCACCTTTAAGAGTGATACACAACTCAAAGTTGTGATGCTGGTAAGAATAATTTAACTCAAGCTTCAATAATTTTGTGAAGTGTTACTAACGTTATTTCTGTAGACCGAAAAGGTGGCAGTTTTGCTTAATAGGTGACAAATACGCAACTTACCTCTCAACATAAAAGATTTTAGAGGCTAAGTTATTAGTCCAATTTTACCAAAGGCATTTAGCCGAATGACTGGGTTATCCAAATGCGAAAATTTGAGAAAAGCTCTGGAACCAGCAACTGATTCCAGTGCTTCAAAACTAAGTAACTTGAGCGCCTATATTGCTTACCACTATTACGATAGTGGAGTTCGCAGTGTGTTACAAAAAGTGGAGTAGGCTAACACCTGGAATATCAATTATTGTGGTCAAAATTCCAGATTTTGATACTGGAAAGGAGTAAAAACAAACAATGAGTCTGGTAGAAACATTGATTCGTTCTTGACTCTTAACTTTTTGACAGTCACTACTCGCAATTAGCTGTTTTATCTTAAGCGCTCTAGTTTAACAGATGATTTGTACGAGTTATCTAGCAAGGCGTTTCAAAAGGCGAGGAAAACCTTCTCCTCCCAAGCTTAGAGTATCTTGTGCCCCAGTAATTAACTTACTCCTACTGGCTAGGGAATTAGAACTGCTGCCTTGGGGGCCGGAAGTAGTTGTTCCTTGTAGAAATCCTTGGTTTTGACCGTAGATGCTGCGACTATTCTCTGAGTCAACGCCGCCAGTTAACAGCTGTTGTTGCTCATCAGATAAATCGAGTAGCAACTCTGATGCAATTATTTGATATGACATGATTATTGGCCTCACTTACAAAATCAGGTGTTTCACCACCTAAGACCCAACTATAGGGATTGTTTGTCAGGATTTCATAAATCTTGAGACATAATTGAAAATTGCATTTTTGTTTCTCAAGGTAGATATAAAATCTTCTATTTTTTTTAGATATGGCAATACGCTAGAGCAGGTATAGTCAATATTTTGTGTTTTTGAAAATATTTAGAATATTTGAACATAATATTGAGGAATTTGCGATATTGTAGGGAACATTGACTATTTAGTTCCCCATTACAAACTTTTTGGCTTGCTCAAAGCTGAGCGCAAACGTCATCGGGACATTCACTCTCACTCTGAGCTTGTTTGGGCTGATGCTGCTTAAGTTGACACCAATGACAGCTGTACGCCCGTACCTATGTACAGGTTTAGCTTCCCGTAAAACCCAGATCGCAAAAAACTTTCTTGGCCTATTGCCTATTGCCTATTGCCTATTGCCTGCTATAGTTTCACTGGGAGAAAAAACCAACAACCAGCAGAGGCAAAAATATTAAGACAGACACAATCAAAACGAGGGTTGCTGGCTCAATTTTAATTTGGTTCTTCTGTGGGTCGCTCATTTGGTATTCTCTCAATCAATTAAATATAATAGCCCAGCCTAATGGATGTTTACAGCTTTTTCCAAGTCCAATAAGGTTGAGAAGTGTAAATCTTTATCTAGCTTTGTTAGCTACGTACAGAGCCTATTGTAATTTTGAATTCAGAATTCTGAGTCCTGAACTCTGAATTCTTCTGTATTTTTGATTTTAGAAACTGTCCATTCCTCAATTCATCGCCCCATTAGCTTATTTCTTCCAAGGGAGTTTAGTACCCATTTCCGTCAACCCTGAGAAGATGAGATAGAGAATCAGTAACCCAGCAGCTGCAAAGAAAGTTAGTAAATCGCTATCCATGAGTGTTATTAGCTAAAACTTTGCTCATCATAATCAATTACCGTGATATTATGTGCGGTTAATCGCTTGTGAGTAATAAAAAATATTGCACTGTTCACAGTCAATGGTCAACAGTCATCAACTTAAAGCAAGATAATTTATTTCTTGGAGTTTCTTAATCTCTACCGTTTCTCTGAACCTGTAATCTTTGATCTTCTGGATGCAAACTGAACCAACCGTACCAGTGACGAACTGCTAGCCAGATGGCGGAAAGCAAACCCGCGAGGCTAAGGGTGAGGCCGCTAAACGGTACTAACAATCCAAATATAGGTAATACTGCTCCAGCAATAGTGCAGATGATAGCAGCAAGGGAAGTGCTGCGGTTGGCACCTAATCCCCACGTCAAAAATAATAAGATGATGGAAATGAAAGCCCAAGCCAACTGAGCATTTATCAAGCGAGCCAGATAGGTCAAAGCTAATAGACAAGCAAAGAAAATACTACCAGCGATCGCTATATTTTTGAAACTCATCGGCAGTGATAAATATAACAATAATATCCACCACAAAAATATTGCTGGTGCTAACAACAACAGCCGCGGAATGATACCAGTGTGACGAATGGGTTCTGTGTTGGTAAATACTCCAAATGGATTTTTCACTGAAACATTATCGTTAAATATCCAAGTAAATTGAGTGCTGCGTCCATCAACTTTAATTTCATTCGGTACAATACCACTGGCGAAATCAGCCGGAGCAAAGTTAGCAATTGCTGTAAGGCGGAAGTTAGAAAGCAACTGTCCGGTAGCACTATAAACCCAACGCGGCCCTCCTTGAGCTTGATAGGTAACTCGAAAGGTGGTTGCTTCCCCTGGTTGCAGACGAAAGGGAAAGCCATAGTCCCCGGCATTGGTTTGTTGTAATCTAGTACCGTCACGCTCGACTTTGTAGCTAGCAAGGAGCGAATAGCCGTTAGGCGGCGGTGCTTCAAAGAAAAAATTATTAATATCGTTGAGCTGGTTAACTACTTTATAATCAGCAGTATATTCCACACGATAAATTGAACTGCGACCTGGAACATCTACGCTTTGGTCGAGTTTGACTTGAATTTGCGAACCAGCCACCGTCAAGAAGCGGGTAACTTCTCGCGTATCATTCACCTTAACTATCTTGCCATTGACTTGCGTGGTATAAGAGTATGGCTCTTGAATAGAGTAGCGCACTTGTGGCGCAGACTGTTCGAGCCTTTCGCCTGCGACGCTTTCGACGACTTGAGCCACCTTTGCTTGTTCCCAGTGATGGTAGCGGTTGCTCAAAGTTGAACAGAGGAAAAATCCTGGGACTAAGAGAACTAATACTAAAGTTAAATGTTGTAATCCTCGTAAAAGTTGGGAATAACGAACAGCCCATTCACCAATGACAATGACATTTTCGCTTTGATGGCGACGTAGGGAAAAACTTACCAGAGCGATCGCAATTCCTAAAGCTATAACTAAAAATACTAATAATACTGAACCTGTAAGTGCTTGAGTCCCAAATTGCACAAGCTCAGTCGGATGTGTTAAATCAGGTAATCCAGGGATACCTTGAGCAGAAGATGACATTGGCGTATTCTTGCAGAATTTGGAGAATCAGACCGATAAAATCTCTGAAAAGTTTCTCCACGATAGTTTAATATGATACGCCAACATTAAGAGGCAATAGGCAATAGGCAATAAGGCAATAGGGAAATGCTTATAATTACAGAAGTTTTCATTTATTTGAACGATATCTGCCCCTACGCAGAGCATTCCTGTGCCCTTAGTTGCTCTGTATCCAATTATTCGGGCAACTTGGAGTTACCTATTGCCTATTGCCTATTGCCTTCATCCAACCGCCGTTGCCATTCAGCATCAATTTGTGCAGAACGTTCAATTTCCTGTTCTAATAAGTCGGTTTCGGTGGAGTAAACCAATTCTTCATCACCGATAAATTTTTCTGCTGCAAACTGACGAGCAAAGTCAATCTTTTGCTGCAAAGAACTATCCGCGCTTGCTAATAGCCTAGCGCGAGAAAGGCGATCGCGGTTGCGTGCAGCAATTTTTTTATTCCGCCACTGAATCCAAAAATAGCGCAATAACGGTATGCCCAAAAAACCAACTCCATAAGCCAACAGCAGCCAATAAATTCCTTGGACAAAAGCCACCAGTCCACCTAATTGAGCAGCAGCAGTACCATCTCTCAATAAACTTCCCAACACTAAAGCGCCAACAAAATTGAGTATGCCCAAGCCAGCACTCAGCATAATTTGTCCTGAACTTGCGGCACTAAAACGCCAAGGAAATTCCTCTAAGTAAACTGATGTTGAATGACGGCGCTTTTTAGCTGCACTTACCTGCAACTCTGGGAAGTAATATACAATTTGCCCTTGGTCGCTAACCGTTGGTTGTCCATTAAATCGCGTCAGAACCGGCAGCATATAATCTTCGTACTCTCTTTTATATTCCTCACCAATGTCATCGAGATACGGAGAAATTTGTTCCGCCACCACTGCGCCACGATTACTCCGAATCACCGTAGCAATTTCTTGCCAGCGCCGTTCTTCTAAGTTGGCGTTAGGATTACCATCGCCAAATAAAAACGAAAATACAGCTTCAAAGAAATTCAAATCGCTTTGTTGTCGCCTTTGATCTCGCTGTTGGTGGTAGTGGGTGCCATAATCTGGGCTAAAGTACCAAAAGAAATTTGGGAAATAGAAGAACCCACCACCGGAATTACTGCTGCCATTATCGCTATCACGGTCTGAATTAGAAGCTGTGATAATGATGAAGATGGTAGCAGTTATTAAAAAGATGGAAACAGTTAATAAAATTCCAAAAGAAATGCGAATCAGGTAAAACAGAACCTGCCAAACTTTTTTCCACCATTCCTGCAATCGTAACTGGAAGTATTTATTACGTAAAATTGAGCGGAAATTTTTGGGGAATAGGTAAACAATATCACCATGTTCTGCTACTTGTAAATGTCCGCCAGCATCAGATGCTAGGGCTAACAACCCAAGATTCGCTTCAGCAACATTCAATCCTGCCTGGGTTGCCACATCCCCAACGGTGACGCGATAACCCAGATGTTCCACTGCTTGCATGATGGTGGGATTGAGAGCCATTATTTTGCCCTCCTGCGAAAATATACTCTTCTTTTTTCAAGTATAAAGTTTTATTTTCAATCTCTCGTCAAAGGCATAGATAAACTAACAAATAATATGACATACAACATGTTATAATTATCATCCTTGGTTTAATTAACCAGCCAATTTTCTGCCTAAATATGGTTCAGTATACTCTTGCCCAAAGCCCAGAAATTATCCTCACTGTTTCTGGAAAAGATTCAGCCAAAGCCCGTGACAAAGCAATGGATCAGTTAATGGAACTGATGGATGCAGGTAAGCTACCCACGGAACTAGAAGAAGGATTTGGCCCTCAACAATTAATTGAGGTTAAAGAGCCAAGTGTTGATACTGCTAACGGTGAGGATGCTATTACCCAAGCCGTGCAAGTTCTGAGTAACTTGGCGACGCTCAAGCTCAAAGTTCAAGAGTCACGAACTGAAGCCTTGGAGATTCGTAAAGCAGTCGATGTTCTGTTCACTGACGAATCGGTGAGTGAAGAGGAAATAACTCGCCTCAAGGAAGGCTTTAAAGTTTTGAAAAATTTTGCCCAAGCTAATGTGCGTTATCAGGAAGCACGAGCTAAAGCAGAACAAGCTCGGCAAGTTCTGGATCTAGCTTTGAAGTCGCCTGATAAGTAATTCTTCAAGAATTAATTTTAAGTTGTTTAAATCTAAATGCAAAAAGACAGGCTTTTATATGCCTGTCTTTTTCTTTACTGGGGCGCTAGGATTCGAACCTAGGGATGGCGGGACCAAAACCCGCTGCCTTACCACTTGGCTACGCCCCAACAACTTCACCCTAACTAATATAACAGCTAGTCATGGGTTTGTGTCAAGTACTTTTATAGTTGATTTTAGAAGTTCGATTTTTACACAGCCCTAGACTACAGCAGTGAATTTCTGGAGCGATCGCAAAAACTATTTTAATCAACAAAAGTATTCAGCGTAAGCTCATCTAGAAAAAGGACATCATCGCAGAGAAATTCGTGAAGTTTGGACTGTACCCGTTGTTGCTATTGGCGAACTTTATCAACCAAAATTATGGGCAGGTTTGCAAACCCTAGTTATGGTCATCCGTGTGCTTCATCTTTGGAATAAAACCACTCGTGAGGTGCAGTTTTATCTCACTTCTTTAAACAGTGATTCTCAAATTATCGGTCGGGCTATCCGAAAACACTAGGGCATTGAAAACGAGACTCACTGGATTCTCGACTGTCCTTTTGCACTTATATGCTTGTCGCATTCGTTCTTTCCACAGCCCGCAAAATTTTGCTCTTTTACGACACTTCCCTCTCAATGCTCTTAACCGTGAACAGACCTGTAAACCTAGTCTCCGTCAAAAAATGAAACGCACTGCTATGGATAACAATTATATGATTCGGGTGCTCAGTTGTTGTTCCGTTGACAATACATTAAATTCTTCTAATTCCTTGTGTCAAGCCTGATTGAAATACTCTTCCCCTACTCAAAAACCGTCTCTTGATATTTATCCCAAACACTTACCTGCTCTAATCCTGCTGTTTTTTAATTTTGTCGAACTCACGTCAGATAAGGATGTCCACAGTTCGATAAACCTTACACTAAGAGTCTTTCTTGACTAACAGGCGAGAAAAAAGCAACAAAACAATCAGGCTTTTATTGCCTTTTCCTATTCAGTGTGGACTACTTAATCACTACTAAATACATCATAATGATAGTTTTGACAATATAAATCATAAATAAAACATAGAATATTTATATAAACCTAACAGTTAAATGATTATACATATACTAAAAAATTCTTGCAAATACTTATATTCATGTATTTTGTATACTAAATCACTTTAATTTTGGGTATTTTTTGAAAAAAGTTTCTTAAGTAGCTGCAAATTAGCCAAAAAACTATGGCAAAATTATTGTAGATAATTTTCGATAACCTGTATTAAATCAAAATAAACTAAAAAGCAACAGTAGAATCACCAATCTTATAACGATCTGTATCTGTAGATAGCATTAAATTTGTTACTATTTGAGTTCACGTATTTGCTCTAACTGCTCAAACAAGAGTTTTTATTTAGTTGATAGCAGCACTATGCTAAAAATATTAGGCCAGATACATGAAAAACAAGACTACTAGTGAAAAAAATAACCAGTACTTGCGTACTGAGCATCTCAAGAGTGACCTCAAAGGTCGCTCTGTTAGGGGTGGAGCAGTTACCATTGTTGCCCAACTTTCAAAGTTTGCATTGACTCTAGGGTCAAATGTGGTGTTGGCTCGATTATTAACACCACAAGATTATGGCTTGGTAGGTATGGTGACTGTAATTACTGGTCTGGTAGCGATATTCAAAGATTTAGGGTTGTCAACAGCAACTGTTCAGAAGCAAGAGATTAATCACCAGCAAGTTAGTACTCTATTTTGGGTGAACGTAGCATTGAGCATTATAACTATGCTGGTTACGGTAGCGATCGCACCTGTAATCGCTCGGTTTTATAATGAACCACGTTTGCTATGGATTACCCTAAGTCTAGCATCGGGATTTCTCATTAGTGGGTTAGGTGTTCAACACTCTGCTTTGCTCAACCGCCAGATGCAATACAAAGCACTGACAATCAACGAGATTATATCTGTAGCGATTGGTATTGGAAGTGCAATAGCAGCAGCCTGGGTTGGTTTAGGCTATTGGGCACTAGTAATTATGCCACTAGTAACGGCAATTGTTAGCACTGTCGGACTTTGGATTGTGTGTAGTTGGCGTCCAAGCCTTCCTGCTAAACAATCAGGAGTACGCTCTATGCTAGTTTTTGGTAGTAACTTAACTGGCTTCAATATTGTCAACTACTTTGCCCGTAACCTTGATAATTTACTTATTGGAAAAGTCTGGGGAGCACAACAGTTGGGTTTATATGCTAAAGCTTATCAGTTGCTATTGTTGCCACTCCAACAAATTAATGCTCCATTTGAAAAGGTAGCTATACCAGCTTTGAGTAGATTAGTAGATTCGCCAGAACGCTATCGACAAGCATACCTGCGAATTCTAGAAAAGCTAACTATCATCACTGCTCCCCTAATCGTATTCATGATTGCAACTTCTGACTGGATAGTGTTGTTGCTTCTAGGGCCACAATGGACTGGTGCGAGTTCGATATTTTCTTTGCTTGGTATTATAGCTTTCACTCAGCCTGTTGCAAATACAACTGGTTGGCTTTTCATTACCCAAGGGCGCACCAACCATATGTTTCAGTGGGGAATTATTGGCAGTACATTGTCGATTATAGCTATTGTTTTTGGTATACAGTGGGGAGCAGTCGGTGTAGCTGCCTCATATTCAATATCTGGTTTACTCATTCGTACACCTATATTATTCTGGTATGTTGGGCGGTCTGGCTCAGTTAAAGTCATGGACTTGTATCGCACAATGGCACCATCTACTTTTGCATCTTTATGCGGTCTATCTGTCTTACTAATAACTCGTCAATGGTTAGGAATATTCCATCCAATAATTAGTATTACCATAGCTTTTTTGATTAACATAACAATAACTTTATTAGTTCTTATTGCTTTACCAGCAGGAAGAGCGGCACTTCAAGATTTCAAGAGTTTAATGCCATTCATTATCAAACCCAAAAGTAACAATTCACCATTATGACTACTAGTAAATAAGTTCTTCCTTCAGTGAAGCAAAAACTAGAGAATGTAACGTTATTATAAATAGATAAATCATCTAAAAATTCAGCGCAAAATCATTAATATGCAATGAATTAAGTTAACTGCATTCTGAAAATAAAAATTTACCTAATCAAGAAATCTATTACATAAATAGGAAAATCTATCGTGAAAATATTGATTACAAATGGCGTAGCTTTAAACACTGGAGATGCAGCAATTATTCTTTCAATAATAGAGCTTTTGCGTATACAGTTTGGTCAAGATACAGAGTTTATTATCTACGACCCTAACCCTAATATAGCAAGTAAATACTATCCACAGCTAATATGGAGAAGGTCAATTTATTCTCAAATTACGCAACCTGAGCAAAAAGAATGTTTGAAAAATTCATTACTAGACAAAGCTTGGAAACGTATAAAGCAATCTTGGAGATATAGGATTAGTTTACCTCTTTTTTATTTTGCTGCATGGTGTCAAGTTAAAGGACTTAGTTATATTAGCAAGCTCTTACTCAACAAGGAACAGCTTCAAGATTTATATCATTATAGTTCAGCAGATTTAATTGTCAGCACTGGTGGAACTTATTTGGTTGAGATTTATTCACTTAAGCCAAGAATATTTGATTATCAAATATCACTTTTGATGCAGCGTCCTTTGGTATTTTATACACAGTCATTAGGCCCATTTTTGGATCAAAACAACCGACAAATATTACGAAAGATATTTAATGAATCTATTTTAATTTTATTACGAGATGAACTTTCTTTAAAGAACTTACAAGAGTTAGAGATCAGTGAAGACAAAATGCACCTAAGCTCGGATGTAGTATTTTCATCTAAAAGCAAGATGGAAAGAGTAAACTTACAACCTAGCTCTAACCTTTATTTAAATTCTCAATTAAAGATAGCGATTTCAGTTAGATTTTGGCAGGCGTTTAAAACAGTTTCTGTGGAAATTGGTATGAACAGTTATCGTTCTGCGATGTGTGCATTAACTCAGTATTTAGTTAAAAAATATAATGCTGAAATCACATATATATCTACTTGCCAAGGAATTCCCGAATATTGGACAGACGATTCAAAATTGGCAACAGAAATTTATAATTTACTACCAAATGATATTCAAGAACGCGTTAGTGTGAATAGTAATTTCCACACTCCTCAAACTCTTTTAGAAATGCTTACAAGTTATGATTTAGTAATAGGCACAAGAATGCATATGTGTATATTAGCTTTAGCTGGAGGAACTCCTGTATTTCCTATTGCTTACGAATTTAAAACAAAGGAACTGTTTGCTCGTCTTGGCATGAGCGAATGGGTACAGGATATTGAAACGATAAACGAAGAATCGATAATCCGATCGCTCGATGATTTTTTAGTTAATTTACCTAAGTTTAGAAGTAATCTCATGGCACAGGTAGAGCAAGAAAGATCTCGTGCAATCAAATCAGGAGTTTTAGTGAAAGAGAGCTTAGAAAAATGGCAGCGTAAATCTATGTAGTTCTTGTATTAACTTTTCCAATTTTAGCGAACCCAAGTTAATACCTTAGTGTGCTAGAAAATAATATGTCAGCTAAACTTAATTACATGAGATATTATTTTTAATAGAAATGCACACAAATACATAATTTTAGGTATTATTCTATTTAGTCAAATAGCTTACCTTGTTAGGATATTTTTTATGAAAATAGCTTTTATTGTCGAACCTTTTCCAACTGTATCTGAGACTTTTATACTTAACCAAATTACAGGTTTAATAGAGCTTGGGCATGAGGTAGATATTTACGCAAGTCATGTAGGAGATATTTCTAAAATCCACCCTGATGTTGAAAAGTATCAGCTTCTTAAACGTACCTATTATTATAATAAGGGGCCTGACAATTATGTTGTGCGATTGCTCAAAGCTTTGTTCTGGCTAACAGGAAATTTTTCAAAATACTCTGTACCATTAATAGAATCGCTAAATTTTTTCAAATATGGTAGCCGAGCTATCTCCTTAGAATTATTTTATGCGACGATTATACTGCTAAAGCACAAACAAAATTATGACATTATCCACTGTCACTTTGGCCCTTTCGGGCTAAAGGCAGTTTTATGGCGTCAAATTGGCGCTATTCAAGGAAAAATAATCACTGTATTTCATGGCTATGATATGACCACTTATTTAAGGAAAAATGGAGAGCAAGCATACGATCTCTTATTCAACCTCGGCGATCTTTTTTTACCAATTAGTGAACATTGGAAACAACGATTAATTCAAATTGGATGTCCTGGCAAAATAGCTGTACATCATATGGGAATTGATTGCGAAAGATTTGCCTTTGCTGTACGCAAACCTCGACCTGATGGACAAGTTAATATTGTCACAGTTGCTCGATTAGTTGAAAAAAAAGGTATAGAATACGGTATTCGTGCAGTTGCTAAATTAATAGATAACAATTTTAATGTTAAATACACTATTGTCGGTAATGGTTCTCTAAGGAAAAAATTACAGCAGTTAATCAAAAAACTAGGCGTTGGTGACGCTGTAAAGCTACTGGGTTCACAGCAGCAAGAAGAAGTAATTGAAATTCTCAATAATTCACATATCTTTTTGGCTCCTAGTGTGACTAGTAAAAGAGGTGACCAAGAAGGCATTCCTGTTGCGCTAATGGAGACAATGGCAAAGGGTCTACCAGTAGTAACTACACAGCACAGCGGAATTCCAGAATTAGTTCAAGACGGTATTTCAGGCTTTCTTGTGCCAGAGAGAGATGTGGAGGCATTGGCCGAAAAGTTAAGCTATTTAGTCAAGCATCCAGAACTATGGTCTAAGATGGGTGCAGCAGGTAGGAGCTTTGTAGAAAAACACTACAATATAAGTAACTTAAATAATCAATTAGTAGAAATATATCAGAATTTGTTAGATAATAAGCCAGTTAACTCAGAGAGCAACACAAGGTCTAATATTAAGTCGGCTTAATTATTTATAAATAATAATGTTAAGTTTGTAGTTGCCTTTGAGCATTACATATAGTTATTTATCGAGCAAACGCAAATAGAAGTTTAGGGCGTCTCATCAATTAAGGAAAATAATAGTAAAAGCAAGATAAATTGCGCTGATAGCTTTATAGTTGACAAATCAAGAGTGTGTGGCAATACACGTTCTAAAAGTATGCTTTTTACTTTTTTATTCTCCAGTTTCTTGCAGGAAGACTGCTGCAATACGGCTTGATGACACTAATTGCTTAGTAGCTAGCCATATAAAGAGCGGAATTGTTTTAGAATAGCGACCAAAAAGCCGACGTGGTTCTTGAATCCATCGATATAGCCACTCAAGCCCTAAGTCTCGAATTATCCGAGGTGCACGTTTGTGGATTCCTGCATAAACTGGGAAAACTCCACCCAGTCCAATCATCACAGCTTGGATTTTGCCCTTATGTTGAGCTATCCAATTTTCTTGTTTTGGACATCCTAAAGAGACTAAGACAGCGTTCGCACCACTGGAATTAATCTTTTGAATCAAAGCTTCATCTTCAGTTTGAGTCAGGGGACGAAACGGTAGAGGTTCCATAGCCGCTATGTTCATTTGAGGAAATTCGCGTTCTAACCTTTTTTCCATTCTCGAAAGAATTTCTGTTTGGGAACCCAAAAAGAAAATACTGAGATTTTGTGTTTGAGATAACTGACACAAAGCCAGAAAAATATCCATCCCGGCAACGCGGTCTTGGTAGATAGCTCCCATTTTCCGCATCATCCATACAAGAGGCATACCATCGGGGGTAACTATATCTGCATTTCGTAATAAGCTGGCAAACTCTGGGTTCCAATGAGCTTCAATCAGCATATGCACATTTGCTACGTATACACTTCTACTCTCACGCTTACTCGCCCACTTCAGTATTGTTTGCACCTGGTCGTTAAAGCGTAGAGCCGTAATAGGAAAATCAAGTACTTTTTGAGTAGGTAGAAGCACTCTTGCCACCATAAATAATTCCTGTGTCCAATAAAAGAATCCATAGATTACCTAGACCATTCCGAATATTGAACAATTCAGATTAGATAACTCCTGGCCTTTTTTTTAGGCTTGTGTTATCTTTGGAAGTTAACACATGGAGGTGCAATTGCCTTCTCTGTATACTTTTGGGTTTTTCCGGTAATACTAGAATTATTCTTTGCTGTGTTTTAGTTTACTGGTTTAACCAAAGGATTTCAGAGGCTGTTTGACAAAATTCATATTTCCTTCATAATTAATTTTTGATTGATTCATGTAAGCATTACAATTGCGATAAATTCCTAAAGATTATGTTTTGTATTACGTAATATTCGTTACACCTTGTTTTGAAAGCTAGGAAAAATACTAGAAAATAAATGTCATAATTTTGGTACGTAGGTATGCGCTTGGCTTAAGAGGTTAGATTATAGTTATTTTTTTCAAAAAACTTTTATTATTTCTTTATTATTACAGATTAAACTCAAAGCCAGTATTTAAAAATTCATAATTTTTATTTTTTGCTTAAAGCAAAAGGCAAAAAATAAGGGGAAGATAAGTTTATCTTCCCCTGGTGTATTATTTTTGTTTTCTTTGTTTTCGTTGGCTTTGTTACCTTCCTTAAGCCTTTGCCGTAACATTTGCCTTTGCTTTTTGAGTTGCCGCTTTCTAGCAGAACCGCCTCTACCTTTATCGTTCCTGCCTTCTTTTCGGGGAGATTCCCATCTTTTAAGTCGCATAAACTCTGACCTCTGTGATATTTATATAGTTAACTAGTGGAGACCAAAAATCCTGTAATCATGTATGTTTTCTAGTATATTTGTTTACCTTTGATTGTAAAATACACTATATTACAATAATATAACATAAATTACCTGATATTTATTGATTTCTCTTCATTATGACGCAATTTCAAGCTACATATTCTCTGTAACATGAGAAATATTAAGTTTTTTTGGTAGTGGGCAGGAGGAGAATCGAACTCCTATGACCGCAAGGTCGCCACATTTTGAGTGTGGTGCGTCTACCAGTTTCGCCACCCGCCCTTATATTCAACTTCACTATTATATTCAACTTCACTATTATAGCCTATTTACTAATTTTGCAACAACAAATTTCAAGATTGATTCTCAAAGTTTTGCTGTGATGAATAGTTATTACGCTCATCGAAGCTGTATCCCGATCTAGCTTTTTTAGGCAGCTAGCAAGTATTTGCAAACAAAAGATCTATAACCAGGATGTGTTTCCCTACTCTTGGAGGGATTCGCTGAAGTTTAACGCTTAAATGTGTGCAAACTTTAATAAACTAGCGTCAATATCTTGTAGCCTGGCACAGCCGCTAAGTGCCATTGCGATATTTAACTCATCTTGTAGAAGTGAGATGACATGAGATACACCGGCTTGTCCTGCTACTGCTAGCCCCCACAAAATGGGTCGTCCGATGAGTACTGCTTTTGCTCCTAATGCTAAGGCTTTGAGAATGTCTGTACCCCTACGGATACCTCCATCTAGCAATACTTCTACCTTACCATTGACTGCTGGCGCAATTTCAGCGAGAGCATCTAAAGAAGCGATCGCACCATCTAGTTGTCTGCCTCCATGATTAGAAACAATAATTGCTTGGGCCCCATATTCCACAGCCCGCAATGCATCATCTGGGCGTAAAATTCCTTTGATTACTAAGGGTAGTGGAGATATGGACTGCAACCATTCCAAGTCACTCCAAGTAACTGCTGGGTTAAGCTGTTGGGCAAAATAGGTAAATAACCCCGATTCGCCTTTTTCATGGGAAATATCCAGCCCTGAGATAGTTGCGAGATTAGCTAGATGTAGATCTAAAGGTAAAGCAAACTCATTACGTCTATCTTTTTCGCGCTGTCCGAGGACTGGTGCATCTACGGTCAGGCAAAGTGCTTTATAACCTGATTTATGGGCTTTTTCTACCAAAGCACGAGTCAATTCCCGGTCTTTGTGGATGTAAAGTTGAAACCAGCGTACCGAATCTGGAAATTGCTCGCACTCACTTGCTACTTCTTCAATACTCTTTGTTGCCATTGTACTTAAGATCGTGCCCACACCAGCTGATGCCGCAGCTTTAGCTGTAGCAACTTCGCCGTCGGGATGAGCCAGACATTGAAAAGCCATTGGTGCAATTAACAAAGGTAGTTGCAGGGGTTGTCCTAAAATGGAGGTGTTGAGATGGCGATCGCTAACATCGACTAATACACGAGGTCGTAACTTGATTCGCTCAAAGGCGGTACGATTGTCTCGCAGGGTGATTTCGTCCCAAGCTCCACTACTGTAGTAATCAAGGGCCATTTGAGATAGATAGTGTTTTGCGAGCTTTTCGTACTCAAACAGGTTGATGGGTTGAAAGCGATCTTCGTTGGGTACAGCTGTCATGGTAGCGATCGTGGGTTAAGGGATGGGATATTTGTTAATTCCATCAAAGTTATGATAAATCGCCGAGGAACCTATTTAATAACTCTTCCCGCGATAGTTGCAGCAATAAAGGAGTAAATTGTTCTGGAGATAATGCCAATAAAGGTTCAATAATTCTTCTTAGTTCTGCATCTAAAGAACCAAACCTAACTCTCAACAAATTTTCTATAATATTACGACGTTCTGCTTGAATTCCTGCTTGAATTCCTGCTTGAATTCCTTCTTGAATTCCTTCTTGAATTCCTTCTTGTTTAGCTTCCGCTAATTTTTGCTCGTAAATGGGTGATAAGCGCATAATTAAATCTCTATCCTCGTCGTCTATATTTTGATTTACTTCTAAGGTCGTCTTTAAACTCAATAATAAATCTATTGCCTTAGAACGCAAGGGATTATTTCGGGGAAGTGCTTCTAGTTCATCTATGGCTTGTTGCTGGACTCTACCCTTGCCTAAAATTCTCAACCATAATGTTTCTTGTGTCGAAGGTAATTGATGAATAGCGACAATTGCCGTTCTCAAATACTGGGCGAGAAAATGTACTCCTACTCCCCAATTATCTTCATCTGAGCTAGTTCTAAAACCATTTAAGATAGATTCAGAAACCGTGGGTGACAAAATCCACAAACATGGTAATTCTGATTCTGGAATTCGGTTTTTATCAGCTTTGGTTTGGCGCTTTATTTCGGCAAATATATCAAATAACTTATTCATACAACTGCGAATTTCTGCAATTGTCGCCGCATTTATAAATGGTTCAATTAAAGCAGGTTCCGCTGCAAATTTGCCTAACAATCCTAATTCTATCGTCTCGCTTGATTGAGGTGAAGGTATAAAATAAACATCAATCTCGCGGATTTGTGCCGGAACTTTGCGGCTTGTTTCTACTTCTCCTAGTGATTGTAACAATTCTTTTAGATAGTCTTTTGCGAACTGGTCGTAGGGAAACCTGGTCATTAGTTGATTTTTTAGATGTACCAGTACTTTACAATAGTGACCAGACGCTTTTTTGGTAAGTTAAGAGAGACAGTAAGTGCGATCGCCTCCGGTGGAGCCTAGCCCATTTCACAATTGCTAAACTCCTGTCAAACTCAACCCAATCGTAAATACAATTTCAGTGCCGCATCAACTAATACTATTGTTTCTGGATTTAAACTACCTACTATTTGTCCAATAATCCGCTGCTGAGAAATTTTTGATACTTTTTGTGCTTGTAATTTAGAAGGCTTTGTTCAACCACTATCTTCAGGGATTGAGCAAAACCTCTAAGTAGATTTACCAGTTTCGCCAGCCCCCTTTGGGTACAACTTCATCATTCGTGGGCTTGAGTCCGTGACCTTGAATTAAAGATTGATATTCTGTGCTGCTTGCCCAGCGGTCAATTTCTCGCGCCCGTAGTACTGGTACTGGATGGGTTAATTGGGCTGTGCGGGCAGCTTTGACCATTTCACCGAGTTCGGTCTTGCTAATATCATCGTAAGCACGGGCTTGAGCAACAAAAGCATCGAGGTTTAGTTGGGGCGCTAAGGCAGGAGAACCACCAGCTAGTTTCATCAACACCGACATGACAACTTTGGGGTCTTGGGTTGCTAGCAATGCGGCGCGATCGCATGTAAACTCAGCACAGCGTACCCATTCCAAAAGTTGTGCTTGTATGGCTTGGGCAATGAAGCCTCCGACATTGGGGACAATTGCCGCAGCTAATATTAATAAATTTACAGGTGTTAAGTAAACGCTATGGTCACACTTGAGATGTCCCAACTCATGGGCAATTACCGCTTGGATTTCCTCTGGTGTGAGAATATCAATTAAAGATGTGTGCAAGACAATAAAAGGCTGCTTACCCCGCACCGCAAAAGTATAAGCATTGGGAGCCGGATGCTGTCGGACGTACAACTGGGGAGGCTCTATATCCAAGATTTTGCAAGCTTCTAACAGCAACTGGTGTAAATCAGGCAGTTGTTTTTCACCCACTAGAACGCTTGAGGCAATATTTTCCACATAAAAAACCTGCTCTGCCATTGGCCCTAGCCAATTTCGCACCAACATATCGATGCCTGGTATCTGCCTGAGCGCATTAGTAGATTCTAGGTCTAATGGATGGCGAAATGAGTCAGCTTTTAAACCAATCAGGGGGGTTTTGAAGAAGGACATAGTGCAGCAAGCTATAAAAAATATAAGTATGGAAGCTGGCTGGTTAAGTAAACAGCCTCCCACAGATAGTATAGCGATTAAGTCGGGTCGGCTTTATGGAGAGGGTAGGGTAGAAAGGGAGACAAGGGAGAAAGATTGCTTTGTCTCCTTTGTCCCCGTTGTCTACCTTGTCTACCTCATGAGAGCATCACAACTTCACAGACTGCTGACGCTGGGAAGGATTTCTAAATCTACTGGTACTTCGCCCACCCGGAGGATTTTAGCGCCTAATTGCTGCAACTTCATATCAAGTCGATCGTAGCCGCGATCGAGGTGCTGTAATCCCTGAATTGTGGTTTGTCCTTCTGCGGCTAGTCCTGCCAAGACCAGCGCTGCTGATGCTCGCAAGTCTGTGCCTAATACCGGTGCGCCAGACAGCTTAGGTACTCCCCGAACAAAAGCAGCATTGCCTTTGACGCGAATATCTGCCCCCAAACGATTTAACTCTGAGGCATGACGTAAGCGATTTTCAAATACAGATTCGTTAATTACGCTGTCGCCTTCAGCCAATGCCAGCAAAGCCATGAACGGCGCTTGCATATCTGTGGGAAAACCTGGATGGTATTGGGTTTCTATATCTGTTGCTTTCAAGGTTTCTGCCGGGAAAATACGTAAGTGTTCCGGTGCTTCCTCGATGATTGTGACTCCAATATCCCGCAGTTTCGCAATCACTGGTATGAGATGTTCTGGAGCCACTGGCGAGAGACTGAGTTCTGAGCGGGTAATTGCTGCTGCGACTAAAAACGTTCCTGCCTCAATGCGATCGGGGATAATACTGTAGTCAACAGAATGCAACTTGGGGACTCCTTCGATGATAATTCTGCTAGTCCCCGCCCCACTAATTTTTGCTCCCATCGCGTTACAGAAGTTAGCTAAATCAACTACTTCTGGTTCTCTGGCAGCGTTTTCGATGATTGTTTCGCCGTCTGCTAAGGTAGCCGCCATCATCAAGTTTTCTGTGGCTCCGACGCTGGCGATATCTAAGTAAATCTTCGCTCCTTTTAACCTGCGACTGCTGCCAGGAACGTAGGCATTACAAATGCCATGTTCAATCTGCACTTCAGCTCCCATTGCTTGCAGTCCCCGCACATGCAAGTCAACTGGTCTAGCCCCAATAGCACAACCACCTGGTAAGGGCATCTGCGCGACTCCTAGTCTTGCCAGAATCGCACCAATGGCGAAAAAACTCGCCCTCAATTGGGTAACTAGTTCGTAGGGAGCTTTTGATGTTTTAATTTCGCTGGCGTTAATGTCTAAGATGTCACCTTGTCGTGTCAAGCGTACACCCAAAGCCGATAACACCTGACCCATCCGCTCTACATCGGCTAATAGGGGAACATTACGGATGCGACAATCACCTGGACACAGCAAGGCTCCAGCCATAATTACCAATGCTGCATTTTTCGCCCCGCTAATTTTCACATGACCTCGTAAGGGATGCCCACCCGAAATTTGCAAGACTGAGGAGTCTGCTTTCGGAGCAAATTTGGCATCTGGTAAGTTGCTAGAAGGATTAATAATCCTACCTCCAAAAGTAATACGTATTTTATATGTTTGAAGTTGGTTTTGATTCTACAGTAAAGATTCAATTTGTCCACGTTTTAGGGCAAGATATTTGATTGAAAAATAGTGTTTTTACCCCGAAATAAAGGCTAAAAAGCAGTATTGGTAAGGATTTCGAGATTTTGTTAAGTCTAACAAAAAGTAACAACTAAGTAGTACTTACAAGTAGCACTTAATACTCAATAATCTAACTTACGTGTTCGCTAAAATCCCATACTCAAATCAATAAGTTAACTCTTGTCAAGTTGAGGTAGACTGAGACTTTTATTAATGACTCAGTTAATTAGTATCTTCGTTGTTCAAAAGTTTGTTTGTGTGAGGTTGCAAATATCAAACAATTTATTAAATTTACTTAATAACTGGCATTATTTTCAGGCGATCGCGCACTTGGAGTCAAGCTGATTAAATCATCAATGTTGCGTTTCATTGTCTTGCAAATTACATCTAGGGGTAAGTCATTGGCGTCATAACCAAAGGGATTTTCTATTTCCAAACCAATGGCTTCAATGCCAAAGACTGTAAACCCAACTAAAGCAGTAATTAAACCTGTCCACCAACCCAGACTATTGACAATTTGAAATGGCAACAGTAAACAATATAGTACCAGTAATTGCTTTAGATGAATTGCATAAGCCAGCGGCATTGGTGTTTTTAAAATCCGTTCACAAGCACCTAAATTATCCACAAGATTATTCAATAATTCTTGCATTCCTGTTAACTGGTAGCTATTGATGCAATTACGATAGTATTGTTGCTGTAAATAATCTCCTATCCAAAAAGCTACTTCTATAGGAGGATTATTCATGATTTTCAGCTTGACATATCTGCTAGATGGCATAAATTCTTCTAATTCGTCATTAATGGTTTCTCCGCGCAAGTGTATTTTGGTCGCTACAGCAAAAGCTACTAATAAATTTAATGCTGCAATTTTATTATCTTTATCATCTGGAGAGATTTCGTCAATGGATACCCAAATCTGCCGCGCTAGATTTCGGACATTATTTACTATAGAACCCCAACATTTTCTCCCTTCCCAAAATCGTTCATAAGCAGTATTTGTCCGAAATACAAGTAACAAGCCCAAAACAATACTAGGGATAACGCTACCTAAAATAGGTTGGGATACAGGCAGCTGCAAATGATGAAGGATAGAAACAAAAAATCCAAAAAATCCACACCATAAAACGTTTTTGTAAATGGCGTGTACTACTGAACCTTTGAGTTGTAATGTCGTGTTTACCCATTTCAGGTTTACGGCACTCATGTAGTCACCCCAAAAAAACATCTTAATAACTACCTAAAAATAATAGCTCTAGAATCAGCGTTATTGCCAAGGAAGATACCGTAAAAATTAGCGCTAAAAATTGATGAAGTATGCTTAAAGCAGCAATCCTATTTTATTTATAAGCTAGTTATAAAGCAGGGGGTAGGAAGTAGAGGCATCATTCGTGGCGTCTGTACAAGAGTAGATTTGTTTACAACCCATTTAGCTCAAACACTAACAAGCCTCAATCTTACGCGTTTGCGCAGCCTCTCGTAGAGAAGGAGGAGGATATATATGGAGGAAACTTAGGGCTGGCTATGCCTACGCAGCTAATTGTAAAGAAATGTAAAAGTTTTAGGCTGGCTGCATAAACCTCGCAAACTACCTTGATAACTCTTTAGAAGAAAAGGTACATGGCTATCGATGATGACCATAGGGCATTAATCGATATCATGTACCCTAGTAAATCAGCAAGTTCTAACCTGTACAAATCCTGCCCTGTAAATTCAGTGTCTAGACATAACTAAATGTTATGTCTTTTTTCGTCATTAGTCTCAAAACGTTGAATTTCGATTAAATAACCACTGGGATCGCGGAAAAAGCAATGATAAATATTATACTTTTTATTCATTGTCGGTGGCTTTTCAAACTTGATGCCACGTTCTTGGAGGTATTCAAACCATTCATCCACCTGCTGTGTTACCAAGGTAAAAATGACACCTGATTGGTTCTCAGGTGAAAGAATAGATGTTTCACTTGCTTGGCATAACCCCAAGTATCCAGAGCCAGTAACACTGTAAATTCGACAGCTACCTTGGTCAAGCCACAACTCGAAGCCTAACTTTTGTTCGTAGAATTCTGTAGACGCATTAAGGTCGTGGGTATAGAAGAAGGTAATCTGTTGATGGATTTGCGGCTGATGAGACATAAAATACATTTGAGTATATACCCTAACGACATCTGGCGATCGCATAGGTAAAAATTTATTTATGTTAGAAACCTGTTACTGCTCCAGAACGCCTAAGGCGCTTCTGGAGTTTCTTTTTGATAAAGCGATCAAAATTTTCTAAATCATCCGGATATGCCAAAACAAGCTTGAAAGGGGATGCATATCGAATTATTTATATCTAACGCGGAGCATCACTCGTTGATGTACTCCTATGCCAAACAACTCTCGCAAAATAGCCCCAGCAGAACTGGGGCTGTTTTGCGTTGAAGGTATGTAAACTAGAAGCACAATATGAAGTCAAGGAAGATAATTTACCACATTTGAGTGTATACCCTGATGACGTATGATTCACTCATGGAAAAAATTGATATAGGTAAATGCGTATCTTTCCTGACTCCAGATTTGTCATAAACATTTCTGGAGTTTTTTCATTGAATAGTCAAGCGATCGCACTTTACCCTTTAAAGCTAACTTTAATGCGATCGCACTTAATAGAAATATTTATTTCACTGTGTATGTTACAAAAATATCCTTTTTCATCTCCACTTCCGCCGGGGCATCTGGATCGTAAGTTGGTGTCAATAAAAAATTAGCAAAAGAGGGTAAAGTAACTCCAGATTTGGAATTACACGAAGGATAAAATAAGGTATAAAATGGCTCGGCTACAGAAGCAGCACCAAGTTTAACATCCATAGCAGTTGCTAAAGCCTGAGCGCGACTTTGAGCGTCTTTCATTGCTGATTGATAAACTGAACTCTGCAAAGCTTGACAATCATTAACTGCGTATTCCACGCCGACGTTATTGATAGTTAAGTTTTCCAGTTTACTTGTTGCTTTATTCGCTGTACCAACAATTTCCTGAATGCGATCGCGGGTTGGTTTTTCCACCCTCACTAATATCTTGGCATTCTTTTCAGTGGAGTTAGGATTAACTTGCACTTGAATTTTATCGGCACTAATTCCATTAGCAACTAAGCTATCAATTATTGGCTGGAGAGTTGCTTTAGTTAAGGGTTTTTGACTTTCTAAAGTAGGTGTAGGTGGAATTTGTCCTATTGGTGTTTTGGCATTTAAGAGGAGAATTGGTAAAGTTGCCCGACGGACTTGCGATAGCGTTGATGGTTGCGTTTGTAACTCTTCATTGCTATCTTTACTACTGAATACTAATTGAATATCCGCTGTATCCGCTGGTACTCTTACCACCCCTTGACCCATTACCATTAATGAATGGCGATCGCTCGCTGGTGGATAAAATAATTGGGCATTAGTGACTTTAGGCCTTAATGCTTCCATCCCAACAGTCATAGTTATACTTACCAGCATCACAGCAGTTATTTTTTTCATGTTCTGGCAATGTCCTTTGAACATACTATTTGTCAAAGTTTACACTCGAAGAACAATATACTTAAGCTTTGCTCTAAATAATTTACTAAAAAAGACTAGGGAGTAGGGAGATGAGGAAGTGTAGGGAGAAACAGAATTTATGCTTCTTCCTCCTTCCACACCTCTCAATGCCCCATGACGCCACTTGACGGCAATTGCTCATGGGGAGGCTCCCCCATGCCCAATGCCCCATAACTGTTAGCTAAACACCAGACATCTTTTTTGAACTCTGAATTTTATACAGCAGTTTGCAACTAAATGAGGTACAGAACCAAGGATTCACAAATCAAATTATTCTTCTGGCTCCTGCCTGGTTGTTGAGCGTAGTTGAAACACTGCCTCCTGCCTCCTGCCTCAAAACCAGTGACTTTGTACTTCATGCAAAAGAAAACTGCTGTAAGTATTAACCAAACCAATGAGAAGGTTCACAACCGGGTTGAACTATTTCACAAAGGTGATGGCTAATCCAATCTGACTTTTCTTGAACGATTGAGCAAATACCTTGGTGAATTAAATTTTGTAAATGTAGTTGCTGCTCTAAGCGTTTACGAGGCAACTGATAATTTAGCAAGCTTTCTTGTTCAGCCTCAGCTAGTGGAATATTTCCGTCAGATATGACGCTATAAAAAGAGGGAATACGGTTGAGGACGAAAGCAATTAGCTCTTGGCGTAAGTCAGGAATCGCAAAAGCTTGTTGATATGGATGATATGGATATGTATCCAAAACGCTTTCAATCTCTCCTATTACTGATTGCTGAGTCAAATTCACTACAGTTTTCATAATTTTTTAAACTCCTTTTTTAATTCAGTCAAAGATTAGTTCAGTAAACAACTTTTTTAGATGGTAAGGTTGTCATGAAAATCAGTTATAAATGATTCAACTGATAGATGCAATAGACTCTGAAGTTAGCCTTTTATTAGGGTAGAATATCAAACATTTTACTGTGCAGATTTTAGTTAAAGCTTATACTGATTTGCAGTAATCTGCATAAAGACAGCACTGAATAAACTGATAAACTGCCGACATTTTATATTTATAATATTTATTATTTCAAATTTATGCCTTTTTGGCATAAATCTACATAAAACGCAGCATAAAGTTTAGGGGATCAAGATTATCGGCAAGTCGGCAACTTACTTTGGTTGGAAATTTTTAGTTAAATTTAAGCTTTTTGGTAATTAAGATTACTTTGGACTTTATTAGACAATTTACTGTTTCATAGACAGAACTTATTTGTTGCACATTAGTTTTAGTAATGGGGAAAATACTTAACTGCTAGACTGTCAAATCAGTCTAACGACAGATGAAATGATTGAGTAAAAACGTTTAAAAAGTTCACATTATCTAAGACCATGTATTCAAAGTCAAAATATATACCAGAAACTTCTGTGTTGTCAGAAGAGAAGCTTTGAAGCACCCATTACCTTATGAGTAAGAGGGGGTAAGAAATATTGATAATGGTTTTTAAGTATTTAGGCTACTACTGAGATGGAAAGGTGAAGATTAGAAAGTAGTGTCATTCAATAACTGAAAAAGCGCTGTCACTACTGGGTGCAGGCTAAACTCGCTATTGAGACACAAATTAGTTGAATATCAGTCATTAACTATCTGAAGTTCTGATGGTCGTTACTCCTTCAAAGAAGAAAGCTACACGTAGCGTCTTTGCAGGAGAAGGGTAGTTTCGCAAAAGACTTCTCTGTCAATGGTTAGTTATCATCAAATGACAAACGACAAAATTACTACTAATGACTGCTGAAAGCTAATAGTAGAATAAGGTACAGAAAAGCTGCACGGAAGGGAGGAAGCGAAATTGGATGAGATGAGGGCGGCGCTAGAGTTAGCGACTGACGAAGAACTACAAGACTTAACGGCAATTTTATTTAGTCGTAAGTTCAATCCCCTAGACTACGTTCACACACCCGAACCCATCGAAGTGCAAAGCCAAGACCGCAAAGCTTGGCTAGATGCACTAGAAGGACGTTTCCGCTTTTTAGCGGCAGATGGGATGACGGTATTGCGGGGACGCACAGACCAAGTAACTTACCGACAAGCACTTGTTCAAGTATGTAGATATCTTAAAATTCCTTATTCTAATCAGTTGACAACCGTTGATTTAGAAGCAGAAGTATTTTTACATCTGCTAGGACAGGTGTGGAAAAAATTGCCCGAACAGGAAAAGCAAAAATTGACTATACGGATACAGCGTCAGCTTGTCAAATCAGAATTAAAACAACCTTTACCACTTTTATTACAACGCGATCCCTTGGGGCTACTTTTTAAAGGCGGTAGTGCATTGGCTGTTACTTCCATGCTGCAACCACTTGTACTCAAGCAAATTGCCCGTCAATTTGCTATACACCTTGCTACCTACGAAGTAGCCAAACAAGCGGCCATTAAAGGCTCACAAGCTGCAACAACCCAGTTTCAAGGCTATGTAACTATGCAAATGGCCAGACGGGGTATGACCGTGAGTGCAGCTCGTTATGGAACAGTTCGCACTATGTTTGCCGTGATTGGGCCTATGATGTGGGCTTGGTTTTTTGCGGACTTAGGTTGGAGAGCGATCGCTACTAACTATGGTCGCATCATTCCTACCATTTTCGCCCTCGCTCAAATTCGTCTCACTCGTGCTGAATGTTGGGAGCCAGCTTGAACAAAGCTTTTTATAATTTCAACTCCCGTTGGAACTACTCTTTATTAGCACTGTTAATCTTCCCGTTGAGTCCTTTAGTCGGGGCTGTGACTATAGGTTTTGTATCATTGTTCACTTGGATTAAACAATACCGCCAAATTAGTCGCCGCCCCCTCAACTGGGGATTTGCCCTTTTGAGTCTGTTGCTAATAGTCAGTTGTGGGTTTGCTCAAAACAAAATAGAAGCTTTCCTCGGCTTATTTAATTTCTTACCATTCTTTTTAGTTTTCGCCGCCTTCAGCACCCTGATTCAAACAACTGCCCAATTGCGGCAAATGGCTTGGGCTTTGGTAATAGGTTCGATGCCCGTGGCGATTCTTGGTTTAGGACAATTATTTTTGGGCTGGAATTTTAAGTTCCAGTTTATCTGGGTTGTATTGAGTTGGGCAATTAGACCAGGAGGAAATCCACCAGGCCGCATAGCTTCATTATTCTTGCACGCCAACACCTTCGCGGCTTATTTAGTAATAGTTTTCATCCTGAGTTTAGGTTTATGGTTGGAACAATGGCAATTGAAAATTGGGCATAGGGCAAAACCCTTCGGGTGGGGAAAAGGGAAAAGGGAAAAGGGAAAAAGAAGGATTTTTGTTTTCACCTTTGCCCCTGGCGAAGCCATCTCCCTACTCCCCTTCCTCTTCCTAACCCTGGCGACGATCGCAAATTTCATCACCTTGATTTTCACTAACTCGCGTAATGGATGGGCAATCGCTATTTTTGCTTGTTTAGCTTATGCACTCTACCAGGGTTGGCGTATTCTTGTCGGTGCTGTCGCCGGTATCGTCACTAGCGTACTTGTGGCGGCTTTTGCTCCCTCACCAATCGCTCAATTTTTTCGCCAGTACGTTCCTGCTTTCTTTTGGGCAAGGTTAAACGATGATATGTATCCAAACAGACCAGTGGCTTTGATGCGAAAAACTCAGTGGGAATTCGCCTGGTCTTTAGCTTGGCAACATCCTTGGACGGGTTGGGGATTACGTAGTTTTACCGAACTCTACAAAGCACATACCCAAATTAAGTTGGGTCATCCCCACAATTTGTTTTTAATGTTATCTGCTGAAACTGGTTTTCTCACTACTCTTTTATTTTGTGGCTTACTCGGTTGGATTTTAATTACAGGAGTCCAATTACTGCGAAATTCCAAACACATATATACAGAAGATAGATTGCTAATTTTCAGTTATCTTCTCGCCTGTGTAGGGTGGATTTTATTAAATAATGTAGACGTAACCATGTTCGATTTTCGTTTGAATACGCTTTCATGGTTAATTTTGGCGGCTACTTGTGGAGTAGTATATCGGTATAACCAACAACAAAAGCTTGCATCCAATCAAAATTAGTTATTAAGAAATAGCAGCAGGAACCTCAACTATACCTAGAGTTCGCTCCTCGTTTGCCAATGTCAGCGTCTGGTGTGTCCTCCGTACCAGGGTCATCATCTGTAATTTCATTTTAGAGAATTACTATAAGTTATTTCTGCACGATTCTTTAAGCGATCGCAGCCAAAGTAATTTAAAATAGCTATTCATATTTTTCAGTGTATGCACTGGGGGCATTTAAAGCTTTAAGTTAATAACATAACTATATTCACGTCTGTGACTGTGAGTGTGACTAAAACCTAATTAGTCACTGTTGCTGATTGTTGGGAAGGTGTAGGGACAACCCTTTGGGGTTTTCCTGCATGACGGGCATCTCTTGTAGATGCCCTTTTGTATGTTTATTTTTCACAAGAAAATTGGAATTTGTTGATTAAATTATTTTTCAAAATTTGGCGTTATTTTTGATAATTTCTTTCTTCAAGATTCAGTAAAAAATTACACTTTTACATAGCTACCTACATACACGAGATGCCATAATTTGGGAAAAATCTCTGGGATGTAAGTAATAAATATGACTTTCATCGCCGTTAATCTTTGCAATTTACTGGTTCGAGTGTTGCGGCATTTGGATTAAGTCAATTCGTTACGTAAGCCGAACTCGTGCAAAGCGAGTGGCAGTAAGGCTTTTAGGGAGATGGAGAGGTAGGAAGACAAATCAATTCAAAATTCAAAAACTTCTGCCTCCTGCCTCCAATGCCCCATGCCCAATTTTTATGGCACGTCTCGGTAAAATGGGGTTGTCGATAACAAAAAAAGACGCCTCAGTAACTAACCTTATGCCCACAACAGCTGATTTTTTTCAATATACCCAATGGTCGGGTATAGCCACCTTGGTATTCGCTGCCTTAGCAGTGTTAGGTTTTGTTCTCAAATGGGGCATTCGCTTTCGGCTGGTAGGTACGACTGGCTTTATGGTAGTGCTAACAGCTGGTTTATTTGCACTTTCCATAGTCCCCTTGAGTCGCACTGTGATTCCGGGAGCAGTGCGCTACAGTCTAGTTTATGACAATGCCTCAACCCAAGCGGTCATTGCCGTATCGCCCAAAATTTCTCCCACAGAATTAGAAGCAACTTTACGTCAAGCAGCTAGCAATCTTTATTCTTATGGTCGTTCTGGTACGCTCCAAGACGACAAATTAACAGTCCGCGCCCGTACCATTGTTCACCCAGAACCAGGGATTTCTGTACCAGTTTACTTGGGTGAGGTGAAGCGATCGCTCGTTTCTCGTGACAACTCTCCAATAAAAGTGGAAATTTATCAAGACAAATTCGCCCAATTGGCGAAATCGAAGGCTTAAGGGAACTGGGCATCGGGCATCGGGCATCGGGCATTGGGCATTGGTTATTTTTCCCTCTGCCTCCCCTGCTCCCCTGCTCTTTTGCTCCTTGTCTGTGTGCCCATTATCTCCATCTCCTCATACCCCATGCCCTATGCCCAATCACCAATGCTTGTTATCAGGATGACATAATTTATTTTGTATTTACCGATACTTTAAAGATTATTTTTAGATTAAGATATTCACACTTTAGTCATTGGGCTATAAGCAAAAGTTAATCAGCGTGGGGGTAATGGATACTGGCAGTCGTAATTTGTCAGTTGTTTTCCTAGTTACCAGTTTTGCCATTTTCAAAAATATTTGCAGCAAATGAATTAGCTGTAGGACGTAGAAATGTACGCCCTTGGCTTACGTATTCTCTAGCTGGAATTGCCTGAAATGGTAAGACTACGAAGAAATTCTCAGTTGGCGATGCCTGCGGCGGTAAACTACGCTTTTTTTGGGAATCTAAGAGTGCTAATGTTATTTAATTATACGGTTGTTCAAAACTTTGATAGTTCGGAATTTTAGATCGATGAAGATCGTAGATTCAAGCAAGGTCGTCAAATTACTTAAGCACTCGGCAACAGGCTTTGTCTATTTCATGGCTCGGCTAAAATTCAGTTGAAGGGGTGTAAAATTTGTAGCCATCTTTAAATCAGTTGGCAACAAGTATCCCTAAGTCGAAGTCAATTTGATTAAGAAATATCAAAGTTTTGGCAAACTAGTTTATATGTCTAATAAATTTTCTACTCAACCTTCTTTGTCTACTCAAACTTCTAGTTCGTTCTTTACCCTTACAGTTGCCCCAGCAAAAGTAATCCGTGGTTCTGGCGTGTTGCAAGCAGCCGCAGCAGAAATCGCTTGTTTGGGAAATCGTCCTTTAATTGTGGCGGGAGAACGCACTCTTGCCATCAGCCAAGAAAATCTGCAACCGATTTTAGAAACACAACAGTTACATCCTGCCCAAGCTAGTTATGGTGCAGATTGCTGCGAAGCGAGTTTGAAAAGTTTACGCAAGATAGCTAAAGAACATAAAGCTGATGTGATTATCGGTGTTGGTGGCGGCAAAGCTTTGGATACAGCGAAATTAGTCGCCCAACAATTACAGCTACCAGTAGTGACGATTCCAACTTCTGCGGCTACCTGTGCAGCTTGGAGTGCCCTGTCGAATGTTTATTCAGAAGACGGGGCATTTCTTTATGATGTCGGGCTGTCTCGTTGTCCCGATTTATTGATACTCGATTATGACTTGATTAAAACAGCACCACAAGGTACTTTAGTAGCTGGAATTGGTGATGCGATCGCCAAGTGGTACGAAGCCTCAGTTAGTAGTGGACACCTACAAGACACTCTAATTATTGCCGCAGTCCAACAAGCACGAATTTTGCGAGATATACTTTTGCAAAAATCAGCCGCCGCCCTCAAAGAACCAGGTAGTGAAGTTTGGCGAGAAGTTGTAGACGCAACTGTGTTACTCGCTGGGGTAGTTGGCGGATTAGGAGGGGCGCAGTGTCGTACTGTTGCTGCCCATGCGGTGCATAATGGTTTAACGCACATTTCGGGACACGGCAGTATTCACGGCGAAAAAGTTGCTTTCGGAATTTTGGTACAACTGCGTTTAGAAGAAATGCTACAAAATAATCAACTAGCAGCATCGGCACGGCAGCAGTTGTTAAAGTTCTACGCAGAAATTGGACTACCCCAGAAATTAAGTGATTTGGGATTGGGCAATATTACATTAGGTGAGTTGCAAACAGCCGCCGAAATTGCCCTTGCTCCTAATTCTGACATCCATCGACTACCTTTTAAAGTCGCGCTGGAACAGTTGATGGCGGCAATGGTTTCTACCACTGCACCTATAGATAGTAGAGACATGAATCGAGTTTCGCCCAAGGGTATGAGTGACGAGGTTGAAGCATGAGTTTGAATTGGATAGTGCCAGCAGAACGTATACAAAAACTGCCGCCTTATGTGTTTGCCCGTTTAGACGAACTAAAAGCTAAAGCACGGGAACAAGGGCTAGATTTAATTGATTTGGGGATGGGAAACCCCGATGGTGCGACACCACAACCAGTGGTAGAAGCCGCCATCGCCGCTTTGCAAAATCCCGCCAATCACGGTTATCCTCCCTTTGAAGGCACTGCGAGTTTCCGCCGAGCAATTACTAATTGGTACCGTCGGCGTTATGATGTCATTCTTGACCCCGATAGTGAAGCTTTACCGCTACTTGGTTCTAAAGAAGGATTAGCACATTTAGCGATCGCTTACATCAACCCAGGCGATGTAGTTCTGGTTCCTTCTCCCGCTTATCCCGCCCACTTTCGCGGCCCTGTAATTGCTGGCGGCCAAGTTCATAGCTTGATTTTGAAACCAGAAAATGACTGGTTAATCGATTTAGCTGCTATTCCTGATGAGGTTGCCCGAAAAGCTAAAATCCTCTATTTCAACTATCCCAGCAATCCCACCGCCGCCACTGCCCCCCGCGAATTCTTTGAGGAAATCGTCGCCTTCGCCCGCAAATATGAAATTTTGCTGGTACACGATTTGTGTTACGCCGAGTTAGCGTTTGATGGTTATCAACCTACTAGCTTGTTAGAAATTCCCGGTGCAAAAGAAATTGGTGTGGAATTTCACACTTTATCCAAAACCTACAACATGGCTGGTTGGCGTGTCGGGTTTGTGGTGGGTAACCGCCATGTAATTCAAGGTTTGCGGACGCTGAAAACTAACTTGGATTACGGCATTTTTGCCGCCTTGCAAACAGCAGCCGAAACAGCTTTGCAACTACCAGATGTCTATTTGCATGAAGTACAACAACGCTATCGCACCCGCCGTGATTTCCTGATTGAAGGATTAGGACAATTGGGTTGGGATATTCCCAAAACCAAGGCGACGATGTATCTGTGGGTGAAATGTCCTGTGGGTATGGGTTCCACAGATTTCGCGTTGAATGTGTTGCAGCAAACAGGCGTTGTGGTTACCCCAGGTAATGCCTTTGGGGTTGCTGGTGAAGGGTATGTGAGAATTAGTTTGATTGCAGATTGCGATCGCTTGGGTGAAGCTTTACATCGCTTTAAGCAAGCAGGCATCCGCTATCAACCGGAAGTTGTAGTCTCTGCTTGAAAAGCGATCGCCGATCTGGTTGGTTGATTAGATGATGTTTGATATCATCAGGACTCGATGGTCACTTATAAGGTTCGTTGGCTGCTGACGGTTAACTGTCAACAGTCAACACGAAAAAACGTCCAAGTTAAATCCAAAGGCAGCTTAGTAGCAGCCTATGAAAATGATTTAATAAAAAACGATAAACGCGTCATTCGTCAAATGATTGCAACACATCCTTGGGTGAAGACGCGATTTATCGCGTCTCTACAAGTGGGCTATTTGTCGCATTATTTTTTCTGGTATTACCCGTCTACTTCATTTATCTGAAATAGCCTGTAATTGTTGTTTTCGATAATCCTGCTTGACATATCAACTTTTTTTGAAATATTATATTATCAATGCATCAACTTTTTTTGAAATGTAGGGCGTTGATATGCCTGCAAGAGGCATAGAGTCAAGTTTAGAGATTTGGCTAGCTAAATCGCTGGTGTCTTGCTGGCGAGAGGCTTTAGCAGAAGGAATAGGCACCTTTATTTTAGTGTTTGCGGGTACTGGTGCAGTGATGGTGAACTACCTTAGTCAAGGTGCAGTCACCCATATTGGTATCAGTTTTGTATTTGGTGCTGTTGTTGCGGCGTTGATTTACTCTTTAGGGCATATTAGCGATGCACATTTCAATCCAGCGGTAACATTAGCATTTTGGGCTAGTGGTTTTTTCCAGAAGAAGCGAGTTTTACCGTATATTTTAGGGCAGTTAGTGGGGGCGATCGCGGCTTCAACTTTACTGCTAATTAGTTTGGGGCGAGTTGCGAATTTGGGGGCGACGATACCGCTAAATGGTAACTGGTTGCAATCGTTGGTGTTAGAATTTGTTCTCACTTTTATATTAATGTTCGTAATTTTGGGTTCCGGACTAGACCGACGCGCCCACATTGGTTTTGCGGGAATCGCGATCGGGTTGACGGTGGGAATGGAAGCAGCGTTTATGGGGCCGATTACGGGTGCAAGTATGAACCCGGCGCGTTCTTTTGGCCCGGCTTTGGTGGGGGGAATTTGGCAGCATCATTGGGTTTATTGGGTTGCACCTATTTTAGGAGCGCAATTAGCAGTGATAGTATATCGACAGCTTTCTCATGGATTTCGCGATTTCAAAGAATAAAGGAGCAAAATTATGACTACTTTGAAAACTCATGTAGCTTTAAATGTTACCAATCTTAAAAAATCTGTGGCATTTTATCAAGCAATGTTTGGTGTGGAACCTATTAAGTATAAGTTTGACTACGCTAAGTTTGATATTGCTAATCCAGCCTTAAATTTAACTTTGAATTTAACTGATAATGTGCAGTCTGGCGGTGCATTGTCTCATCTAGGAATACAAGTTGAAAGTACACAAGAAGTACAAGCGGCTGTGCAGCGATTTACAGATGCAGGGTTAGCATTATTTACTGAAGATAATACTGACTGTTGCTACGCTTTGCAAGATAAAGTTTGGGTAACAGATCCAGATGGTAACCGTTGGGAAGTGTTTGTGGTGAAGGTGGGAGATACGGCGCCGGAAAAAAATGTGGCGGTGGGGCAAGGTGTGAATAAGTCTTGTTGTGGGTAAAGCAAGAAAAACGAACCGCAGAGGCACGGAGGACACAGAGAAATGGAGGGGAGAATTGATGAGAAAGGTGATGTTTGTTTGTAAGAAAAATTCTCGGCGATCGCAAATGGCGGAAGGCTTTGCTCGGACGTTAGGTGTGGGGAAAATTTCTGTTAGTAGTTCGGGCTTGGAAGCAAGTCATGTAGACCAAAAATCTGTTGATATTATGTCAGAAATTGGCATTGATATTAGCAATCAAACCTCGAAGGCTTTAAGCGATTTTCAAGCTGAAGATTATGACGCTGTGATTTCATTATGTGGGTGTGGCGTTAACTTACCCGAAGAATGGGTGTTAAGAGATGTGTTTGAGGATTGGCAACTTGACGACCCAGAAGGACAATCAATTGAAGTTTTTCGTCGCGTTCGGGATGAAGTTAAAGAACGAGTTTTAAAGTTAATTGATTCTCTCGATTAACTTTATTTGGCAAAAAAACTTTAGCTATGGCAATTCTATTTAATATGTGAAAATTGCAAAATAGAGGGGTTGCATTGCAGCGTCTCTACATCATTGCTAATTGGGATAACGCAGAGGGTACCATCTCTGCGTTATTTTTAGCTAAAACGAAACAAACCAAACCTAGTTCAAGTTGCTCGTTGCTCTTATTCCCAATGATTCAAAGCTTTTAAAGATTACTGGAATGATACCAATTTGAAAAATGAATGGGATGGATAAATTAACACAAATCCAACATTCAAAATGGTATGAGTTAACCTATTGATTATACGGCACTTAGCAAGAAACTAATCCGTTGCTCAAAGTCTAACTGTTTAATTTGTGCTGTAAATTCATCAGTTTCACTTGGGAGTTGATAGTCAGATGGTACTCCGATGATAGTTCCATTTTCTATCCCTTTTGACAACAACAGCCAAACTACCAATCTAGAGTTAGGAATCAGTTCCTTATAGCTTCGGCCGATATCATTTGCACCTGTAAGTAGGTCGCGTTGTGCTTGCAGTTGTTCTTCTTTAGACAAAGCTTGAATTTGGTCAAATACTGCTTTTCCAGGGACTTCTACACTTTCAGGAGGTGCTGGTTGTAGCTGGTCTTTAATATCTAGGTAACCAAACCAAAGTATGCCTAGTTGAGTATCTACATCAAAGCGGCGAAAAGTTTCTAAAGCTGGTCTTGTTTTTTCGTCAACTGTGTAAGTCATACAAAACTCCAAAGAAGTTAAAGTTACTCTCGATTGCTCAAGTCATTGAGAAAACTTAATCTCAATGCTTCATTAAACTTAACGAATTAATCGATATGAATATCTCTACTTATGGTATGAATAGCATTCACTACACAAGACAGATCGTAGATACCTCAAATTGCTACTTACAAAAATGGTCTCTTCAAAGTATGGGTTTGTAAAACTTGTATCTGCAAGCACAAACCTCACCTTTACCTGTTCCCTCTTTGAAAGGCGTTGAATCAGAAAATCAGGTTAGCGATCGCTCGAACTAACTTCGCTGGTTCCACTGGTTTTGTGATATGCTTCTCAAATCCGGCGGCAATTGCCTGTTGATAATCGATTTCAGCCGCATAAGCAGTTAAAGCGATCGCCGGAATTTTTCCTCCCAGTTCTGGTGGCATATTTCTGATTTGACGGATCAACATATAACCGTCTACTTCAGGCATTCCAACGTCACTCAGGAGTAGATTTGGCTGTAACTTAGGCAGAACTTGTAATGCTTCCGTAGCTGATGCTACTTGGGTTACTATTGCCCCAGACTGCTCCAAAATGAAAGCAATCAACTCTCGCGTATCACGCTCATCATCCACTAACAAAACTTTTAGCCCATTTAAATCGGGCGAATCATCTGATTGTCTATCAATCTCGCGATCGTTAGTAGATATTTCCATCAACGGCAACATGACTGTAAAGGTTGCTCCTTGTTCTTCACCCAAACTTTCTGCCTGAACTGTACCGCCATGTAACTCGACGATGTGACGAACAATTGCCAATCCTAACCCCAAACCCCCAAATTTTCTGGTAGTTGCACCGTCAGCTTGTCGGAAGTAGTCAAAGACGAATGGTAAAAAGTCCGGGTTAATTCCTTTACCTGTATCACATACTTGCACTTGAGCTTGAGAATCAACACAGGCTAAACTAATTTCTACTTGTCCCCCTTGGGGTGTAAACTTAATGGCATTTGAGAGCAAATTCCACATCACTTGTTGTAAGCGGACTGAATCACCCGCTACTAGGAATTTTGAGTCGTAGCCTTGGTGCGCTGAGAGCAGAAGTTGAATTTGGGATTTGAGATTGTCTGGTTGTTTATTAAACTCAATGGATGCTAAATTTCTGTTAGTATTTTCTGATGCCAAATCTAAAATCACAAATCGCAAATTGATAGATTTAGCTTGGGCAGCTAAACGAACGGTTTCCAAAGCTGCGGCGATCGCACTTACTAAATTTACAGGAGCAATATTCAAGCTCAGTTTCCCTTGCAAAATGCGAGAAACATCTAGCAAATCTTCAATTAGCTGAGTTTGCAGCTTGGCATTACGCTCGATGGTTTCCAGGGCACGAGCGGTGGTTGCTGCGTCATACTTTCTACTTTGCAACATCTTTGACCATCCCAGGATGGGATTTAGCGGCGTGCGAAGTTCGTGGGAAAGAACTGCTAAAAATTCATCTTTGATGCGGTTAGCTTGAATTAATTCTTCTTTTCGTCGCTGTAACGAAGCCATTAATTCAAAACGTTCCAAAGCAACCGCCACCTGATCCGAAGTTGCTTGCAGTAAAGCAGTTTCCTCTGGAGTAAAGTGAATACGGGTGCGACTGGCAAAAGAGAGTACACCTAGCAACTTTCCTTGAACAATCAATGGTTGACCCGCATAGGCTGTAATTCCTAAAGTACCAAGGATGTATGCATTGGGATGGGTTGAGTGCGGCACATCGTTGAGGACAATTTGACGCCGTTCTTGAGCTACTTGTCCGCACATTCCTTGATTAAATTCTAAGTATTCAATTGCTTTAAATACTTCTTCGGTGATGCCGTTCCAACCTACCAAATGAAGTTTCTGTTTATTTTCGTGGGTTTCAATTAGATAGTGGAAGTAAAAATCCAAATCCATCTGTGCCGAGAGTTTGCTAAACAAGCTATTCATCAAATCCAAAGGCCGCTCGGTTGACAGCAAATCGCTGGCGGTTTCAAACAGCAACTTCAGTCCTTCACTACGCTCTTGTAAAGCTTTTTGGGCTTGTTCGCGTTCTCGAAGGGCGCGTTCGCGTTCGGTAATGTCAACTGCAACTCCTCCTACCAAGTGTTGCCCAGACGGGTCTGCAATGGGAAACTTGTATACTAAAAATTCGCCAGGGCTACCATCTGTGCGCGGGGCAGACTCAATGGCTTCCAATACCTGATTTGTCTCGGCAACCGTTCTAATATTACTAAGAAATACCTGAGCAATTTCAGCTGGATAAAGCTCAAAAATATTTTTATTAATCGCGTTATTTGTTGCTAATTCAAATGTACGAAAATAAGTCGGGCTGAGATAAAGTATGCGCCCGTTTGCATCTGTAATCCATGCTGCGGCTGGACTGTTGTCCATAAAAGCTTGGAAGCGTTCTTCACTCTGGTGCAAAGCCTTTTCTATTTGCTGGCGCTCGCTAATATCAAGAATAAATACCACTGTTTTGTGCCGAGATTCTCCTAACAGAGAGTAGCCAATTACAACGGGTACGCGAGAACCATCTTTGCGAATGTACTCTTTTTCATAGGGAGTACAAGCTCCTTTGGCTTTGGCTTCGGCAATGGCTAGTTGATCTAAATAAAGATATTCTGGTGGTGTGATATCAGTCCAGCGTAGTTTCCCAGCTTGTAAATCCTCTTGGCTATAGCCGACAATTCGCAGAAACTCTTCATTGGCTTCATTAATGCTACCTTCCACATCACCAAATATAATCCCGACTACATTCGCTTCTACAAAACTCCTCAGCCGCTCCTCACTAGCTTTAACTGCGGCTTCTGCCTGCTTGCGAGCAGTGATATTCATGATGCTTACTAATACGCTGTCAAATTTAGCATTTGCTGGGGGAAAGGTAATTGTAAACAGGACGTTGAGGCTTTCTCCCTGGAGAGTTTTGAGAATCGTTTCTGATTCTAAGTAAGTTTCCCCATCAGTAATTGCTAGCAATTCTTCGACAAATACTTCTAGAGTTTCCGGTGCGAATATTTGATCAAGCCGAACCAGGAGTGCATTTTTATTTTCAGCCCCAAACATTCGCACAGCTGCGTTATTCACGTTGACAATTCTTACCATGCCAACGGCTTGTTGAATAAACTCAGGGTGTTCGGCAAAAAAAGTGCGAAAATTCTCCACACCTTGGGCTTTCAAATCATCAAGGGCGGCTTTGACAAGGGAAAAATCTTCTTCAAAAATTGACACCCCTGCGGCTTCAAAAATATAACGGTATTTTCTCTCCTGTTCTTGCAGCGCTTCTTCTATCTGCTTGCGTTGGCTGATATCTGTAGTACTGCCAACTACGCGTAGCGGTTTGCCGTCAGCATCGCGCTTGACCACTATTCCTTGGTCTAGCACATAGACATACTGATGATCTTGGTTGCGAATTCGATACTCAGCAGTGTAGCGATCGCCATTTGACCACGCAACCCCCGCTTCACTTTCTACACGTTGTAAATCTTCTGGATGGAGAAGCTGACGCCACCAATTACCATTTCTTGGGGCAATATCCACGGGATAGCCTAAAATTCGGGTTAAACCATCGGTTCTTTCAACCCGATCCTGCTCTATATCCCAGTCATATATGAGACAATTGACAGCAGCGGCGGCTAACTCGAAACGCTGGTTAGCTAACCTCAGGCGTTCCTCCTTTTCACGCAGAGTTTGTTCTACTTGTTTGCGTTGGCTGATGTCACGAAAAAAAATGTCAAGACCATCTTCACAAGGGTAGGCGTGAATCTCTAACCACAAGTCGTATTCGCATGGCAAGTAATAATGATGTTCAAAGTGGACGGGGATTTGTTCTGCGAAAGCTCGTCGGTATTGTACCTCAACATTTGTGCCTACTGAAGCCGGCCACTCTTCCCAGTGGGACTTACCAACGACTTCTGTACGGGATTTACCGTTAATTCGCTCTGCTTCAGCATTTTGGTAAATGATTCGCCAATCTCGGTCTAAGCTGACAAATGCATCGCTCATGCTTTCTAGGGTGCGCGTCACCCGCTCATTGGCTTGTTGTAATGCGGATAAAGCTTGTTTGCGTTCGCTCAAATCAACAACAAAGCCAATAACTGTTTCTCGACCATCTTCTACGAGGACAGAACCAAGCAAAACAGGAACGCGAGAACCATCTTTGCAAATATATTCTTTCTCAAAAGGTTTACAAACTCCGCAACTTCTGAGTTCTTCAACGCAACGTTCACTTAAAATCAAAGATTCAGGCGTGGTAATCTCCCGCCAGTTCATTTCTTTGGCAGACAAATCTTCTCGCGTGTAGCCTACCATCTTCAGAAACGCATCATTAGCCTCAACCACGCGGCCGTTAAGGTCGCTGATAATGACTCCAATGATGTTAGATTCTGCGAGTCGGCTAAAGCGCATTTCGCTATTTTGTAACAACTTCAGACTTGACTCTGCTTTAGCTTTAGCAGTTTGTAATTCTGAGAAAAGTGCAGTTATTAATAAAGAGACGAGTGAGAAAGTTGTTAATCGTACCAAAACGCTAAAGCTTGGGATCTCAAAGGAGTAGACTGGCTCAATGAGAAAGTAGAAGGCGACTATGGCAGATAAAGCGATCGCTAGCATTCCCACTTCCATGCCACCATACCACGCACTAACCGCCACGGCAGCATAAAAAAAGGTAAACACACTCGGATCGAATACTGGCTGTAATAATCGCGCCATAATTAAGGCAACTACTATCGCCAAAATCATCACGCCATAACTTACTGAGCTAGAGCGCATCATCAAGAATTTTTCTAGCAATTTGACGCTCATCTCAAGAATCCTCCCTTTGCCTTGCTTTAGAGAGATACTCGCTTAGTAGTCTTTTCCCTGGTTCGCCCATTTTCTCTAGCATTTCTTCAATTAGCTTTAGTGCCATCTGTGAAGGCACGGCAGATCCGTTTTCCCAGCGATTGACTGTTCGCAGGGAAACTCCTAAATGGGCTGCAAACTTTTTCTGAGACAGATCTAGTTGCTGCCGAATTTCGCGGATTAAATCTGCAATTTTTAGAGACTTTCCTAGTTCCATAGTCAGCAGATTAAGACAAGTCTTGCGTCATTTGTCTCCGGCTTGAGGAAGAATTTTAATAATCATGAGATATTATCTACCCACAGATAAATTGCATCTTTTGGTCAAACCTAAACATCAGTTATTAGTGTTGGCTGCTGTGTGCAGAAGGTATTGTTACACCAGTGGCCTGTTTCTTATGATTGCTATAATTCACGCAAATCAAAACTTGTTGAGACAAAAGAAGTTCAAGGTAATTTATAAAATAAAAATAAAATTTACTCTGTTATATGAGAAGCAATAGTAATATTGTTTTTTGTTAAAATATTTTTGCTGTAGTATACAGTGCTAATAATCACTTTAGATTTTATTTATAAATCAAATAATCAGACTCAAATACCTGACTTCTTTAAAAAACCAGGGATATTTTCTACTGAAAAACGTGTAATTAATTTTACTTCTAGAGTAAGATGTCAATGCTAAATGTGTAAAGCTAGAATATATTGTTAAGTCGATTATTGCCTATTTTATATTGCTTGCTATCTTGATTAATCAACACTCAGAAAATCTTCTCAACACTCAACAGGAAAAAGCACCAGTCCAAGGCTATAAATTTAGTTGGTTCGACTGGTTTTGTCTTTGGTATCCTCCAGGTTGGCTGATTTTATTTAACCGCCACTGGCAACACTATCATCAAGATCCAGATGGTTGGAATTGGTTTGAATATGGATTATTTTTAATTCCTGGCGGATTTTATTTAGCAATGCTGAGTCGTTGGTTGCGTTTGGGTTGTCGTTCGCCGCGTCAAGAAGTTGGTGAATTCGATCCCAATTATCAACAAGCCTTTGGCCAAGAAGTTCTGGGCCCCATCGTCAAATATTATTTTCGGGGAGAATTACAGCAAATCGAAAACTTGCCGTCAAGGGGGCCATTAATTGTGGCGATGAACCACGCCGGGATGTGTTTTCCTTGGGATTTTTTGACTTTAGCTTATTTATTAGGTGAAACTAGAGGATGGAGAGTACAACCCATAGCAAGTCCAGCATTATTTGACCATCCTTGGATGATTTGGTGGTTACCACCCAAATGGTCGCAAGTTTTAGGTGGTGTGCGAGCAGAATTCAATGATTTTGAGGCTGCCATCGCCCAAGGTAAAATTCTCCTATATGCACCCGAAGGGATAAGGGGGCCTGGGAAAGGTTGGAGAAAACGCCATCAACTACAAAAGTTTGATGTCAGCTTTATGCAACTGAGCGATCGCTATCATATTCCCATTCTCCCAGTAGTTTGCATCGGTAGTGAATTTCTCCATCCTTGGAGCGTTAATGTCACCAAATTACAACGACTAGTCAAATTACCATTTTTGCCTTTGTCGCCTTTGATGTTTGCCTTAGTTTTGTTTCCCTCAATGGGAATTTGGGCAATGAAAACTCGTCTACGTTATTTTATTCAGCCCTTGGAATCAGCAGAACTAGCCAGCGACTCAAACAAAGGACGTACAGCAGCTTATCAGCAGGCGCAAAAATTACGAGAAAAACTACAAATTCAAATTAATCAATTGTTGGGTAAATCTTAATAGTACAAATTCAATTGAAGAAGGCAGAAGGCGGCTATGCTGAGGGCAGAAGGTTTTGTAAGATCGGGGATTCAGACCCCTCCTAAACAAGAGCCACCAAATTGAAAATTTGGTGTTCTTGTCTTAAACTCTTACTCCCAAGGCGTCGTGGCTCCAGAGCAGGAGTCAGAATTTCCTTCTGCCTTCTGCCTCCTGCCCTCTGCCTTTCCCGATAAAACTGAACAATGGGATGATATAGCCTAAAGCAGAGACACAAAGACGCCGGGATTAGGTTCATGTAAATTCCAAAATCTACCAATTTGAAAAAATAATCCGACAAATACACCAATTGTAGAGACGCGATTCATCGCGTCTTCACCTTCACCCAAGGATACAGCAGATTGGAGTTTTGTGAGGTACAAATAAATTATCGTAGGGGCACAACAATGTTCATTGGTGTCAACTTAATGTGAAACCTTTGTCATGACGTAGTTTGGAATTCACTCATTCAATATCACGATCCGCGTCACCCCACCCCGGTTTTGTCTAAAGCCAAAACCTCCCCTCCCCTTGGCAAGGGGAGGGGTTGGGGTGGGGTAAAACCATTGTGAGGCAAGAGTTCTAACTTAAGTTCACACCAATAAGAATTGTGGTTCAAATAGATGAAAATTGCTGTAATACTGATACCAATTCCAACAATCTTTTCAACACATCCTTGGGTGAAGATGAAGACGCGATTCGTCGCGTCTCTACAAGTAGTATATTTATTGCATTGTTTTTGAATGTAATTACAAAACTAATTGACTTAAAAAGAACGCAACAGCCGCACTTCCCAAAGGAACTGTTAAATTGTCAATACCCAAAAAAGAAAAAGCTTCTAAAGCAGTAGCAATCAACGCCACTAACAGTGATATTGCCCAATTTTGCCAACTGTTTCCTTGAGTTCCGATTAAAATCAAACTGCTGACGAGATAGCTAACAAGCATCATAGTCAAAGAGCCTTGCCAACTTTTTTCTGCCCCAAAGACTTTGTACTTGTGTTTACCAAAACGCTGCCCAATTAAAGCAGCTAATCCATCTCCCCAAGTCATAACTAAAATGCCTAATACTGCGTACTGTGGTTGTTGCAAATACCAGAACCAAGCAATTAAAATACCGATACTCAGAGAGTAAAAAAATGTTCCTAAACTTTGGCGTCCAACGCTATTAATGCCAGGAAGAATCGGAAATCGGTAGGATAGTAAAGTGATTGCGCTTGCCAAAATCGAGGCCGTAATCCCGACGCTAGGGGGAATATCTAACCACCAAGCAAGTAAAATCACATTACCAGTGCCAATATGAACTATTTTCCTGACGATTTCTGCCTCGCCATTAGCAAAGCGGTTGACCACCCATGCAATCAGTAGGATGAATAAGACCCAAATTGCAGCGATGCCTACGGCAGGCTTTGGCAACGCAACTTGCAGCCATAAAAGCAAAATTGAGGTGAAATCAGAAAATGTAATCAACAAAGATGCAAGAGAATGAATATTTTTACCTCTATAACTAATTTATAAGATTTAGGGAACTGTAATGAAACTATTATTAATTTGGCTGATTCGCGGCTATCGAATGTTTATCTCACCGTTGTTTCCTCCCAGTTGTCGTTTTCAACCAACTTGTTCGATGTACGCCATTCAAGCCATTGAACGATTTGGCGTATTGCGCGGTAGCTGGATGGCAACCCTACGGATTTTGCGCTGTCATCCCTTTCATCCAGGCGGCTACGACCCAGTACCGGAGGTGAAAGAGGAGTAGTGGGGAGGTGTGGGAGGTGGGGG
>JAVRCH010000153.1:0-12109 GCA_034530795.1 Nostoc sp. DedQUE12a
CTCAAGTTTAATATCGTACTTTTGGCCTGCAACTAGGTCGAGGGAACCACTATATTCTGTGGCTGATTGATTAACAAACTTATCAATCAGCAATTGATTATTCACCCACAGTTTTACGCCATCATCGCTTCTGGTGTAGAATTTGTAAGTTTCGCTGTACTTAGCTTCTACCTGACCTGTCCAACGCGCCGAGAAGCTATCTGCACCAATGAGGGGATCTGGAGAACCACTACCCCACAAAAAGTTCACTGTGCTATCTGTGCGAGTTAGCTTCAAGTTAGTCAAATCTGCGTTGTCGAAGTATTCTGCTTTGAGTCCTTTGCCATTACCGACAGGCGTACTTACCGGAGTATAAAGTTGGGACTGAGGAATAATTTCTTTGGCTTGAGAGTTGCTTGACCAAGATAGTTGAGAAAGGGCAGAGTAAGTATTGTCGAAGTACTCAAGTTTAATATCATACTTTTGACCTGCCACTAGGTCGAGGGAACCACTATATTCTGTAGGCGATTGATTGACAAACTTATCGATCACCAATTGATTATTTACCCACAATTTTACACCATCATCACTTCTGGTGTAGAATTTGTAAGTCTCGCTGTACTTAGCTTCTACCTGACCTGTCCAACGCACTGAGAAGGTATCTGCACCGATGAGCGCATTTGGAGAACCACTACCCCACAAAAAGTTCACTGTGCTATCAGTACGAGTTAGCTTCAGGTTGGTAAAATCAGCGTTGTCAAAGTATTCTGCTTTGAGTCCATTTCCCTGAGAAATGAAGTTGCTAGACCCACCCAATATACTTGGTTGCGCTTGATCGAGGGCTGCTAGAGATGATTGACCAGGAATTACTGGACTTGGAGAAAGTGAATTATTTTGATTCTGTAAATTGTCCATTGATATATATGCCTCATAATAGAGCTAAAACTAATGCCACAATCAATGTTTGGGATTAGTTGTTAATTGAATATTTTGCAGGAAAATGTGTAGTCACCCTAACGAAATTTATTTACTTCTTTATATATTAATCAATGCTAATACACATTTTCGCCATCTCTTCTTTTACCCATTGAATCCGCTCTTTTGCTGTGTATTTATAACAAGTTAAAATCAAGCAGCATGGAGCGACAAACCTTCCTATATCTCTATTAAAAGCAAACAGATATATAGGAAAATATGTATGACCAGAAATACTAGAAACTAGTTACATGACACGTTAGCCATGATTAAACTTTGTTTTCTAGAAATTTCAGATTTTATGATGCGTGTTAATTCAGTTTGGTCACATGAGCAATTGATAATTTAATCTGATATACAATCACATGAGATTGTTAAACAAAGAAGCCAGGACTCCATCAAAGTAAGTATATACGTAAGTAGTGTTTTAATTCCTCACTTTTGTACTTAGATACATTTATTAGTTCAATTAATTGAACATTTGACACTACATGACCGTATTATGTCTATCTTTTTTATGCAAGTTTGTTTAAATATTCATATTAAGTATGGATTTTTAAAGGTATGTCAAACTTTTTATAATTTTTAAATATAAATTACGCATATATAGAATATTCTCATGTTTTTTTTGTCTGTAGATAATAGTTATATGAAAATTCCATAAAGAAATTTTGTATATTTAAAGATTATAAAAAGTGTTATTTATCTCTTACTTTATTTTGGCTCTAAAACTATATCTTTGTTACAAGAGTTAGTAAAGTACTGAGGTAATAGCGATCGCCCCTCTGGCAGTTAAGTAAAATTAGTTAATAAAACCTTTCAATTCACTCAAGTTGGGAAAAATCAAAAGTTTGACGTTCTACATCCCCACTTTCCCCTAGACTAATGGCAGCAACCTTGTTCAAACTGGCTGAGGAAAGTGAACTTTGACTGAGACAAACAATTTAAACTCTACCCTCCAGAATGTCTCACGCAGGGAATTGCGGGATTTGGTGCGGACTCAGCTGCAAATGCTCCTAGAAGCAGGCGACTTGCAGGGAGCAAAAGCTATTCTCGTACCTGTGCAGCCTGCGGATATTGCCGAGGCAATTGAGGGTTTGCCAGAAGCGATGCACGCTTTGGCTTTTCGCTTGCTTTCTAAGGATGAAGCTATCGAGGTTTATGAGTATCTCGACTACACCGTTCAAGAACGGTTAATTGAGGAACTTAAAAGCCAGGAAGTACGTGATATTGTGGATCAAATGTCGTCGGATGACCGAGCGAGGTTATTTGATGAGTTACCGGCAAAAGTCGTTAATCGCCTCTTAGAACAACTAAGTCCAGCAGAACGCCAAGCTACAGCGCTGTTATTAGGTTATGAGGCTGATACTGCTGGGCGAATCATGACTCTAGAGTTCATTTCGCTCAAAGAAAACTCGACAGTATCTCAAGCTCTAGAGCGAATTCGCAACTTAGCTAATGCCAGTGAGATGATTTATTATCTTTATGTCACCGATGCAGCAAGGCGGTTGACGGGAATTGTATCGTTGCGGGAATTGGTGACATCCCAGCCAGAGGAAATTATCGGCGAAATTCTGACGCGTGATGTGGTATTTGTCCACACCGATACAGACCAAGAAGAAGTTGCCAGATTAATCCAAAGATATGATTTTTTGGCTGTGCCTGTGGTAGATCGAGAACAGCGTCTAGTAGGTATTGTTACTGTTGATGATGTGATTGATATTCTGCAACAAGAAACCACCGAAGATATCTATGCCCTGGGTGGTGGCGTGCAGTCTGGGGGTGACAACTATTTTCAGATGGATTTATTAGAAGTTGCCCGCAAGCGGGTTTTATGGTTATTAGTTTTACTTTTAACCAATACCGTTACAGGAACGATTATTAAGTCACAAGAAGATATCTTAGCAAAAGTGGTAGCACTGACAGCATTTATCCCCTTACTTACTGGTACTGGTGGTAATGTAGGTGCCCAGTCTTCCACAGTTGTAATTCGCGGGATGAATACCGATGAAATTCGATCGCTGGGAACCTTGCAGGTAATTGCACGAGAGGCGATCGCAGGTGCTTTATTAGGAGGAATGTTAGGTACCATCGCTACTGTTTGGGCTTACTTTTTGCAAGGACGATTAGAAGTAGCGATCGCTGTAGGCACTAGTCTAGTAGCGATTTCTATTTTAGCTTCTGTCTCCGGTTCAGCACTGCCATTTCTATTTCGTTTCTTGCGTTTAGATCCGGCATTAATGTCAGCACCATTCATCACCACAGCAGTTGATGTACTCGGCGTTTTAATTTACTTTAATTTGGCACGGGTAATTTTAAAGTTATGAGTTATGAATTATGAGTTAGGAGTTAGGAGTTAAAATTTGTGAATTATTAACTCCTAACTCCTAACTTTTCACTCCTAAATTTTACAATTCTGATGCCGTATCTGGAGCAACGATTTCGCCAGTACCCAATTGCAATATCAAATCCTGTTCAGTAATCAGTTCGCTAAGTTCCTTTACTTGCAAATTCATTTCTTCGCAAGCTTGCCTGAGTTCTCGCGCAAATTTGTTGAGATCTTCACCATAACCACATTGATAAGCAGCAGTTTCAATTCCTTGCTTGGCATTTGCTCTAGCACAATCTACTAGTTCTGTACCATGCAATGGTGTAGGAGATGCCATAGAGATACTTATTTTTTGTTAAACGTTTGCTGCTAAATATATTATCAATTTTTAAATATCAAATCATCTCCCTAATGGAGGAACATTAGGGTATCTTTAAGAGTGGTTATTTATTTGTCATTAGTCATTTGTCCTCTTTTATCAAGTTACGATCGCCCCAAAAATCACAAGATAGTTTGCGCTTTGTTTTTTGTGATTCACTCATCACCAATAGACCTCTTGCAAAAGTGCTTTTTGCAAGAGATGGGAAAAGGGAAAATACCAAACCTTTCCCCCTTTCCCCTTCCCCTTTTCCCGACTTCTGCAAGAAGTCTAATGACTAATGACTAATGACTAATTTTTTGATTTAGCCGTTGACGACTTCTCCACCATTGACATGTATGACTTGACCAGAAATATAAGAAGCGTCATCCGATGCTAAAAATACATAGCTAGGTGCAACTTCTTCTGGTTGTCCGGCTCGTTGCATTGGTACTTGCTTACCAAAAGTTTCAACTTTCTCTTCTGGGAAAGTTGAGGGGATTAAAGGTGTCCAAATAGGGCCTGGTGCCACAGCGTTAACACGAATTCCTTTCGATACTAAGCTTTGTGATAAGGAACGAGTAAAGGCAACGATGGCACCTTTTGTTGAAGAATAATCTAGTAGTTGTGGATTCCCTTTATAAGCTGTCACCGATGTAGTATTGATGATAGAACTACCTTCATGTAAGTGCTTGAGTGCAGCTTTAGTCATGAAAAACATTGAGAATATATTAGTACGAAAAGTTCGCTCTAATTGCTCTTTGGTGATTTCCTCAATACTTTGTTTGGGATGTTGTTCAGCAGCGTTGTTGATGAGAATATCGAGTTTGCCAAACTCACCAATTGTTTGTTGTATGGCTTGCTGGCAAAAGTTTTCATCGCCAATATCACCTGCTATAGTTACTGCACGCCGCCCTTGTTTTTCTACCAAATGTTTTGTTTCTTTGGCATCGTCGTGTTCGTTAAGATAAAGAATCGCCACATCTGCGCCTTCTTTAGCATATGCGATCGCTACGGCACGACCAATACCACTATCTGCACCCGTAATTAATGCTACTTTATTTTGTAACTTCCCACTACCCTGATACTGAGCATCATCAGCTTTGGGTTTTGGCGTCATTTCTGATTCTTTACCTGGTGGTTGTTGTTGTTGTGGCGGTTGTAGTTTTTGCTCTTTTGATTTGGGCATAAGTCTTGTTTTGGTAATTGAATATTTACTGGGAATTGGGCATTGTATTACTAATTCTTCTCATCCCATCTCCCTATTTGCAAAAGTAAACCTTGGATCGAATATTCAACCCAAGGTTTATTTTTTGCTTTGGCTCCCACTTGCCTTTGCAATTTTAGGCTTTTACACACTGAGTGCTTACCAAACGTACTTATTAATAATAATTGTACGCGGCTGGCCTTATTTCTCCTCACACCTGACACAGGTTATTCATCTGACCACGAAAAACAAGTACACAACTCTCATATAATGAAGGATTTGTACTTTTCATCTGTATTTAAGTAAACTATGTATGTTGCAAGACTTTATCGGTCTCCAGAGATAAACCAAGCTCAAATTTGCTCAACCTTAAGACATAAAATCAATTTCAACGATAATACAGGAGATTTTATCTCAATGGAGTAGACAAGGACAGGTAGGATACTCCTTTACTTGCAAAGTACTGTAATTACCAATCTGTTGTTGTTGTCAGGACTTACGCAAAAGATAACAAAAGTAGCAGTAATACCCTGCGGGTTCGCTCTTAGCGTTCTCGCAGAGTAGCCGCTTTGCGTCTACATAAATTACTGCTACGTAAGAATAAGGTTTTCGGCCATATTTTGTGTAAGTCCTGGTTGTAATATATAGCGATAAATTTCAATATAAATTTTTACCTGAACATTCACAAGTGCCAAAATACGCACTATAATCCTTGCTATTTTCGTTAATATTAATTTAAGCTGGTATTTCCGCAGAACCTTATAGGATTTTTTGTTAAGTTTCTCTGGTTTGTTGAAACTAATTTCTCAAGCTACTCAATTTTTGAACAAGAAAATTAATATTATTTAATTTTCTCCAAATGAGTGACTTGTCAAAGAAGTGACTTGGGATGTACCAGAACAATAGAGTAGTTTTTGGATGGCGATAGGTAGAGATTATGACAACATTAGATGTTTCTGAATTACAGCAGATTGAAAAGTTTCGCAATCTGCAATCAACTCTACGCGATCGCTGGAAAACTATCGAGCTATTTGATAATAGTGAAGCTGATATTGTAATTATTCCCTCTTTGAGTATTGACCAGCGGGAACTCCGAAAAATTGAAGGCTGCGAACATTATGAAGAAAGATTACTTTTTTCCTTGATTCGGTTGCGGAATCCCCGTACTAGACTTATTTATGTCACATCAGTACCACTGCATCCCAGTATCATTGATTATTATCTACAACTTTTGCCAGGAATCCCGTTTTCTCATGCTCGCAATCGCTTGTTGCTACTTTCTACTTACGATTCCTCTCTTAAACCCCTCAGCCAAAAGATTTTAGAACGCCCCCGTTTACTAGAGCGAATTCGTCAAGCATTGAGACTTGACAGATCATTTATGATATGCTATAATTCATCGGATTTTGAAGGTGAATTATCTGTAAAATTGGGTGTACCACTGTACGCTGCTGCCCCAGATTTGCAGATTTGGGGGACAAAAAGTGGTAGTCGGCAAATTTTTAGCGAGAGTGGAGTACCACATCCAGATGGTAGTGAAATAGTTTGGCATCACAGTGATTTAGCAGAAGCCGCTAGTAATTTGTGGGAACGCCAACCGACATTACAAAGAATGGTGGTGAAACTTAACGAAGGTATTTCCGGAGAAGGAAATGCGCTAGTAGATTTAAGACCGATTGAAAATGTCGCACCTGGTAAAAGTACTCATGCCCAAAGGGTAGCAGCAATTAGCGATCGCTTTTCAACAATGCGCTTTCAAGCAAAACAAGAAACTTGGGAGAATTTTTCCGCAAGAATTTCGGAATTGGGGGCAATTGTAGAAGCATTTGTGGAAGGAGAAATTAAGCGTTCTCCCAGCGTCCAAGGGCGAATTACCCCTGGTGGTGAAGTAGAAATCCTCTCCACCCACGACCAAATTCTCGGCGGCCCAGACGGTCAGATTTATCTTGGTTGTAGCTTTCCCGCTGATGAAAGGTATCGATTGCAACTACAGCAATTGGGACTGCAAGTTGGTAGAAAGCTAGCCGACAAAGGCGCCCTAGAGCGATTTGGCGTAGATTTTATCGCAGTTGACAAGGGTAATGGAGAGTGGGATATTCAGGCGATCGAAATTAACCTGCGTAAAGGCGGCACAACTCATCCATTCATGACCTTAAAATTACTGACTAACGGTCGCTATGACCTTTCCACAGGCTTATTTTATAGCCAACAAGGTCGTCCCAAATACTACATTGCCACTGATAACCTCCAAAAAGACCGCTATCGGGGATTATTGCCTAACGATTTGATGGATATCATCGCTGACTACAGACTGCACTTCGACAGCGGTACTCAAACAGGCACAGTCTTTCATCTTATGGGTTGTCTTTCCCAGTTTGGCAAGTTGGGATTAACCAGCATCGGTGATTCTCCCCAACAAGCACAAGATATTTATAACAAAGTCATCAAAGTTCTGGATGAAGAAACGCGCAGTGAAAATAAGGTTTTCTCTGCGTTTTCAGATTACTCCTTTCCTGTGGCTTGGGATGAGTATTTAACTTGACTGAAATAAATATAAAAAATATCTTTGATAGAAACTCTTCGTTTACCTACGAGACGGCTTGTAGAGACGTTGCATTGCAAGGTCTCTACTCTACTAAGGAGTTAAAAAATCTAAATGAGTGCCTGATTGCGATCGCAACTGTTCTGGAGTACCTTGCATTTTCACTTTACCCTGTTCTAGTAGCACAATCCAATCAGCACGATTGATAACTCTGGGACGGTGACTAATTAGAATTGTGGTCTTGCTTTGGCGATAAAATAACAGCTTATCCAAAACATAAGTCTCACTTACAGGATCGAGATTAGCAGTTGATTCATCTAAAATTAAGATTGGTGGATCGGTAACAATTGCTCTTGCTATTGCCAATCTTTGCCTCTGTCCTCCTGAAATACTTGCGCCAAATTCCCCTAAAACAGTTTGATATTTGTCTGGCAGTTGACTAATAAATTCATCTGCTTTTGTTAGCTGACAAGCTCTGACAATTTCTTCAAAAGTTACGTGGGGCGCACCCAAGCGAAAGTTAGCAATAATTGAACGACTCCAAAAGTGAGGTTCTTGGGGAATCAAAATCACTTGCTGGCGCAGACAATCAAGACAGAGGTCTTGTCGATTATAAATACCAAGACGGATATTACCAGATTCCAAGTTATAAAGTCCGGCTATGAGTTTAGAAAGCGTACTTTTACCACAGCCAGATTCACCAATTAAAGCAACTACACGGCCACCTGGAATAATCAAGGAAAAGTTTTCTAATAAGTCAATTTGACCGGGATAGTTAAAATTGAGTTCGGAACAAACTATATCAGCATCAGCAGCTATTTTAACAAAGGGTTTTTGAAAATCTTCTGGTTGGATTTCTGGATTAGCATCAATTACTTCATTCAACCGTTCAGCAGCTGCTCGTATCCAAATAATTTGATTAATAATTACTACTAAATCAATCATTAAGCGAATCACATTTTGAGTCAAACTATAAGAAGCTACTAATTGACCAATACTAAGTTCTTTAGCAAACACTAATTGGCTACCAAACCAAAGTATGCTAATGCTACCGAGAACCGAAGTAATATCAGAGAAGGTTTGGTTGGTAATTGCTAATTGGATAGCACGAAATGTTAAGTTTGCTACACTACTAGAACGAATTTGCAGTTCTTCCCAAAGTTGTGGCGCTGCCGCGGTAGTTTTGAGAGTAATTGCCCCTTTAAAGGTTTCAACTAAAATTGCTTGATTTTCACCTTCTTGAGCTAGTATCTGTTTAGTTTTTTGCCGCAAGTTCGGGAAAAGCACAATAGTTGATATCATCATTAAAATAATAATCAAGGTAACAGTTAGCATTAACTTCCAACTATAAAACAGTAGTAATCCCAAAGAAGCTACGGCAATAAAAAATTCGCTGGGCAAACTGACAAATAGCTGGGAAATCACATTTCTAATGCGTTGAATATCATGTAGTCGGCTGATAATTTCACCACTACGATGGGTTTCATAATAAGTCAGAGGCAGTAGTAAGATTTGGCGCACAAATTCCAAAACTAAACCTAACTCCAATCGTTGGGCAAAGTGCGCTATTAAGCTAGACTGCACAAGTCTGAGACTGCTACTGATGAGGCTCATCACCACAACAGCAATTACTACAGCATTGAGTAACCGAGTATCTTGCCTAACTAGCACATCATCAGTCAAGATTTGAATGAAGAAGGGAGAAGTCAGGGCAATTAGACCAAGAACAAAGTTAAGCAACAATGCTTCAGCCAGAATTAGCCTATAAGGTAAAATACGGCGCAAAAAGTGTCTGAGACCGCGAACTTGATGGTCTTGTTGTTCTGCAAGCCTAACCTGGTCTACCTCTAGCAACAGCATGATGTAGTTTTGCCAGCCTTTGGTTAGTTCTTCACGAGATAAATAACGCACACCAATTGCTGGGTCGGCAATAACATACTTGTTGCCTTGCTTGCCATATAGCACTACCCAGTGATAGCCCAACCAGTGAATAACGGCAGGTAAAGGCATAGCATCGATTTGGTCTAAAATCTCTGGTGTAGCTTTCACTCCTTGAGCGTTGAAACCCAGTGCCTCGGCTCCTCTCCTCAGCCCTAATAAAGTAGTTCCCTGTTGCCCAGTACCCACAACTTCGCGGATGTAGCTAATTGCTAGGTTACGTCCGTAGAATTTTGCAACAGTGGCTAAGGATGCTGCCCCACAGTCGGATTCGGCAAGTTGTAAAACACATGGATATTTAGCAAATCTGACCATTATGCAGAATTAACTGGTAAAATACATCGCCTAAATCATAACCGTGTATTTCTCAACTTGGTACTAACGTATAAACACGTAATTGGCAAGTTTCAATAAAGTCTTCTTCAATGAACTGACACTTAACTTTATTGTCAGCTATAAAGTTAAGTAACGCAGTGTTATTTATAGCAAAGACTACTGGATTTGAATTCAAATTGTAAAGTTAGCTATAAGTCATAAATCACAGCGTTAAAAGCTCAAAATCACTCACAACAAAATCCAAGGATTACTTATGTTGTTCAAAAAGCAAGATAAAAAAGACACTAAAAATCCTAACTTAGGATCTTTACCAGTTGTGTCCCTGAATGAAAAGGAAATGTCTAATGTCTCTGGTGGTGCCTGGTTCCGAGTTGGGCCATAAACTGTTGTCCGCTATAAGTCTTAATTGACAGCGTTAAAAGCTCAAAATAATCCACAAAAAACCAAGGATTACTTATGTCGATCAAAAAGCAAGCTAAAAAAGACACTAAAAATCCTAGCTTAGGATCTTTACCAGTTGTGCCCTTAGATGAAAAGGAAATGTCTAAGGTCTGTGGTGGCCCTTCTCAATACCTTTGAATGAAAAGGAAATGTCTAAGGTCTCTGATGGTGTCTGGTTCAGAGTTGGGACATAAACTGTTGTCACAAAGGCAAAATTGAGAACTACAGGGTTTAAAACATCATAACTCTGTGTAATCTAGCTTAAGATACATAATAACAGCCTGGAGTGTGTTTTAAATTACCGCTCCAGGTTTTTTGTTAGCCATTCCCTAGTTGACACTATTTTATGTACACTGACCCTCATCCAGACTTACTCCGTCCAATCCGCAGCGATCAATTTCTGCCTCAAATTAGTCTTTGGACAACGTTGGGGGGTTTATTGCTAGTGGGAACTGTGGGCGGTGCGATCGCTCTGGCTGCAATCACCCAGTACAATGTTACTGTCAAAGCACCCGCTATAATCCGTCCTTCGGGGGATATACGGTTAGTGCAAGCTGCTGAGGAAGGGACTATAAAAAAGATTTTGGTGAGAGAAAATCAAGTAGTAAAACAGGGAGATGCCATCGCCATTATCGACAACTCCCAATTATTAACCAAAAAAAGGCAAATTGCAGGTAATATTAAGCACAATAAGTTACAACTTGGGCAAATCACTGCTCAACTTAACGTACTACAAACTCAAATTACGGCTGAGTCGAATTTAATGCACCGAGCGATGGCATCCGCACAAGCTGACTTAGCTCGCAACAAACGAGATTATAAAGATAGACAAATTACAAGTCAGACACAAGTACAAGAAGCAAAAGCAGTTTTAGATTTAGCTAAAGAAGAACTATTACGATATCAGCAGTTGGGAAAGACAGGGGCGATCGCTACTCTGCAAATTAAGGAAAAAGAACAAAATTTTAAAGCTGCTGTTGCTAGACTGGAGCGCTTCAAAGCCGAACTAAATCCCATTGATGCTAATGTGGCAATCGCTACTGAGCGCATTGCTCAAGAAAAAGCCAGGGGTGAATCTACTCTTGCTAATTTGAATCAAGAACTCCAAGAACTCATTCGCCGTCGAGTAGAAATTCAAAATCAAATCAGCGCGGCTCAAATGGAATTACAACAAGTTTCTACAGAACTGCAAAAAACTATAATTCGTACTTCCGAGACAGGTACTATCCTGAAGCTGGAATTAAGAAATTCTGGACAGGTGGTGCGTGTTGGGGATGCGATCGCTCAAATTGCCCCCAACAATGCCCCGTTGCTAGTGAAAGCTCGTATTGCTGCTGCTGATATTAGCAAGGTTCGGCTATGCCAAGCAGTGCCAGTAACAAAATGCACAGAGGGGAAAGTAATTATGCGGGTTTCTGCCTATCCTTATCCAGATTATGGCACACTTAACGGTGCTGTCAGAAGCATTACTGGTGACGCGATTACTCCTCAAAATAATAGCAATATTCAATCTGCACCTTACTATGAGGTAACAATCCAGCCTGATAGACTTAATCTGATTAAGGGTAATCAATCCTATCCTATTCAAGCTGGTATGGAAGTTACAGCCGACATTATTTCTAAACAAGAAACTATTTTGACATTTATTTTGAGAAAAGCAAGGTTACTAACAGATTTGTAGACTGATTAGGGCGTATTTTCAAACCCTAGAATAAGCTAAGCATAGAGATGAGGACTAATACCAATTCCTAATTCGCCCTGGGGCTACGCTAACGTAATTCTTAATTAAGAAAGGCAGTAATAGTCTTGGTTTTGGAGTTTGAATGTGTTGCCTGATTTTAGAGAATTGGTATAAGGCACGAAAATACAGCAGTTTGCAACTAAATGAGGTACAGAACCAAGGATTCACAAATCAAATTATTCTTCTGGCTCCTGCCTGGTTGTTGAGCGTAGTCGAAACACTGCCTTCTGCCTCCTGCCTCAAAACCAGTGACTTTGTACTTC
>JAVRCH010000154.1:0-46322 GCA_034530795.1 Nostoc sp. DedQUE12a
AGTTTTTCCTATTCCTCAATTGTTGAGTGGTTTTACTAAACTCCAATCGATTGTTTATAAACTCACTTCTCCAATTTTTACATTCCTGTTCAACCTTGATTTTCATTTTTCCTCTGCCTAAAGTGACAAAAGAGGGTTAAAGTGCGATCGCACTTCTCATAGTGCAAGTGGTTAAGATTGTGAGAGTGGAAAATATGTTAAGTTTCCTAGCCTCAATCAAATTTACAAGATTAGCCAGGATAACAACACAAAAGCCATACTATTATTTTTGATTTTTACACAATATCTAAAAGTTATTTTAATTAAATTGCTATTATTTATACTAAGTAACAACGACGGTGCAATGCTTTCTTAAGTAAAGCTTGATATTCTTCATCCCCAACTCGATAAGCACCAAATCTTTCCAAATGCGGATTCATCATCTGAGCATCAAAAAATACAAATTTCCTCTGGCGCAATCTTTCTACCAACTTAACCATCGCTACCTTTGAACCATCAGGAATGCGGTAAAACATTGACTCACCAATGAAAGCACCACCAATCACAATTCCCAAAATACCCCCAGCTAGTTCATCACCTTGCCAAGTTTCAAAACTATAAGCATAACCAGTTTGGTAAAGTAGCCAGTAAATATCTTGCAATTCTGGTGAAATCCAAGTTACCTCGCGGTTAGCACAGCCAGCCACCACAGCTTGAAAGTCCCGATTAATCGCCACACTAAAACGTTCTTGATTGAGGACGCGCTGCAAAGACTTGGGGTAGCGAAACCTCTCATCCAAGGGAATGAAAGTTCGATCGCGACTTCCGTACCAACTCAGGCGATCGCTATCATCAGCCATGAGAAAATAGCCTTGAGCATAACCTTGAACAATAGCAGCGATATCATATTGCATAAATATAAACAACACTAGAGAAACGCAATTTGATGCTAACAATCATTCTCTGCGTTTCTCTGCGATTTCCTTAGCGTTCCTTTGCGTTTAAAAAAAATGACTGAACCAATACCAGCAATTACCCTACCACGTCCTGAAAATCCGCAACTCGAAGGTGAATGGTTGCGAGAACGTCTACTGCGGTGGCTAGATACAGAATTTATCCCAGAAGCAGTTAACCAAAAGATTGCTCAACGAGCCGCACAGATTTTTGTGCGTCAACGCATGGAAGGAGAAAACGACCTTGGTTCTCTGGTAATTGCCATTGTCACAGAGATGCAGTCTTATGATTTTTCCAATAGCTTTTATGGAGAGTTTGCGATCGCCAACGCCGTTAGCGATCTACTCTTAGAAAGTCTGGGAATTGATAAGTGTTGCGGTCAATAACAATTGCCAGTTAGGAGTTAAGCTTGTGTTTATTCATCACTCATAACTTTCTACCAACTAGACTTAACTACTCCAGGCAAAAGGCCTTCATGCGCCCATTCCCGCAGCACATTCCGAGATAACCCAAAATCACGGTAAACACCTCTAGAACGACCAGTCAACCAGCAACGGTTACGGCGGCGGTTGGGCGCACTGTTCCGTGGTAGCTGTTGAATTTGCCGATGGATTTCTAGCTTATCAAGGGGAGATTCTGTGCTTCTGAACTCTTCCAAGAGAGCTTCCCGCTTGTCAGCATATTTTTCTACCAATCTGGCGCGTTTTTTCTCGCGCTCAATCATGCTCTTTTTTGCCATATACTCTCTAACTTACATTTAAAGACAGCATTTTCCATTTTACAGTCTTCTTTTCAATTCTAGGTTACTTGTGTTCCCCAGTGGTCTGTAAAATTAGAATTCATAAACACTGAAGAGGACACGGGGACAGAGGGAAGCGGTGACAGGGGGACAAGAAGAAGAGTTTTGTCTTAACGTCCCCGCGTCTCCCACTCTTTGCGTCCCCGCGTCTGTTCTCTCTCCCTCTGACCAACACTACCCTACCACCGTTGGCTTATTTGCAGAAGGACATAAATCCGCAAGTTCACAAGCAACGCAGACGGGAGAACGGGCTTTACAAATGGCACGACCGTGATAAATCAGTTGAATTGACCAATTTTCCCAATCTGGTTGCGGCAATAAAAGCATCAAATCTTTTTCAATGCGGATGGGGTCTGTATGCTCAGTCAAACCCAAACGTTGACTCAGGCGGCTAACGTGAGTATCTACCGTCACGCCAGCATTAATGCCATAAGCATGAGCGAGGACTACATTTGCAGTTTTCCGAGCCACGCCTGGAAGTTTTAACAACTGTTCCATTTGGTTGGGAACAACAGAGTTAAACTCGGTGACAATCATCCGACAGGCGGCTTGAATATTCTTAGCTTTATTGCGATAAAATCCTGTGGAACGCACCAAATTTTCTAACTCTTCTAAGTCGGCGATCGCTAAACTCTCAGCATCAGGAAACCGACTAAATAATCCTGGCGTTACTTTATTTACTCGCTCATCAGTACACTGAGCCGAGAGAATCGTTGCCACCAACAATTGTACTGGTGTTGAGTAGTTCAAAGAGCAAGTCGCATCTGGATAAAGATGCTTCAGGCGAGAGAGAATTTCTACCGCCCGTTGCTTTAAAGATAAAACTTTCTTTTCCCTACTCCCTACTCCCAATTTTCCACTCCTTACTTTCACTGGAGTAACTTTTGTACCCACTCTAATTGACTAGTTAATTGGGTAGTTTCTTTCACTATCAGAAAAATCCCTAGTCCTAAGAGTAGCACCAAACCGGTTTGCATTACACCTTCTTGAATCCGAGCAGGCACAGGTTTACCGCGCAGGCCTTCAATTAACAGAAAAGCGAGTTGTCCGCCATCCAAAGCTGGTAAAGGCAAAATGTTAATAATCGCCAAATTAATGCTAATAATTGCCGCAAAAGATAACAAATTTGTACTATTATCAGCAGCTAATTGTGCCCCAATTTTTACAATATTAACTGGGCCAGAAACCTGTCCTACAGTTTGTTGAAAATTGGTAATTAACTGGCCAAAACCGCTGAGTGTTCCCACAAATAATTGTTGAAACCTGTTAGCGGCAATGCCAAAAATTTCAAAAGGACTATTAGGACGACGATAAACTGCTGTAGCATTTGGGCTAAGTGCCACACCTACTACACCTTTGCCATCTGCTCCTAGCTTTGGTGTTAATTTCAGCGATTGTTGTTGATTTTCGCGCTGAATTTTAAGTTCGATTTGCTGATTGGGATGAGTTTGAATTTCTTTTGTCAGCAAAGCCGTTGATTTATCAGAAGCGGGAAGTTCCTGACCGTTGACAGCCAGAATAATATCTCCTTCTCTAACTCCTGCTTGGTAGGCAATGGATTCTTGATTAACAGGCTGTACGATGACACCAGCTTTGTAGTTTAATTTCTCAGGAATACCCACAATACCCAATTGCAGAGCCAGTACTAAGTAGGCAAATATTAAATTTGCTATCACTCCGGCACTGATAACGATCGCCCGGTCTAAAATTGGACGGTTACGCAGCAGATTTGGGTCATTGGGTGGAACATCGCTATCGGGGTCATCATCTGGGAAGCCCACAAAGCCGCCCAAGGGAAAAGCGCGGACAGCATATTCGGTTTGCGAACCTTGGTACTTAAAAAGAACTGGGCCAAAACCCAAAGAAAAACGGTTAACGAGAATACCTTGAGAACGTGCTGCAACAAAATGTCCCAACTCGTGTACCAAGATCAGAACAGCCAAGACTGCGATCGCTGCTAAAACTGACATAAAGCAAATTAGTGAAGATATTAAGCTATGGTTATCTCCATTCTAATTGGGCATTGGGCATAGGGCATGGCGCATGGGAACCAGAGGGGCAGAAGGGAAGAGGAAACAAGGGAGACAAATCAATTCAAAATTCAAAACTTGTACTGAGCTTGTCCTGAGCGTAGTCGTACCCCTACGGGGAAGCAAGCTACGCGCTAGCGTCTCTGAAAGAGAAGGGCGCAGTCGAAGTATTCAAAATTCTTGCATTCAAGAAATTCTGTCTCCTGCCTCCTGCCTCCTGCCTCCTGCCTCCTGCCTCCAATGCCCCATGCCCCATGCCTAATTACAAAACTTCACGCCCCAAGTATGGTTGCAACGCTTCTGGTATCTTCACTGTTCCATCAACTTGTTGATAATTCTCCAAAATTGCTGCCATCGTTCGTCCCACTGCTAACCCAGAACCGTTGAGAGTATGCACAAACTGGGTGCCTTTCTTCCCCGCCTCTTTGAAACGAATATCAGCCCGTCGCGCCTGAAAGTCTACAGTATTAGAGCAGCTGGAAATTTCACGGTACTTGCCAGAAGAAGGCAACCAAACCTCTAAATCGTATGTTTTAGCAGAAGCAAATCCCAAATCCCCACTACTGAGATTCATCACTCGATAAGGCAACTGCAAAGCCTGTAAAATTGATTCTGCACTCCCCACTAATTTTTCTAGTTCATCAAAAGAACTGCTGGGTTCGACAAATTTCACCAGTTCGACTTTGTTGAATTGATGCAGGCGAATTAAACCCCGCATATCGCGCCCATAACTACCAGCTTCCCGACGAAAACAAGGGGTATAAGCACAGTGGTAGATAGGCAAATCTTCAGCGGTGAGAATTTCGCCCCGATAGAGGTTGGTAACTGGAACTTCGGCTGTAGGAATTAGCCACAAGTCGTCATCAGCGCATTTGAAGCTTTCTTCAGCAAATTTAGGTAACTGGCCAGTCGCCGTCAAGGAGTCGGTATTCACCAACAGCGGTGGACTTACTTCTACATACCCAGCTTGGGTATGGACACTCAGCATCAATTGAATTAATGCTCTCTCCAACGCTGCACCAGCACCTATCAATGTCACAAAGCGACTTTGGGCAACTTTCACGGCTCGCTCAACGTTGAGAATACCTAGCTTTTCAGCTATTTCCCAATGAGGGAGAATCTTCGGGTTTTGGGGAATATACTCATCACCCCAACGCCTCACTTCTACGTTATCTTCTTCACTCTTGCCAATTGGTGTAGAGTCGCTTGGTAAGTTGGGAAGTGCCAAAATCAGCTGGGTAATTTGAGCTTTGAGGTCTTTTTCCTGGGGTTCTAGTTCGCTCAATTTAGCTTTGACAGAGTTACCTTCATCCCGCAAAGCTTGGATTTCTGGGTCTTGAGCATTGATACCAGACTTGAGCTTTTGCCCGACAATTTTCCCAATTTCGTTGCTACGGGCTTGGAGTTGACTACGCGTCCCCTCTAATTCCCGTTGTTGCCGGTCTAACTGTAATATCGGTTCAATGTCGTATTTACCACTACGACTGTTCAATCGTTCTTGAACTAATTGCGGATTTTCCCGTATTTGCTTGATATCCAGCACAGATTTTTCTCAGTTTTTAGCCTATTATCTTCCTGCCAACACCCCAGCATATACTGATTTTGCCTTGCCATGAGCAGAAAAGCAAACATAAAAATTTAGCCCTGCCAATCTTGCCAGGGCAATAAAAATTTAAATCCAAAATTAGTGTTAATCCTCTGATTTTCTAGATTCCCCAGCACTGGCAGGTGAAGGTAGCCAGTAGGCAAGTACACCGGATAAACCACTCCAGTACACTGCCTGGTTTTGGCTATTCTGGCGCTCCATAAATATTAGGGAACTACACAATCCAATCATTAAGGTACTAAAAAACACTTGTATACCAAATTTCCAAATTTCTAATTTTTTCATAGTGCAAAACCTCAAATCCAAATTAATTTCATCTGATAACAGTTCAGATATCACCTTGTAGGTGGATGTTAATATAAGCAACTGGTGTTAATCTTCACGTTGTATTTTGAAAATTTCGGAAAAGCACTACGAATACATTTGAATTATTCGCTATATAACCTTCCAAAACGACGGAAGGTTACACAAAAAACCATTCAAAAGAAGTATAGATTTTTAGGTAAATTTTTGATATTGACTCGTCTTTCTAGGGTTTATTGATGCGATTAAGTAGCCAAAGGGACGCTACAAGCCCTGCAAAGTGAGCTGAGACAGTGTTAGTGTTTGCCTGTACAACAAGCATATCTAGACCGCTAATAATTCGAGTGGGGTCAAAAAATTGGGTAGTTATCGCTTGGGGAGATATAGATCTTGCTACCAGCGTACCAACGATCGCCTGCGCCCCCAAAAGAGTCACCAGCGTTCCGCCTAAATTCACCCACAGTCCTAAGCGTAATACTTGCACAGTCTCGCTTTTGCGAGGGCGATTGCTGGGATTGGAGGATTCTAGTTGCCTACCGATTCTGGTGTAACGGTAAGCTAAGTAAATTCCCACACCTAAAATCACCAATCCACAAACTGCTAAAAATACGCCAAAGCCAGTCCCAGGATTGTTACTAGGGCTGCCAGTCCTTTGACTAAAGATGCCGAACAGCAGCACAATTATGCCAGAAACAACACCTAGTACTAACTGAATCCAAAAGCTAATCCAACCTGCAAGGCGAAAGGTTTGGGCAATTGCCCGGAGATTAGAGGAAGACGATGGGGCATCGGGAGTTTGTGACATACTAAATCACCAATGTGCTAGGTGCTTTTAAAGGAAGCAGGGAATAGGGAGTGGGGAGGTGGGGAGATGAAGGAGCAGGGAGCCGGGAGAAAAGAGGTAATTTTAATTCTCTCTCCTACCTCTGCACCGCCGCTGGAGCCTCTTATGCCCAATGAGTTGCCTCAAGTCGGCAAAGCCGCCCAACGCACTGGCTCCCCAATGCCCCATTTTTTAAAGAATTTACTATCACATTTACCAGATACCACAAGAGGATCTCAAGCCTAGAAAATTATTAATACTTGCTACCCAGGTGTGTTTACAAGCGTAGCAGTTTGAACTTAAACATATCCTCTAGCTTAAATTTTTAAAATTTGCATTGGGAAAATCACTGTAAAAAAAAGTGTTTATTAAGTTCTACAGACAAAATAGCATTTTACCTGTAAAATTTCTTCGATGGCATCTTATTGCTTAAGCAGTTCTAATAAACTCGGCATCGCTTAACACCAAAACAGTGACTTTGCCACTGTCTGTTCCCTCCTCACCATACCTGATTTAGCTTGGGTAGGAGCATACTATCTTGTACCCTGAAACTCACGAACTATTCCCACAACTTCAAAGGCGTGGGTAATCATTTGGTGTTTTCGCTTTGGAAATCTAGCTTAAGTAGCTTTATATATTACTCATTTTAGAGTAGCAGTATATACTGACTACGAGGATTGTAGACCTTACCCTAAGGCATTTTTTTAGCCATTCCCTAACCATGAAACTTGAGGATATATATCAATTCTTTGAAAATCCTCCGCCAACTTACCTTTGTCAGGAATTAGCAGTTTGTTACATACTGTCTATTTTGTTAGAAGGTGAATCCTACGGCACCGAGTTAATCCAACGATTAGAAACTGAATATCCCACCTATAGGCTTTCGGATACTGTACTTTACAGTGCAATCAAGTTTCTGGAAGACGAAAGGGCAATTAATGGATATTGGAAAAAACTCGAAGGACGGGGACGGCCTAGGCGGATGTACCAAGTTTCTCCAGAATGGCAAGTTCAAGCGCAGAATTTAGCTTTTCTTTGGCAAGACTACATCAACGGGCGAACAAAGTAACGAATAATTGATAATGAATAAGTCTCCTCCAGTCAAACAATAACAATTAGTTATGGATACTCCTATTCTGCCATCTACCTTGCTGCTAACCTTGTTGTTATCGGTTGGGCTGTTTTTCTTTATTCGTGCTTCTGCTAAAGACCGTACAGAAACAGCGCACTTAGTATCCGAACAAGACGAAGCCGCTTTCATGTCTCAATTAAGAGAGTATTTTCGATCGCGGTCTTACCGAGTGGCAGCGGTAGACCGAGAACAAAACCAAGTCACTTTTGAAGGTAATGTTCGCCCTAGCTGGTTCTTAGCTATATTCCTCACTCTACTGGCAGCTACTGGTATTATTTGTCTGTCACTGGTGGTATACCTACTTTTTCCTAACCTGAGTAGGTTTATTCTAGCTCTGGTGCTACTGTCACCTTTGAGCGGTGTTTTTTATTGGAAAAAATCTGGAAGACTTGAGAAGGTTTTGCTCAAAGTAGAAACAACTCAGAGCGAACAAACCCCCTCAAGTAAGGTTACTGTAGTTGCCCATCGAGATGAACTCACCCAGTTACGGAGGACTCTACAGTTAAAGACTGGGGAATAATTGTTGCTTTTTATGACCATCTCTTAACTTATGAGGTGTTCCCTTTCTGACCTGACCTACCCTTGAGGCAATGAAAAGTAGTAAGGAGGAAATTAAGACTGCTGCTTTGCCAATTTTATCCGTAACTTGGGTTGTAGGTAAAATTTTGAATTGATTTCAATTCTTTGACAGAGCTTGTCTTCCAATTTATTTGGATAAGAACGCAACTTCACTAGCGCTTTTGGATGCGCTTGCCTCTATATCCACTCCTTTATGCATCTTAAGAGACAAGTACCAAACCATGCAAACTAGCGTGGTTTGACACATATTGGCTTTTCAACTGCCCAGAATAGGTTGACTGGCAAATCACCTACAAACTAAAAAAAAATTAAATTTTGCATAAACTTAGCAATTTTGCCAGTTAATTAATAGTCAGGGGGCACATTCAATGCCTAAGATGACCAATTTCTTATCGAGCTGTTAAAGCAAGGGTTTCTTGACCTGTAGGAGCCTCTAAAGTCCTCAGGCTAGGAAACAAGAAATGGTTTTCCTCTACGTACTGGGCACCAAACAGTCCCTTTTCTGCCCAAAAATAGCGGTCTGTGGTGTGTTCGTTTCGCTTTACGAGTAGCAGTGCCGGTGGCAATATACCTTCAGCTTGAATGAACCTTCTCGCTGCTGTCACAGGTTTTTCTTCACCACTCTCGATGCTATATTGAGGCACATGTTCCAGAATACGCCGTCCTTCCTGACGACGACGACTTTTTCTTTTGCGTCTCCTTGCCAACCTATTGTCCTCCTCTTTCAAGCTATAGATTGTAGTGATAGCTACAAAATCCGTCGTAATTATAGAAGTTCTAGTTCAAAAAATCAATAGTTTTTTAACTTTTGATCCAATAAAATTAATATCTTTAGAGGTATAGATAAAACAAAACTTTCTAAGCATAATAATCCGCTGGTACAAAACATCACTCAGAAGATTTCAGTTAAGCTGTATTAAAACAATGAGGTAAAAATTAGCTATCCTCTCTTAATCATGCCTCATAATCTGTAATCTTGAGCAAGAGCTAAAAAATGTTAATGTCTGCCAGTTCTGATTTTCTTGCTCTGTGCCGAGAGCAAATAGCACTGCTGGCCCAAGGGCTGGGAGCAACTTTAAGTATTGTGTACCTAACACAAGAATTGGTAGAGACTCCCTCTGGTGAAGCAAAACTGATTCCTGTAATGATTTATCCGGAAACAGCATTATTACCGCAAGCAGAGGAAAGTGCCGTCACATTACCTAAGCAGCTTCGAGTTGCTAATGCATTGGTATTACCCAATCATCACCAAAGGTTATTAACATCAGGGTTGGAATCTTCAACTTCGTCGCCGGAATCTCAGATACCGGATGCATCTGGGCCTCATTTACAAGAGGAATATCTACTGAGCGGTAACCAAATTGTTTTACCTTTGGTCTATGAAGGTGTGATGATGGGGTTGCTAGTAACTGGTAGAAAAGACCGAGAATGGAATGAACACGAGCAAAGTCAGATTCAACACATAGCCCAAACACTAGCGATCGCTTGCATTTTAGATCAGCGACGAGCATGGTTACAACACCAACTCCACGAACAACAAATTCTTCAAGAAAAACAGCAGGATTTGTTAGATAACCTATTGCATCAGTTTCGTAACCCATTAACAGCATTACGAACTTTTGGTAAACTTTTATTAAAGCGACTGCGACCGGCAGATACTAATCGGGATGTAGCAAATAGCATAGTGCGAGAAAGCGATCGCCTACAAGAATTACTCCAACAATTTGAGCAAGTAATTGACTTGGCAGACACAGATTTAGCACCACTACATCTGCCAAATGAAGTATTTGTAGAAGCATCTGTGCAAAAAGATGCTAAGCCGCCCCTGTTATTGCCAGGAACCGGAGATCAAGCAGTTGATTGCTCGGTAGCAGATATATTAGAACCATTATTAATATCAGCTAAAGCAATAGCACAAGAGCGCAAATTAAAATTAATAACCGAATTTAAGCACAATTTACCTCTAGTACGTGCCAACATTAAAGCATTACGAGAAGTCTTAAATAACATCATCGATAATGCATTGAAATACACTCCTAGTGGTGGTAAAATTTTGATTCAAGCAGGGCAACAAAAAGATAATTTTCAAGGAATTGTTATCACTGACAACGGCCCTGGCATTCCACCCGAAGATTTAGAGCATCTTGGAGAACGACATTACCGGGGCGTACAAGCGCAAACAGAAATTCCCGGTACAGGTCTAGGGTTAGCGATCGCTAAACAGTTAATCGAACAAATGCAGGGCGAAATCGAGGTTTTCAGCCCTGCAATCAACTCTAAATTAACTTCACCTAGTAGACCGGGAACTACATTTATTATTTGGTTACCGGAAGTTGAGAGTTAGGAGTTAGGAGTTAGGAGTTCAGAATTAAAACTTTGCTTTAATTGGTTCGTCAAAACTTTTAATTCCTAACTTTTTACTATCTTCAACTCATAACTCATAACTCATAACTCTTCACTCCTAACTACCTTAGTGAAACCAACAAGTTTTGATTGATTGTCATTTGTAAATCGGTATTTGGGTCAATTGCGATTAAGTCAACACTATTTCTACCGAAGAATAGACCAATCAATGCACCGATACCAGCACCACCCAAGACTTCTTCTGTGGCGATGGCGCGATCGCCTGTGACGGCAGATACCGCAGCGGCGGCTCCTGCGCCCAACACGGTGTTCTGAACGATCGATCCGACGCTAGTCCCCTTTTTGACGGTTTCAGTCTTGGTAATCACTTCAGAGCTAGCGTTAAGTTGATATTCTTGACCTGTGGTCAAAACTAGTTTTTCAGCAACGAATTGAGAACCGCCTGTAGCAGGTTTGAGTTGACCAATTACTTGGCTACCAGCAGGAATCACCACAGATCCTTCTTGGGTAACTACGCTTTGGGATACTGTCAGCGTCAAAGGTGCTGTTTCGTCTTTGGTGACCAGAATTTTTTCTGCCTTGTCATACTTGACAGGGATAGCAGTTCCTTGAGGAATTGTCACAGATACAGGTGTTGGGGTAGTATTCCCAAGAGCTACGATGTAGGGCGAGTTAATTGCTGAGGCTTGATTAGAACTAACTAATGCTTGGTAAATAAAAGCTGCTACTTGGGCGCGAGTCGCGGTTGCAGTTGGATTGAGGAACTTCACATTGGGATAGTTCACCACGATTTGCTTCTCAGTTGCCGCAGCGATGGGGCTACGGGCGTAGCTAGCAATGTTAGAAGCATCGTTGAAGTATTGCAGAGTGCTTTCGGTATTACCGCTGGCACTATATTCCAAACCGTTAGCAAGGGAAACTAAAACCTGTTGGCGGGGAATAGCTTGGTTAGGCTCAAAGCGATTGCCGGGATATCCTGATAAGAAACCAATGGTATAAGCCTGCTGAATGGCGCTGTATCCCCAATAATTGCTAGGCACATCAGTAAAATTGATTGGCGATCGCTGTTGTGCTTTTTGGAAAGCTTTATTCACCATAGCGGCAAATTGAGCGCGTGTTACTGCTTCTTCAGGGCGGAAACTACCATCAGGAAATCCGGCAATTACACCTCGTTGTGATAATTGTTGAATAAATGGTGCTGCCCAATAATTAGATGAAACATCAGAAAAAGTAGTTTGAGCAAAAGAAGGTGCAGCTGTCACAAAGGGTGCTACAGTTCCAACTGTAACGCTTAAAGCCATGAGTGCAGCTGTTCCAGATTGCAAACGATTTAAACTAAACATTGTTTTTTTACTCCATTAAATTTATGTTTTTTACTGTTAATTAATTAGACAATTACTGAAGTTTTATGTTCCCCTTAATTGAAATTTTTCTAAAGATTATTTATTTGAAAAATACAATTAAAATTAAAAAATACCTACTCCAATTTCTCAGCAATAGATAATAGGGTAATTAGCCTTTTGCTGATTAGCTCTACTCAGTAAAGCAGATTTCAACGAAGGTGGGCTACACAACGATGCGTCTGATAGGTAGGGATAAAGCTGGTTTTACTTCTAGAGGCTGAATTATGCTGTAATGATTACCAAAACTCTAGATATCTCTTAAGACGATGCAGAGATAAAATAGTTGCACAGAAATAGATTTTTCGGGGTTAAAAATGAAGGCGATCGCACACTATAGTTAAAGTGGCGACCGCCTATTCATTGATGATTAAATTCACAACTTAAATAAAGTTAAACCTATTAGCGGTATAAGGTTAAGTTAGAATTCAGCGTCAGCCTCAAATCTTGTGCAGGTCTGATAACAAACGCATTGGTTTCTTTTTTCCGCAACAGGACGCTTGCTCCTGCACCCGCAGCCGCACCAATCACAGGTTTCAAATCATCAACTCTGTTATTACCGGTAATTAGTGAACCCAAAAGACCAGCACCTGCACCAATACCTGCATCAGTTAACACTTGACCTGTGCTAGGCCCTTGTTTCACTCTTTGAGTTGTGGTGTATGTGCGAGAAGTTGCATTAATTGACTGACGGCGACCATTGGAAAATTCTAATTCTTGGGCTACAAAGCGCACGCCTTTTCCTTTGTTATCATCATCTTGTGAATAACCATCTAAATCAACGGGTTCTAAGCGCCCTATTACTTTAGTACCAGCAGGAATTAAGACGTTTCTATTCTTGTCAGTAATATTATTCGCGATTCTCAAGGTTATGGATTTACTTTCCCCAGGAGCGATAGTAATTGTTTCTTTTTCGTAGTTAACAGGAAGATTCACTCCAGAAGGAATTGTCACGTTTCCATATTGCCCAACATTGTATTGTGCATTAGCAGGAGCAAAGGGAATCATGGGAGCAATGACGGTGGTGGTAACAGCCATTGCCATGAGTGCAGCAGTTCCGGATTTCCATCGAAGTAGAGGAGTCATAGATGAGTTGACCTTTATGTATATGATATGTGTAATGACGAGGGTTTACTGAGTTTGTTTCAGACTATTCTTGAACATGACTTTAGTCATATTCCGAAGGTAAAAGCACTTATTTGACTAGAAGTATGTGCGTAGGCGTACCCGGTCGGAGATATGGCTTGTCAGAATTTTTACTCTTCTAATCTGCGTTACTAAATAGGAGGCAAGATACTCTTAATGACGCCAAATTAGTTTAATAGTTTCCTGACCTTGTTTTATTGCTTACGTCCACATACTTACGCCACTGCGAACTATTACTTCCATTATATAAGACTTGTATTTACTTTTTTCTAACTCGAAAAGCTTCTTTTCTATTCCCTATTTCCTACTACTTACTCGCTAATAAGCCAAGTTAGCTCAAAAATCAAAGCGGATTACTATGATATTATTTACTAGGGCTTGGGAAATACTTTCTCTTTCCTTTAGAATTGCTAAAGCCAATTTGTAGAGTAATTCCTGATGGAACCGAGTGAAGCTCAATATTTAATTATTAACGCACTGACTACGCTGGATTTACTTGGTAATACGTTCTATGATGAAGATAGTGGCAATTGGTATATAAATACGCCCAGCCCAGTCTTGCCGATTGCTATGATTTTGCAAAATGGTGATATTGTTCCGACTAGTTGGGACTTGTAATTATGGCAAATTGGACTGAAGATCAAAAACAAAAGTATGCAAGGTTCCAAGAAATTTTAGAAATTGGAAAGCAGCGTTATGTAGAAGCTGGTGGTAATCCGAGACATTATCGAGCAGGTTTCAAAGGTCAGGATTACTTAACAGATGAAGAGAGGAAAGAAGCAACCAGAATCATGCGACAAATGTTTGGTATCTCCATCGCCAATGGTTATGTTTATTGTCAAGGGCGTTCTTGGCAGTTACCTGAGAATTTAGCATTAGATAAAAAGCAACTGGAAGCTGATTCTTAAATTGGTAGTTTTAGCAACTGATGTAACGCTTGAATTATCTATGAAACACAAAAATAAACTATCTGCTAAATGAGTGTTTAAGATAGCTGCTGGCGCTGTTTAATTTCTGCGATCGGTAGTAGCAAAGTATCTTCTATTTGCTCTCGCACTTCACGGCTGACATAACAATCGCTATTTAGACAAGATATCAGTATCCTGTTCGCATTGTAATACTGATTCAGTAATTCCTTTTGTTCATAGCTAAACTGCCAATCATAACCAATATTGCGATACTTATTTATTATCTTTCTTAATTGTTTAATCCAATCTTGACTGTTATATTGACACCATTTATCAAATTTTTTTTTGTCTCTATCTAGATCAGGCATTTGCCTTTGGAGTTCTTGTAATAAGCGCTGTAACTCACGATCGCGTTTAAGCCCACGAATACGAGAAAGGAAGCAAGCAATAGTATAAACATTTTTTATAAAACCTATTTCCTTAAGATTTACACTTAGACAGTAATCAAGAACACAATCAAAAATAAGATCATTTTCAGTAAATGAATCAATCTCATTTGTGATGGTAGTTACAAGATTTTCTACATTCTGCACAATAGCGTTGTATGCCATACCTATAGTGCTATTAAAATCAATATTAAAACTAGTATTCAAAAGATCAACATTGTAAGGAAGGCAATCACTAGTACTACAAAAAAAATAAAATGAGCGAACTACTCCTGGCGTATAATTAACTTGTACAGAAGTAGATTTTGTATTTACCCACATCAAAAAATGCTGCAAATTATTATCATCAGCGATAATTCCATCAACTTGCTTTTTCATAAATTGCAATAAATAATCCGCACTTGGTGACATTCCTACTGCTAACAATAATACTTCCCGCCAGCGTTTCTCAGTAATGTGACTGACTAGATTTTTGAAAGCTTCCACTGATGAGTGTCTCCCAATAACAAATTCCCTAGCTGTGAAATACTCATGAAATGTCAAATGAGAAAATGAGTAAATCCCCTTTGCTCGTTCTACCAATAACCCGTGTTGGTATTCAATTGATTTCAAAACTCTCTCACTGTCTAGTTGTAATATTTCTGGATCAATATCGACATCAGCTAAATTCCGAATATATTCTATAATGTATTGCTCTGCTTCCTTCTGCTTAAAGAAATAATCTCCCCGTTCAAATGTATTCAAGGCAATTTTGCTGAGTAAATCTTCCTTACGTTGGACTGATAACTTTTTGTAAACATGATCACGCTGAATCCCACGTTTAGCATCCCATTTTTTTAGCAGTGCATCTAACCCTTCTTTGTACAACTCAGAACGATTTGCCGGAAAATCCCCAGACTCTTCAAATACCAAGCATAGAAGGGTTAGTAGTAGAGGATTGGTTGCAAGTTCTTGAATTTGCTGATTGTCTTTTAATCGTTTAATAAAACTCTCTGCTTTGACAAATTTTCCCTTAAACCACTTCCTTGCAAAGCTAGCAATTTGTTCATTATCAAAATCAGCAACTTCTACCTCTGTGAACTTCTCAAATGTATATTCTCGTGCTGCAATACGGCAGGTCATAACAAAGTTATTCTTATAAAATCGCTCAGAGAACCGATCAATCTCGTTTAAGATACGGTTACTATCCTCTTCTCTAACCTCATCCAAGCCATCAAGTAAAATCAGTATTCTACCTTGACTTAACAATTGTTCAGTATTCGTAGTACAGGCATCTTGCCCTTGTGATTGGTGGGTATTGTGGCTGCTATTCATCAAGGGTAGGCGAAACACCTGCCTTACAACTTTAATGATCAATTCTAATAAAGTGGGTTTATTTGCAGCTTCAGCAAAGTCTTTGAGGGCAATAAACATTGGCACACAATTGCTCTGAAACTTACTCTCAATACACTCCATTGCTAAATATTTCAAAAATGTGGTTTTACCTGCACCAGGCTTTCCTAAAATCATTAGCTTGGGATATTTTTCAACCGCCTTTATTCCTAGCACTCGTTTTTCAGTTACGTTGCTCAGTCCAAAACGATCAAAATCTTCGCTAGTACACTGTTGCAATAATTGATCAATTCCTAACCGTTGTCGCCCAGTAATTTTTTCCAAGATATTGACGCTGGTATAAATGTCATTCAACTCAATAGGCTGAGTCATATCTAGCACGCGCATTGTACCGCAGCGTTCTTGAATGAGGGGTTTTATCTTTTCGCGTACTTCTTTAACTAGGGCATCAATATTAATACTGTGATCTTGATTTACCTCTGCTTCAACAACTATTGCTTCCCACTCTAGGTCTAGCCTGTCGCAAATCCTAACAAAAAGATTGCGGTCAACAGGCTTACCTGTAAAAAATTTTCCTACTGGCTGGCGAGTTACTTCTAGCTCATAAGCTAATGCTTTTTGAGTTAAGGAATAACGAATTAAAGCTTTTTTTGCTTTTTGGATACCTTCTGGAGAACAGGAAAGCGATCGCCCACTCATAATCTAACAACTACACTTTTGCTGATTGTAACTGCCAATTTGGCAATTCATCCTCATCGCATACACAAGTCACTCATTTTGCAAGCTTGTAAGCAATCAGGTGGCTGCAAAGATAGTGGTGTGAGGATTCAAACAATTTGGGGAATCTATTATGTTATCTAAAAAATTTCCTTCAAGAGATGAAGTACTGGCTGCTGTGACTTTAATTATGGTAATTGGCTCTCTGACACTTGCAGTCATTGACGAAAAGAGTCGCCCGCAATTTCTAGATTTAACAAAATTTGCTGTCGGTACATATATTGGATTGTTGATACCTCGATCTAGGTGAAGCGATCGCGATCGCCATTAACCATTTCACAATATTAGGACGGGCAATTGTGCCCATCCCATGAAGATGTTCTTAGGATTTGATAATCAGTAGCGTTCCTGGGGTTTCTTTTTGGCGATCGCCTGTTTTAACATTTGTGGCAGCCAAGAAAGATAATAATATAGTTGGTCTGCGTGACTATACAGCGATAATAACTTTGCTTGATTTAATAAAGTATTTGGTCGGACTGATTTGAGCATTTTTCTAGATTTATCTTCCAGCACATTTGGAATTGAACCGCTAACAGAATACTTTTGTAAATGTGGAGGTAAGCGCCAGTTAATTTCAGGATCTGGTTGATGTATTACTGGTTCAACATTTCCGCGCCATGCAACTCCCATGATTTGCATAGTTTGATATACCATTGTGTTCCAGCCTTTGTTTTTCAAATAGTCCAATCCTTCACCAACATCGGGAGAAGCCAAATCGTGAAATAAAATTAATGCATCTGGTTCGGCAAATTTTTCGCAAATCATTACATCATTGAGTGGCGCTGGTGTTTCGTGATGACCATCTATAAATATCAATGACCATTTACGTTGAAATTTATTTGCTAATTCTTCTACTGCTTGGGGGCTATATCCTGGTAAAAGATTTACAGATTCTTTGACGCCGGCTGATTTTAGTGAATCGGTGACGCTTTCATAAAATAATTCTGTGGATAGCATCGGATCGATAACATCTAGCTCAACTCCTCCTAAAGCTAAATGACAAGCTGACCAACCCATCCAACAGCCTATTTCTAAAGCTTTTTTCCCCTGAAATTTTAAGGCTGTATTGTAAAGAATATGAGCTTCATCTCTGCTAACAAATCCTGTACCTGGCTGTCGCCGATCTACGTACCAGTTGTGAGGAATATCACGCCGCAGATAAAACCAAAAACTATCATATGTATTTCCCAAAATCATATTAGGAAAACATGAATCTGGCTGAATAATGGAAAATCCTGGTGAAACATAATCTCCCTCTGGCAATAATTCGCCTTTTATTACTTTTACTGTTTTTTCAATCATCGGATTACTGCCTGAGTATTTGAAACTTTTGGATTTTTACGCAATACAACTTCACCAACTTCTCGAAAAGCAAACGCAAAACGTTACTGGTGATGTGGCTGGTTTAGCAACTTGGAAAACAGCAAAGCGATCGCCAGGATATCATCTCAGCGCTACATTTGTGCTGATTTTTACTGCCAAATTGGCGATTTATCCCCATCGCATATTGAACTTCCTCATTGCTCTAGGTAAATATATTGGACTGTTGATACCTCGTCAAGTAATAGCCAGGGAAGTTGGGAGTAGGGAATCCAGTTGAGAACGAGTTAGTTCAAAAATCAAATAGAAGTTCCATATACTAAGTTGGTTCAGATATACCATCTAGCAACAAAGAATTTTGCGGAAAGTCTGAGCGGAGGTTTCCTCCGTTCAGAACTTTCCAAGAGAGAATTTTAAATTGTTATGTCCTTCACCCCACTTATCCTCCCCATCTGTTTTGATTTTTTATTCTCCGCCAGTACCAACAAATAAAGGAGAGTCTTTGCCACTGTTTAATTTTTTCTGAATAGAGCAAAAATTATTCATGCAACAAGAAAAATTCACTCATCAAATTGTAAATTTTTGTAAATTTGATGTCTTCAGGACTAGAAACCTGATATTTAGATAGCTAAACTAACAAACAGTGCATCTGTACTCTTAATGATTAAAAGTAGATGTGGCGCCATAGCGTGAATGATCCCAGTACAACTTATCCTCAAAAACTTCCTTAGTTACCGTGATGCAACTTTAGATTTTCGTGGTTTGCATACGGCTTGTATTTCTGGTTCCAATGGTGCGGGTAAATCTTCTCTTTTAGAAGCAATCACTTGGGCAATTTGGGGTGAAAGCCGCGCCAGTGTTGAAGACGATGTTATTTATTCTGGTGCAAAAGAAGTTCGGGTTGATTTTACTTTCCAAAGTAATCAGCAAACATATCGGGTGATTCGCACTCGCATTCGGGGTGCTACTAGCGTCCTGGAATTTCAAATAGAAACACCTTCTGGCTTTCGCCCACTCACCGGCAAAGGGGTAAGGGCAACCCAAGATTCGATTTTAGAACACATTAAGCTCGATTACGATACTTTTATTAATTCTGCCTATCTGCGTCAAGGTCGAGCTGATGAATTCATGCTCAAACGGCCTACGGAACGCAAAGAAATTTTAGCAGAGTTGTTAAAACTCAATCAGTACGATGATTTAGAAGAACGGGCAAAGGAATCTTCTCGTCAATTCAAAGCACGGGCGGAGGAATTAGAGCGTTCTTTGGATGCGATTAAAATTCAGCTGCAACAACAAAAGACGACTGAGGCGCAAAGAGAACAGTTAGAAGCTGAACTCAATCAATTACAACAAGTACAAGCTTTTGACAATATTCAATTACAAAGTTTGCAAGTTGTCCAGCACCAGCGCCAAAACTGGGAACAACAACTGAATTTTGTCAAGCAGCAATATCAAAATCTTAACCAAGACTGCGATCGCCTACAACAAGAACAGTTAGCGGTTGGCTCTCAGCTATCAGAGATAGAGAAAATTTTACATCAAGAAGCTGAGATTAAGGCTGGATACGCCCAATATCAAAGTCTGCAATCTCAAGAAGAAGCTTTTGCTACCAAGTTTGAAGAATACACCCGCGCCCAACAAACTCGCCAACAAAAGCAACAACAGCTTACCAAACAAATTCAGGAAATCGAACGACAACTGCAACAAGCCCAAGCCCAACTCGAAGCTTTGCAGCAACAAGAGCGAGAAATTCAGCAAACTCTCACCAAATCAGGTGAAGTCGAAGCTGCTTTGTCACAACTAGGTGCAGCACGTCACCATCTCGCTCATTTAGATCGATTGCAAATGCAGGTGACTCCTTTGTTGCAACAACGAGCAGCTTTACAAAGCCAATTAGATCGGACTCATGCTGGCTTGGTAGCGCGACTCGAACAACTACAAAATACAGAAAATCAATTGCAACGCCAACAACGACGCCAACCGCAACTACAACAAGCGGTGATGGATGTCGCAATCCAAATTGAAGAACTGGACAAAAAGCGGGTTTATCTGCAAAGAGTCCAGGAAAAAGGGCAAGAAAGGCGTCACTTTATCGAACGCCTACAAGCTCATCAACGGGATTATGAAAAACTGTTGGGAGAATTAGAGCAAAAACTCCAAATGCTGCAAAATCCCGATGCTCTTTGTCCGTTGTGCGAACGTCCTTTAGACGAACATCATTGGAGCCGTGTGGTGGAAAAAACTCAAACTGAATTAGATGAAACTCAAGGACAGTTTTGGGTAGTGCGGGAACAAATGGCTGTGTCTGATAGAGAAATTCAGGTATTGAGGCAGGAATATCGTGAAATATCGCAACAATTAGCAATTTATGACGGTTTGCGCGAACAGCGGGGACAATTGGCAGCACAGTTAGAAGCGACGACTGATGTCCAACATCAATTACAACAAATTTATGCTGAAAAACAACATTTAGAGCGATCGCTACAAGCTGGTGATTACGCTCCGGAACAACAAGCCGAACTGCGAAAGTTAGACCAATATCTGCAACAAGTTAATTATAATGAACAAGACCATGCCCTAGCTCGCAGCGAAGTTGAGCGCTGGCGTTGGGCAGAAATTAAACAAAGCCAGATTAAAGACGCTACTAAGCGACAAGCACAGCTAGTAGCCCGAAAGCCAGAACTAATAGCTACTATTGCTGAATTACAAGCCAGAATTCACCTAGAACAAACTAATTCTGAATGTGCCAAACAAATTGCGGCTCTAGAACGTCACATTGTTGAAATTGGCTACAGTTCGGAACTGCACAACAACCTCCGCATGGCTGTCAAGAAAGCTCAATCTTGGCATTTGCGTTATCAGCAACTTTTCGCAGCCCAGCAGCAGTATCCCCAACTCCAGACGAGATTGCAAGAACTAGAAGAATCTAGAGGTGTCAGAATAACGGAGCGACAAAAACTTGCCAACCAAATCGAAAGCATAATCGAGCAACTACAAGCAACAGCCAACCCATCTGCCCAAATTCAAGCCCTAGAGCAGCAGCTAGCAATACGCAGGCGTCAACTCGACGAGCAAATTGCCAAGTTGGGGCGTTTAGAACAGTTGGTGCATCAACTCCAAACGCTGCAAATTCAATACGAACAACAATATAAACAACTACAATCTTCCAAGCACCAACAACGTGTTTATCAGGAATTAGCGCAGGCTTTTGGTAAAAATGGCATCCAAACACTGATGATTGAAAATGTCTTGCCGCAACTAGAAGCGGAGACAAATCAATTGCTTTCGCGTTTGAGTGCGAATCAATTTCACGTACAATTTATCACTCAAAAAGCCGGGCGTAATGGAAAATCAACTAAGAAAAATGCCAAATTAATAGACACCCTAGATATTTTAATCGCCGATTCCAGAGGAACGCGGGCTTATGAAACTTATTCTGGTGGAGAAGCTTTTAGAATTAACTTTGCTATCCGTTTAGCGTTGGCGAAATTATTAGCGCAACGGGCAGGGGCGGCGTTGCAATTGTTGATTGTAGATGAAGGATTTGGTACACAGGATGCTGAAGGATGCGATCGCTTGATTGCAGCGATTAATGCGATCGCTTCTGATTTCGCTTGCATTCTCACTGTCACCCACATGCCCCACCTCAAAGAAGCTTTCCAAGCCAGAATTGAGGTGAATAAAACTCAGCAAGGTTCGCAGTTGAGTTTGTCAATTTAATAATTCGTATTAAATTAAGTAGAAAGGTGCAAAAAAACCAAAGTATGTAACGAAAAGTAAATTTGTCTAAAAACCTCTTCCCTTCTGCCTCCTGCCTCCTGCCTTTTCATAACGACAATTTTTAACACCGACCTACTTAACAATAAAGCTACAGGAAATTATTGAGAGCAGTAGGCATAGACAGTCGTAAACATCATAACTAAGTAATTATGAATTTTGACTTCTAACTTGGAAAATTGTTCAATTGTATTTAACCCGTGCATCCAGACCATAGGAGCGGAGCATTTTCGTTACCCTTTCTGCTTCGGCGCGATCGCTAAATGCTCCAGCATTCACATAATCCCCCAGGTTTGATTGCTCTGCCACAGCATTAGGTATATATTGTTGCACTTTAGTGAGAGTATCATTACTGAAAATTGGCACAATAACTGTATAGCGAGGGTTACCAGCTAAGATGTTGCCGTTAGTTTCAGGTGATAAATAGCCATTAGTAACGGGTACTACATAGCGGTTAGTTTCAACGGAATTGCCCACATTTAAGTTATTCAATCCTAATGCTTCCCAAGTTTGCCAATCTACATTTCCAGTAGAATTGAGTCGAGAAGATTGCTGGAATGCCATTACAGAGTCTCTAGTATAATCACTGTAATAGCCATCAGAATTGGCATTAAAAAAGCCTAATTGGAACAAGCGGTCTTGAACTAATCTGACATTATCTGAGCGATCGCCAACAGTGAGATAATTTCTTGCTGGTTGTTGAGTAGCATATCCACCAGCTGAGGCTCTACGTACTGCTGCTAAAACTTGGGCATTGGCTGTGCCATTGACTGGTAGTCTATAATCTTGTTGAAAGTTGGCGATCGCTTCTCTGGTAATTGGCCCAGTAGTCCCAGTGGGATTAGCTTTAAAATAACCTAGTTGTCGTAAACGCTCTTGCAGTTCTCTGATTTGTTGACTGGAAAGACCCGATCTAGCTGGAGCCGGAGAAGAACCTAGTAGTGCGTTCCAAGTTTGCCGACCGACAACTCCAGTGGCGGATATACCGGCATTTCGCTGGAATGCAATCACAGCATCTTTAGTAATTCGCCCGAAATTTCCTGTAGGATTAGCATTAAAGTAACCGCGCTGCTTTAGACGCTGTTGCAACTTGGTCACGGCTGCACCAGTGCTACCTTGAGAGAGAGTAGGATATTGATTTACTGCCGATGGCGAATTTCGATTAACATTCCTACTAGAAGTTTTACTCTGACACGCTCTTTGCAACACTCTTTGAGTACTAGGGCCTATAAACCCAACCGCAGGTAATCTATTGGCTTGCTGAAATTTGATTACAGCATTCTGAGTCAAACTAGCAAACTTGCCTGTTACCGGGCCTTTAAAGTAGCCTAACTTTTTTAAACATCTTTGGCTACTGGCGACTTGCGAATTATTACTTCCAATTTTCTGAACTGCTAAAACTTCCCCAGCAACACTGAGAATTCCCATACTCAATGCTACAGACAAAAGACGCATCGCAGCAGAGCTAGGTAAATTTTTCCAATTCAAAAGTTTTAAAATAATTGGCAGATGAACAACCTTGATACTTTCAGATGCCTCCAAGGCTGAGGCTAGCTCGGTTAAAGAGCTATTTACCCCTGTTTCCACTTGTTTTTTTTCAAGTTATGACCATACAAGATTATACAATTTACTCTGTGTAATATTTATTTTTGTATGATTCTTTACAACTAGAGGAGTAGGGAGTCGGGAAGTAGGGCAGATGGGGGAGCAGGGCAAGCAGGGGAAAAGGTTAAAGGTTAAAGGGAAAAGGAATAAATTTAATCTTTCCCCTTTTCCCCTTACCCCTTTCCCTCTCCCCATACCCAATGCCCAATGCCCAATGCCCAATACCCCATGCCCCATACCTATTGTTCATCAGTTTTTTCAGTATTACCTGCTTTGACCCAACCTTCTTGTCCGCTATCCTCCAAACGGATTTTTTGCCAAGCTTTATCTTCGCTTTCTTCCAAGACAATAATTTTCTGATTAAAACCAACGCCACCAATACGTTCAGCGTCTTGATTTGGTTGTGCCCGCAAACTCAAGCCTTCAGCCCAATTCACACGTCCTCGGTAAGCTCCTGATGGCAATGGTGTCGGGGATGGGGTAGGTTTAGGTGATTCAGTGGAGGAAGGAGTAGGGGTTGGACTGGAAGGTGATTTAGTGGGGCTAGGTGTAGGGGTGGGTTTACCTCCAGGCTCAGTTGCTTTTGGAGCTTGGGCTTTCACCGAGGGGCTATCATTGGAGAAAATCGGTTTGGCAGGGGGTATGCCGGTGCGATTCATAAAATAGAGTGCAACTGCAACACCGCTACCAATTAATACAGCGATCGCTAAGAAAAATCCAAGTAAATACTTTATTAAGCCAGAAAACATAATTAATACCTGATTATCTAGGGGTCAATCAATTTTGGATTTTGGATTTTGGATTTTGGATTGTAAAGAGACTACAAGGGGACGCAGTTCTATTCCAATCGATTATTCTAAGTGCCACTCTGTTATACCAATTTGGAAAATGAATGCAACAGATGGATTCATAGAACCCTTTAACACAGAGAAATCCCCAATCCAAAATCTGTCTTGAAAAGCTTTGAGCGCCGGGAGCCGGCGCTCAAACTTTTCGCAAAATCTAAAATCCAAAATCCCATCAGCGTAACTTACCGAAGCTATCGCTCAAAGGGCTGTGTTTCGATGCTAAACGCGCCCTCCCCGCAGCAGCCCATTCTTGAAGTTGCTGAATTTGCTCTACGGCGGTTCGTGCTAAGGGGATAATTTGACTGGCAGCCTCTAAAATATCGTCTTTAGTAAAATCACGGTTTTGGCTAAATCCAATGTGCATGGCTTCAATTAAAGTTTGCTCAATTTCTGCCCCAGAAAAATCAGGTGTTTCATAAGCTAACCTATCGATGTCATAACTTTTTAAGTTGTGGGGGCGCAGTCGGGATAAATGAACATTAAAAATTGCTTTTCTCTCTTCTTGGGTGGGCAAACCGACAAAGAAAATTTCATCAAACCGCCCTTTACGCAGCATTTCTGGTGGTAGGGCTTGGATATCGTTAGCGGTGGCGACGACAAACACGGGTGAGGTTTTTTCAGCTAGCCAGTTAATAAATGTGCCAAACACACGGCTAGTAGTGCCCGCATCACCTTTGCTACCAAGTCCCGAAAAGGCTTTATCTATTTCATCAATCCACAAAATACAAGGGGCAAGGGCTTCAGCTACCTGAATCATTTGGCGGGTGCGAGATTCGGACTCACCTACCAAACCACCAAATAACCGCCCGACATCCAAACGTAATAGGGGTAAATGCCAGTGATGAGCGATCGCTTTTGCCGTTAACGATTTACCAGTTCCCTGAATACCCACCAACATTAAACCACGGGGGTGCGGTAATCCGTACTGCCTTGCCCGTTCACTAAATGACCCTCCCCGACGAATCAGCCAGTCTTTTAAGTTATCCAGTCCGCCGATATCAGAAATTTGCTCAGTGGCGGGGTAGAAGTCGAGGATTTGGGTTTGGCGGATAGTTTGGCGTTTTTCTTCCAAAACCAGATCCACGTCTTCAGGCTGCAATTCCCCGTGGCTAGCGATCGCTCTTGCCAAAACTCGCCGAATCCGTTCCATCGAAAGTCCTTGACAAGAGCGCACCAAGTCATCTAAAACTTTTCCAGAAAGGGAGTTCCCAGTACTTTGCAGTAAGCGTTCTACCTCAGTTTTAATTTCTGGGGCGTTGGGTAAGGGAAACTCGACGACAGTCAACACTTCGGTTAAATCGTCAGGAATGGCGATGCGCGGCGACAGCAGTACAATATTTTTTGGTTGCGACTTCAGGAGTCGGGCGAGGTTGCGGAGTTTGCGGGCGATGGCCACATCTTCTAAAAAGCGATGATAATCTCGTAAAATCAATACTGCTGGCGCTGAGGCTGGTAATTTTTCCACGAATTCCAAAGCTTGCAGCGGATTACGCCGCCCAAACCCCGCATCATTAGGATTTCCCTGATAACCATCGACAAAATCCCAAGTATACACCGGGCGATTGCCTTGGTTTGCTGCTTCTTCGCGGATAGATGCTTCTACTCGTTCTTCTTCATAGGTAGGAATATAAATCAAAGGGTAGCGGGCGCGTAGCAGTAGTTTAAACTCGTCACGGAAACTCATAAACTCACTCCTATCAATCTGACGGACTCCAGTTTTTTTAAATTTATTTAAAAATAAAATACAAAAATTTTTTCAACTTCAATTACTGTACTAATTCCTACTGTCTTTACTGTTTAAATTTATCCAATAATTTATCTCCATAAGAAAACCCTCCAAATAGGAGGGTATGAGTTAAAGCTTACCGATGTATGAAGTCTATTGCTTGTTCTAAATGTAACTTAGCTTTATAAATAGCGAGTAACGTCTCTTGGTCAAAACGACTGGGGTAAGACATTCTTCTGCCCTCCATTGTGGCTTTAATTAATGCTGACTGCTCGTCAGTTGGTGTACTCATTTCATCTAGGCATTTCCTTAAAACCTCCAATTTGTCCCAGCTAGGTCTTTTTAACCCTCTAGCATCTCTCATTTGCTTAATGGCTAACTCAGGGAATGCCATGAGGGAAGTGATGTAGCTGACTTTGTAACCAGGATTACCTGTTGGTTGAATGCCATACTTACGACATAAATTACGTAATTCGTTGAGAGTTTTAATTTCGAGTTGCGATCGTGTAAACATAATATTGTCTACTTCTCAAAGTGGATATAGTGGCTATCCGCCGTGGAAAGTTGATAGCCACTTATATTTATATATTGGTTAACCAATTAATAAGTCAATATTTGTATGGTTTCTTAATGGCTCGAAAAGGCGGGAACCCAGATTTAAAAAAATATGGCTTTTCTCCGTCAGGGGATGAAGCGTTGAATAAAATGCTGGCAGTTAAGGTTACAAAGTCAATGTATGAACGAGTCAAAAGCTTACCTGACCCTTCAGGATTTATGCGTCAAGCCCTTCAAGATGCTTTAGAAAAGTTAGAGAAATCTGAAGGCTCTATTGAACAATAGTTACTGGTAGATAGCTTGAGAAACCGAAATTCTGAAGTTTCTCAGTAAATTAAAAATAATCGGTATCACTCCTCCTAAAACCTACTCCCCAAGAAAATTATGCCTAGTTGTTATATTTGTGAAAGCGAAATTATATTTCACACTTAATTCCTTATATAAGAGATGGTTAGTTAAATAATATTGTTTGGCACTATCATCCAGAGAATATTACTAATTCCAATTCAGAAAATATAGAAATTTTACATACTTTATTTGTTGCAGGCAATCCTAGCGAACAAATACTCTATGCTTATATTGAGCTTTTCAGTACGTTCAAATTTTTAGTACTATTATCAGATAATTACACAGGAATAGAATGTCAAAAACTTTATTCTTTTGATTTTATGGGTCAAAAAACTATAGATAAAGTGATTGAGATTAAGCTCTCTAGAGATAAAGTTTTGGAAACTATAAGACTTCGAGAGAATAATTTACAGCAAGTTCAAAGTTCTTTGAGTTATCTATTAAAAGCTATAAATAATAACCAAACGTATGAAATTTTTACTAAAAAGTCTCAAGAAGTTATAGAAAATTAAAAAGATATTTCAGAAAATACAGCAATGACTAAAGAAATGTTAACAGAATTAGTCACTGAATATACTGACCAAGTTGCTATTTTCCTGCACGAAAAAGGATTTTTTAAACAAGAGTAAAGTTTATCAAGCGCATTAATATTCTAGGCGATTAATACTTACAAATAGATAATTAACGCGCCGTAATAGAGTTAACGGCGCGTTAATAACTATCCTGGAAGTTGCTTTTTCAATGCTTCCAAACCAGCCCAACGGTTATCAACTGGAGTTTCGGAACTATCAGAATCATCAACAGTAGTACTTGGTGGAATACCTGGACAATTGCGATCGCACAGTTGGCGTTGAGGCATTGCTAAGCACATTTGCTCATACAGCCATTCACTGGGATAAAAATAACCATCTGGTGGTAAACTTTCTACCAAATCTTCCATAGTTACTTCCCTTTCTAAAGGCAAGTCTTTTAACTGATTTGCAGTTTCATCTAACCAGATGATTTCCTTCGTATCAATCCCCAAGCGTTGATTATATTGCTGCAAACAGCGGTTGCAGGTACAAGTAATAATAGCTTCTGCTTGACCGGATACTTCCAGATAATTACCATGATGCTGTACGCGTACACGACCGCGAACTGGTGTCAACGTTTCCAGACCAGGCAGAAATTCCTTAACTTGAACTTCCTCTGTCCGCTCCGATGCTCTAGTTAGCTGCGGAATATAAATTGCGTCCATAGGATTTGTGAGACATCCTCACGAAAATTTATCTTGATTTTCAGCAATTGCGCTGATAATACATTTTTTATTTTATCTCTTAGGGATAATAGAAATTTTGAAATTATCTCGTTAGAGTTCTCAATTCACTCTTAACCCATGTACAGACGCGATTAATCGCGTCTGTACTTCTAATCCCTAACTTACTCCAACGCAGCCGGACGCACAACCAAATGACGATGTGGTTCTTTGCCACGACTGAAGGTTTCCAAATCTTCAAAGTCCTTCAAGAAAGTATGGACTTGACGCCGTTCCGCAGAACTGAGAGATTTAATTTCTACTTCTCTACCAGAAAAGCGCACTTCATCGGCTGCTGCTTCTGCTAATGCGCGAATTTCGGCTTGTCTTTTGACACGGTAGCCATTCAATTCAATGGTGTAAGAAGCTTGTCCTTCCTGGGATTGGCTTAAGTTGAGAACCGAATTTGCTAGATACTGAATTGCATCTAGCGCAGAACCATCAGGGCCAATTAATACCTGGATTTGTTCTGGCGTCAAATTCGTTTCATCAATTGTCAACCAGTAGCTATCTGATTCTAGGAAATCCTCGTCTTGAGGTTGGGCAGCTTCTAAACTACCGTGGATCTCAGTAGATATCCCACTGAGTTCCAGCAGTGTTTTTAACCACTGCTGACCTCGCTCCATGGGAATATTGCTCATGAACCCCCTGTAGCCTTTTTCTTAGAACTTTTCGGCTCAGTTTTTTTGGAACTTGTTGGCTCAGTTTTCTTAGAACTTGTTGCCTCAGTTTTTTTGGAACTTGTCGGCTCAAACGGCAATGCTTTTTGTTCTTTAGCTGTTTCTTTTTCTTGAGTGTCTACGATTTTTTGCAATTCTTCTGGTAATGGTTCGCGGGATAGAATATAGGTTTGCAATGTCTGGAAAATATTACCAATCACCATATACATCAGTACCCCAGCTGGTAGGGGGAAGAACAAAAACATTCCAGAAAAAATGACTGGGGTGATTTTGTTAACTGTATCCTGGTTAGGATTGCCACCGCTGGAATTTTGCCCGGAAAGCATTTGGCTAACATAAAGGCTAATTCCAAAGAAGACAATCATGGCAACAATATCCCAGTGGATTGTGCCATCTGGATCTTGTGCGCCAACTCTACCTAAAGCATCAATAAATAAAAATCCTTTATCGGCTGCTAGCCCAGGAATTGTTCCTTGAATGGTCACTTCTCCAGGCTGCAAGGCTTCCAAATTGCCTTGGGCGTCAATTTTTACCCTTTCTTCGCCTTTGGTGACTTTCCACTCAGGAATCAGTTTAGTTTCTGGGTGTTCTGCTAAAAGTACCTGAAATGGTTTGCCTTCGATGGTTTGATATTGTATTTTGGTTTGTTCGCCCACAGCGAGTTTGTTACCGCTAGGAAGAATTGCAGTTACCTTAACGTGTTCGCCATCAGCAATGTAGATATTTTGAGGAGGAGTGGCAAAGGCTTGGGGTTGAATTTGTTCGATTTGTTCTGCGGGAAAGATTTGTAAGTTAACGCTGTAGTTCACACCTGCAAAAGGCGAACCCCGCAAAGTGGCGAACAGCGCTAATAAAACTGGCATTTGGATCAGCAATGGAAAACAGCCAGCCAAAGGGTTGCCAAATTCTTTTTGGACATTGACCATTTCTTCCTGCTGCTTTTGCGGATCATCCTTATAGCGCTCTTTGATTTCTGCCATCCGCTTTTGCATCAGAGGTTGTACAATTCGCATCTTCCGCATGTTGCGAATTGAGCCAGCACTCAGGGGATAGAGCGCAAAGCGGACTATCAGTGTCAAAGCAACGATCGCCAATCCATAGCTAGGAAAAATTCCATAGAAAAAATCTATGATTGGCAGCATCACGTTGTTCGAGAGAAAGCCGATACCAAAATCCATTATTCTGAATTTAACCTGAGTTACTGTAAACTGACTGAATCTAATTTATCTAAATCATGACTTATGTGCGACTGTCCTTTGCTACGGATAGCCGCACAATTTTTGGGCATTGGGCAAGCAGGAAGTGTGGGAGGGGTGGGAGGTGTGGGAGGAGTAGGAAGAGGGAGAAGGAGGGGTGGGAGGTGTAGGAAGAGACGGGGGCATAAATTCTCTTTCTCCCCACACTCCCCACACTCCCCACACTCCCCACACTCCCCCATCTCTCCTCTGCTTCCCAGTCCCTCGCCATCACTTCTTGGCAGCAGCGCTATATTGGGGGTTTTTCGCAGCAATTTTTTCATTAATGTAGTCATAGACTTCCCGAAAATTGGGAATAGCACGCAGCTCCAGACGGCTGCCGTTTTTCAGGGTTAGTACCATATCTCCCCAAAGACCTATGCCGCGTGGGACTTTGACAACTTTGACAATTTCTGAGTAAATTACGTCAGTGCGATCGCGTCCTTGCCAACCTCCTGTTACAGTAACTCGGCGATCGGTGATGCGGAAGCGCAGCCATAATGCTCTGACAATTGCCCCGACTGTCAAGGGTATGCCAACAACGGTTAGCCCAATTAGCAGGTTTATAATTAGATCCCCAACATGGGGGCCGCCTTCATAATAAACTTCTTCACGAATGCCCATCGAACACCTCGGCTTGTGCCAACAACTGCTCTAATTCTTGCAGAAATTGTGGGCTTACGCACTTAGATTCTGCTGCTGTAGGTTTGACAACCACCACTAACCGCCATCCTGGTGACAATTTCGGCAGTAAGTTATGCAAAGCAGCAGTAATTTGCCGTTTGATCCGGTTGCGAACTACTGCTCTTTTGCTGACTTTTGTGCTAATCGAAATGCCAATTTTTGTGCTGGCAAGCTGTCCTGAGTCAGTTACTTGTTTAGTCTCAGCGGCGATTTCCAAAGAAGGATTTATTAAACATAAAGGTTTTAAGGCTCTCAATGTTAAATAAGAGCCATGACGCCGAATTCCTTCCCGGAAAACTGCCTGGAAATCTTTTCGGGATTTTAGCCGATTTGCTTTGGGCAAAGCCACAGATACTCTATATGCATATGCCTAAACGCTCAGACGATGACGCCCCTTTCTTCTCCTAGCCCTAATTACGTTTCTGCCATCTGGTGTCCGCATCCGAGCGCGAAAACCAGAGGTTCTTTTTCTCTTGCGACAAGTGCCGCCTAGTGTTCTTTGCATAGTATCCTCCTGTTAGGTGATTTTTAGAAAAACTCACAATCTCTAATTTTATCACTTTAACAGGAAATGGGGAATGGGGCATTGGGCATTGGGCATGGGGCAAAGGGGAAGGGGGAAAGGAAAGATCTCTGTTTTCCCTTTAACCTTTACCCTTTTCCCTTAGCGAAGCCATCTCTTCATCTCCCCAAAATTAACTGATACTCAAAATCCAGGTTCCCATGTAGCGCAGTAGTGGCACATCGCCAGGGGAGAGAACTTGGCAGTTGAAATAATACATCCCACCAAAGGGGGGATTTCTGACGTTAGAAAAAACTAACTCAACTCCACTACCCGCTGGTACAGGTTCTTCGGGAAAAATACTAATTAGCTTACCTTCTTTGTCCCACTTGACCTCAGAAAGCTTAACTGATTTACCTTTGACTCGTACCTCAATTTTTTTGGGGTCAAAAATTCCTTCGTAATAATCAGGATAGGTAATGGCAAATTGAGCAACTGCCAATTTCATTCTTTGACCTGGAATCCTCAATCTATAACGATCCCAACCATTAGTTTGTCCACCAAAATCTAAGCGGAAGGGTAGCTGATTTTCGCCTTTGACACCGCTAAACAGCGTAAATCCAGGTAAGCTTTGCGCCAAACTCACAACTGGAAATCCAGCCAGCAAAAAGCTAGTTACGGCTAAAGCAGAAAGTAAACGTCGCATAAGGCTCCCTCCACCAAAATATAAACTTTGTTATCTAAATAACTGTATGTTAGTATTCTTTACTAAACTTTACTACGGACTTCCTGACAATAGACGTTGAATAACAAAAAAAGTGCCATTTTTGGTGACTTTTAGCTGAAAGTAATTTTGCTTAGTCAGATATTTAACTTTAAATCAATTCACTTCATTATTCTTACAGAGTCTTGGTTTGATTGCTAGGTTAGTCAAATTTGGAACTAAATGAAAACACAGTTGAGATGAGATTGTGTTTCTAAATATGTATAAGTGTATCTAAATTTAATAATTTTGTTATAAAAATTGAGCCGTGTAATTAGCGATCGCCAGTTAACTTGAGATAAATTGATTAAAATAAGTTTGAATGAAAATCCAAATATTAAAATTTGATTTGAAAATTATCAAGCTTAAAAAATTTGGTCAATATTACTCTATAAGAGAAGGAATAGCCAATTTCTCAATCCCGAAAATAAGCTGAAGATAAAGATGCAAAATTTGGGAATCAACATAGCATGTGCAATACGTAACCCTATTTGCAAATATCTGAAAATGTAACATCTGCAAGCGGCAAAGTGAGGCTTTGCACAAAGAACGAAGAGTGGAAGAGGAAAGATTCAAGGTTCAATCTACTAGTAAAAGTCATGGCTGATGTTCCTGCCTCAGTATTAAAAGTGCGAGATATCCCTCATCTGAGCGATCGCTTACTTGGCAGAGATTAAGTATTTATCTTCAGGAGATTTCATGAGAATAGCAGTTGCTAAAGAAATTGAAGTTTGCGAACGTCGTGTGGCATTAATTCCTGACATTGTTGCCCGATTGGTAAAACAAGGTTTGGAAGTTTGGGTGGAATCGGGTGCAGGAGAGCGATCCTTTTTTAGCGATCCTGCTTATGAAGCAGCAGGAGCCACAATTATTAGCGATTCTGTTAAATTATGGAGCGAAGCAGACATTCTGCTCAAAGTTAGCCCACCCCAAGAACGAGAAGATGGACGTTCAGAAGTTGATTTGTTAAAGGAAGGAGCTGTATTAGTTAGCTTCCTGAATCCTTTAGGAAATCCTGTGGTGGCACAGCAATTGGCAAATCGCAAAGTCACAGCCTTGAGTATGGAACTAATTCCCCGTACCACCAGGGCGCAAAGCATGGATGCTTTGTCCTCGCAAGCTTCACTAGCAGGTTACAAGGCAGTATTGATTGCCGCAGCTGCATTACCGAAATATTTCCCCATGCTGACAACAGCCGCAGGCACCATCGCTCCAGCGAAAGTATTTATTATGGGTGCTGGCGTGGCTGGATTGCAAGCGATCGCCACCGCTAGACGCTTGGGAGCAGTAGTAGAAGCCTTCGATATTCGTCCCGCTGTGAAAGAAGAAGTGCAAAGCTTAGGGGCAAAATTCGTCGAAGTCAAACTCGAAGAAGAAACCGTCGCTGCTGGTGGTTACGCCAAAGAAATTTCTGAGGCTAGCAAACAACGTACCCAAGAAGTTGTCGCCGAACACATCAAAAATAGCGATGTAGTGATTACCACCGCCCAAGTACCTGGCAAAAAAGCACCACGACTCGTGACAGAAGAAATGGTGGCACAGATGAAACCCGGTTCAGTAATTGTAGATTTAGCTGCCGAACAGGGTGGTAACTGCGCTTGCACCGAACCCGGCAAAGATATTGTTTGGAATGGCGTCACAATTATTGGCCCCATCAATTTACCATCCTCGATGCCAGTCCACGCCAGCCAATTGTATTCCAAGAACGTGACATCGTTAATCCAATTATTAATTAACAAAGAAAAAGCTTTGCAAGTTGACTTTGGCGACGACATCGTTGAGGCAGCTTGCGTTACCCACGCAGGTGAAATTCGCAATCAACGAGTGCGTGAGGCGCTACAAGCTTTGAATACTCAAGAACCTGCGGTTAATTAGGGATTGGGGACTGGCGACTAGGGAGATGGCTTCGCTAAGGGAAAAGGGGAAAGGTTAAAGGGAAAAGGAGAGATCTTTACGTTTACCCTTTGCCCCTTGCTCTATGTCCTATGCCCAATACCCAATCCCCAGTACCCAATCCCCAGTACCCAGTACCCATTCCCAAGAGGAGTTTTATTTCATGACAGAGGCATTACTCGCTGCTTTGTTTGTGTTTGTTCTGGCGTCTTTTATTGGCTTTGAAGTCATCAACAAAATACCACCTACGCTACACACACCTTTAATGTCAGGCTCAAACGCAATTTCTGGCATTTCAGTACTTGGGGCAATTGTGGCCTCAGGTGCTAGAGAAACGAGTGTGTCAGTGATTCTCGGTTTAATTGCTGTGGTACTAGCAACTGTCAACGTTGTTGGTGGTTTCCTCGTCACAGACAGAATGCTGCTTATGTTCAAGAAAAAGGAGATTAAGGCGTGAGCGACTTTTTACCAACTGGCATTCAGCTGACATATTTAGTCGCTGCATCCTTATTCATTTTTGGTTTGAAAAAGCTGGGTTCGCCAGCGACAGCACGAAATGGTAATGTCATTGCAGCAGTGGGGATGTTGCTGGCAATTGTGGCCACAATGCTAGATCAACACGTGTTGAACTATGAAATGATTTTGTTAGGCTTGGCAATTGGATCGGGAATTGGTGCGATCGTTGCCTACAAAGTGCAAATGACAGAAATGCCCCAAATGGTGGGTTTGCTCAACGGTTTGGGTGGTGCGGCTTCCGCTTTAGTCGCCGTTGCCGAATTCTGGCGGTTATTGGATTCTGGCGCACCCGTACCCCTAGATGTGAACATTTCCATGCTGCTGGATGTGTTAATCGGTGGCGTTACCTTCACAGGTAGTTTTCTCGCCTTTGCCAAATTGCAAGGTTTAATCAGTGGTTCCCCGATTACATTTCCTTTCCAGCAACCATTTAACCTGCTGCTTCTGGCTGCTTACGTAGCTGGCAGTGTTTACTTAATCATCACACCAGATAGCCTACCCATATTCTTGGGAGTAGTTGCTGTTTCCTTGGTGCTGGGTGTGATGTTCGTCATCCCCATTGGTGGTGGCGATATGCCCGTGGTAATTTCGCTGTTGAACTCCTTGTCAGGTGTGGCGGCGGCGGCTGCTGGTTTTGTGGTGATGAACAATATGTTAATCATCGCTGGGGCGTTGGTGGGAGCCTCTGGGTTAATCCTCACCGAAATTATGTGTAAAGCAATGAACCGCTCCCTCTTCAGCGTGCTGTTCAGCGCTTTTGGTACAGCTGGTGCTGCTGGCGGTGGGGCTGCTGGTGGTGGTGCAACAGATCAAACTGTCCGCAGCATCGATCCCGAAGAAGGAGCGATGATGTTGGGATACGCTCGTTCTGTGGTGATTGTACCTGGTTATGGCATGGCAGTTGCCCAAGCACAACATAGCGTCCGCGAATTGTCAGATCAATTAGAACGGATGGGCGTAGATGTTAAGTATGCCATTCACCCGGTAGCTGGAAGAATGCCGGGGCACATGAATGTGTTATTGGCTGAGGCGAATGTGCCTTACACGCAGTTGTACGACATGGATGATATTAATCCTCAGTTTGAACAAGCTGATGTGGCTTTAGTGATTGGGGCAAATGACGTAGTAAATCCAGCGGCGCGGAGTGATACAAATAGCCCGATTTATGGTATGCCGATTCTGGAAGTAGATCGGGCAAAGCAGACAATTGTGATTAAGCGCGGGATGAGTACGGGTTTTGCTGGTGTAGATAATGAGTTGTTCTACAAGGATAAAACTACGATGCTTTTTGGTAGCGCGAAAGATATGGTGTCGAAGTTGGTTTCAGAAGTGAAGCAACTTTAACGAACCGCAGAGGCGCAGAGAGCGCGGAGAAAAGAATTTAGAGAGTTGGCTTGCCTTGGGAGTGTAATGCTTCCAAGGCTAGTTTTTTTGTTGGGGAACTACTCCACACAAAGGCACAAAGATTAGAAAACTTATTTCCGAAAATTATGGATAAATTTTTATTCCTTTTCTTGACATTCTGCGCGTAGTTAATTATTTTTGATTAACCAAATTTAATTTCATAAATAAAATTGCAAGAGCTATGATATGTCAAGATTTTTTTGATGATAAGATTCTCGAAAAAAGAGTTAATAGATTTTATGGATATGGTAATTATCAAGGAAATTATTGGTTTATTGGTATGGAAGAAGCAGGAGGAGATTTTCAAGAGATTAATAACAGAATAAATATATGGTCAGATAGAGGAGAACAAGAAATAGAAGATATTGCAGAATTTCATAAAGCTATCGGATATGGATCAAGTTTTGAAGCAAATGCCAATTTAGATGTGCCAGTTTGGAATAAACTTATTCGTATTTTATTAAGTGCTAAAGGGCAAGAAAATATTCATATAGAAGATGTTCGTAAATATCAAATAAACGAATTAGGTAGAAATGATAAAGAGACTTGTTTGTTAGAACTATTGCCTTTACCATCACCAAATCTTAAGCATTGGATATATAATGAGCATTCCCAATTGTCTTATTTATGCAATAGGGAAAGTTATGAAAATTATTGTCTTGAAACTCGAATTAATCATCTCAGCGAGAGAATAAAAGAATGTCATCAACTTAAAGCAGTTATTTACTACGGAATAGGATATGAATCTTCTTGGAGAGAAATAACTAAAAAAATAGGGGATGTTGATTTTTTATGGAGGTCAGAAGGTTTTTTCATTGGTAGAAATGCTCAAACTGTATTTGTAATAGCTAAACATCCTGCCACTAAAGGTTTAACAAATGAATATTTTCATAAAATTGGTATATCAATCGCTGAGAAACTAGCAGAGTAAAAATAATTATCGCTTTCTCTTTGCGTCTCTCTTGCTTCGTGCCTGATATCAAAGCGATCGCCTGCAAAATCTCCAGGATGCGAGCGCCAACTTCACATTCTAAATTTCCTGCCATTCTCTAGCATCAATAAACATAGACAAATGCTTTTTATTACTTGTGGCGATAATAACCTCATGCCCATAATTAGCAACTAAAAGAGATTGAGATGCCAAAATAACATCACCATCTAAAGCTTTATTATCTGCTGTAGATTTCCCTTGATTTCTGACTTCCATAACTCTGCTGCTTTCAAGATCACTTCTGTTGTAATCGGAAGATAGATAATTTCTGACTTAAGTTGATTAAGTTTTCTAATTCCTGATAATTTATTTGCCCTTAACAATTCCCGCCTAATTTCATTTGTGGTGTAATAGGTTGATTATTGCTCATAATTAGTTTCTCTATAAATTCATTCAAATAATTATACTACTAATTTTCTCTTACTCTGCTTTCTCTGCGTGATAAGAAAGCCGATAATGACTAATTTGGGAAGAAATCAAAATCTAAAGTTTCATCAACAGAAAAAGGATATTCTTTAGGAAAAATAGACAGAGGAAGTCCTGTTTCAATCGATGCTTCTTTTCGAGCGTGTTGGTAACAAATATCAAAAACTTCGGTGTAGTATATTTTTAAGCTAGGACTATCTAAAAATGCTTCTTGTAATCTTTGACGATGTTCGTAAATTGTATATAACCAGCTATTGGATCGATTTTGGGGTTGAAATTTATATTTGAGTAGATGCATTAAAAGCACTCTAAGATTACTCCTTAAAGCATTTTTATCGCTTCTACCCATACTTTCAATTTCTTCAATTAAATTTTCTAAATCTAATTCTAAAAAATTTTCATTTTTTAATAAATAAACCGTGTGTTCTAACCACAGATTATAATCTTCTGTATAGATATCATTGGTTTTAGGAACAGATTGATTGCTCATAATCTTCTCGTTTACAGATATATAATCTTAACATTACTTCTGTTATTTCCGAGCGTGTGCTAAAGTAGCTTACCGTAGGTCTACCCAGCAAAGCCTAACCCAGCTATCTTTCCTTTCTTCCTTCCTCTGCGTTCTTTGCGCCTCTGCGTGAGATAAAAAAGGTGCATAATTAGTTGGTTTTAGTATTGGTATTTATATTGTATTTTAACGTCAATCAGTATTTTAGTTTCCTGATAAAGCCCTCATGCTTACACAGTATCTAATGTAGCCCGATGGAAGTAAACATTATTAATTCAGCGATCGCACCTTTTCTTCCTCTGTGTTCTTTGTATCTCTGTGGTTGATTAAAAACAGCGATCGCTCATCAATGGTATGATATAAATTTGACATGATAGACCACGATCGCTGATTCAAAGGCTAAAATGAATCTCGTATTTGGTATAGATAATAAGTAAAGTATTTCTTTCAATAAACCATTGCCTATTTACACTGGCGATCGCCACAATTACCTTTAACAACTAACGATGAAAGTGTGCAAATATTTATATCAGTTTTTAGCAAAAATTCTGGCTTTCACTGCTTGTGCTTGCCTACAAGCACCACGGCACAACTACATAATATTAATTTTGCTTTTGTGCTTGAATTTCATCAATGCAACTCCAGCAGAAGCGGCGAATGTGTCTAATGATTTGCTCAAGCAACCAGCTACAGAAATTACAGTTAGCTTGGGTAATGCAGCTAACGAACTCAAATTTGAGCCAAATCATCTAGAATTGCAGGCTGGCAAACGCTACAATTTACGGCTAACCAATCCCAGCCAACTGAAACATTATTTTACTGCTAAAGATTTTGCCGATGGCATTTGGACACAAAAAGTTGAAGCAGGGAAGGTAGAAATTAAAGGAGCAATTCACGAAATAGAACTCAAGCCAGGTGGTGAGGCAGAATGGGTGTTTGTGCCTCTGAAATCTGGCACTTATGGTTTACGTTGTCCAATAGCTGGACATACAGAAGCAGGTATGATTGGAGAGATTGTTATTAGTAATTAAATAAGAATTCAGAATTAATCGGTGGTCGATTGAAAACTGATTGATTCTGAATTCTGAATTCTGTATTCTGTATTCTTCTTCAATCACGGATGTTACTGGAGTTTTAAGAATTTATCTAAAGCTACTACCATACTCTCAGGCCAACGACGGATATTTTTTACCCAGTTTATATCCTTATAACGGTTATCCAATCCATAAGCTGCTACCCAGTTACTTTCAGCTTCTCCTTGTTTTCCATTCACCCAGTAAGCGGCGGTGAGGGCGGCACGCATATCGGCAAATTTAGGATATTTGCGGACGATATTTTGCATTTCTCGGATTGCTTGGTTTATTTCACCAGTTTCATAAAGGGCGAGGGCATAGTTAGCGCGGGCGAAGGCAAAATTTGGGGCAATTTCTACTGATTTTTTGTAATCAGCGATCGCCTTTTCCCATTTTCCTAAACCACCTTCGGCATTACCACGATTGTTATATGCCATTGCATCGTTAGGATCGAGTTCTAGAACACGATTATAATCAGCGATCGCCTCTTGCCATTTTCCCAATCCTTCCAAAGCCGCACCCCGATTCAAATAAGGATCTGTAGCATTTGGGGCAAGTTCTATAGCTTTGTTATAATCATCCAGCGCCTCTTGTAACTTGTTCTGACTTACCCGCGAATTTCCTCGGTTACTCCACGCCCCTGCATTGGTAGGAAATTGCTCAATAATCTTTGTCCAATATGTTTCAGCTGTGGCAAAATCACCCTTATTTGTAGCGATAAAAGCCTGATTTGCCCACTCATCACCTTGTTTTAATTGCTCTTGAGTAACACTTGGCAATTTAGATTGTGCGATCGCTGGTGTACCCCAGCCAAACACAAGTAACAAACTGAGAAAAATACAAATCAACTTCATCATCTAGATTTACCGTAAGTGAGTGGAGAGTAGGGCATGGGGCATGGGGCATAGGGCATAGGGTATGGGGAGCAAAGGAGATGAGAGTGTAGGGAGAAAGAGAATTTATGCTTCTAGCTCCTCTTAATGCCCAATGCCCAATTTATCGTAATTACAATAACGACAATTGTTCGCTAGGCGGCGTAAATCCCAAATGTTTGTATGCTGCTTTTGTCGCCATCCTGCCACGGGGAGTTCTGGTTAAATAACCAATTTGCATCAGGTAAGGTTCGTAGACTTCTTCAATTGTTTGGGTATCTTCACCTGTTGCGGCTGCCATTGTTTCTAACCCTACTGGCCCGCCGTTAAATTGTTCAATGATTACACTCAGCATTTGGCGGTCTGTCCAATCTAAACCACAAGGATCTACTTGGAATAGTTGCAATGCCTCAGATGCAACGTTTTCATTAATCTCTCCAGATAACTTTACTTGTGCATAATCACGTACTCGTTTGAGTAATCTATTAGCTATACGTGGTGTTCCGCGCGATCGCCGCGCTATTTCTGCGGCACCATCTTCTGTAACTGGGGTTTTAAGTAATTCCGCACTTCGCAGTACAATTTTACTCAGTTCATCAACTTCATAAAATCGTAACTTTTGAACTAAGCCGAAGCGATCGCGCAGTGGTGAAGTTAAAGCACCTACGCGGGTTGTAGCTCCCACCAAGGTAAATTTTGACAGCGGCAAACTTCTAATCCGAGCGCTCGAACCCTTACCAATAGTAATGTCCAACCGATAATCTTCCATCGCCGGATAGAGAATTTCTTCTGTCATTCGCGAGAGGCGATGAATTTCATCTACAAATAAAATGTCTCCTGGCTTCATGTTTACCAGTAGCCCAACAATATCTCGTGGACGTTCTAGGGCTGGCGCACTAGTAATTTTATAATTTACCCCCATTTCCGATGCTAAAATCATTGCCATTGTGGTTTTACCCAATCCTGGCGGCCCGTACAGCAGTAAGTGATCCAGCACCTCACCACGAGACTTAGCTGCTTTGATGGCAATGTCTAATACATCCTTTAAATCTTTTTGCCCAATGTAATCGGCAAATCGCTGTGGTCTAATACTTTCTTCCTGCCTGTCTTGTTCATCAATAGCAGCTTCAGGTTGCAAAATATTGTTCGTGGATGCTGCTTTCGCCGATTCCCGACGCTGTTTTGGTTCTCCGTTGGGTTCTGGAGGCTGTTTTTTCGAGGAGATTATCGCCATGATTCAGCTATCTACTTTTTAGGGGACTGGGGACTGGGGACTGGGGACTGGGGACTGGGGACTGGGGACTGGGGAGATGGGGGAGTGTGGGGAGTGTGGGGGGAAAGATTTCTTCCCCATCCTCCCACACCTCCCACACCTCCCACACCTCCCCATGCCCAATGCCCCATTCCCCATACTTGTGAAAATTTTCGTTTGCGAATACCCGCGCCAATTTAAAATTTAAATTCCGGTCAATTACCTAGAAGTACAAAAATTACTATGTTATCTAAAAGAATCTTACCGTGCTTAGATGTGAAGGCGGGACGGGTTGTAAAAGGAGTTAATTTTGTCAACCTGCAAGATGCAGGCGATCCTGTAGAACTAGCAAAGGTTTACAACGAAGCCGGTGCTGATGAGTTAGTATTTCTGGATATTACAGCTACTCATGAAGACCGAGCTACTATCTTAGACGTTGTTTACCGCACTGCTGAACAAGTCTTCATTCCATTGACTGTGGGTGGTGGTATTCAATCCTTAGAAAATGTTAAAGCTTTGTTACGAGCTGGAGCAGACAAGGTTAGTATTAATTCTGCGGCAGTGCGCGAACCAGACTTGATTAATCGGGCAAGCGATCGCTTTGGTAATCAATGCATAGTTGTTGCTATTGATGCCAGACGCAGAGTTAACCCAGAAAATCCAGGTTGGGACGTTTATGTCCGCGGTGGCAGGGAAAATACAGGCTTAGATGCCCTACTTTGGGCACAAGAAGTTGAAAAACGGGGAGCCGGAGAACTGCTAATCACAAGTATGGATGCTGATGGAACCCAAGCCGGATATGACCTAGAGTTAACCCGGACAATTGCTGAACTTGTGGAAATTCCAGTCATTGCTTCTGGTGGGGCAGGTAATTGCGAACATATATATGAAGCTCTAACCCAAGGCAAAGCCCAAGCAGCACTACTGGCATCGCTCTTACATTACGGTCAACTAAGCGTAGCTCAAATCAAAAATTATTTGCGCGATCGCCAGGTGTCAGTACGTTCGTTTTAACAAGTGCTTATTTATCTATTAATTGCATCTATCTCTGGTTAGACACAGTTCCACAAAAGGATGTTAATATTAGTTTACATCTATTAATAAATATTAAGAAATATGTTGCTTCCTATTTTAATTTTTGATGTAGCCCTGGTTGCATGGTCGCTGCACCTGATGGAAAGAGCCTACGAGAACAAGGAATTTTCTTTGATGTTGGCTGGTACATTGGTCGCACTGGCCGCAGCTGCTATGTTAGTAGTTTACTTTTTAATGGGCCACTGTATGGCTTATTTGTTGCAAGTATCTTAAGCATTGCTCAGTATTATGAGAAATAATTAAAATTTAATATCAAAATCTTGACAAAGCAGCGATGAATAGGCTAAGCTAGTTCAGGCACTTAAGGGGTTATAGCTCAGTTGGTAGAGCACCTCAATGGCATTGAGGGGGTCAGCGGTTCGAATCCGCTTAGCTCCATTTAAACTTAAAACATTTACTTACCAGTTTGTCTGATTTCAACAAATTAGTCATTTAGTCATTGGCGATCGGTACTAATGACTTGAAGTTGCACGGCAATTGAAGAAAACGAGGGCGATCGGTGTTTCCGTCGCGGCGGGATAAGTTAACTTTGATTTTGGCGCAAGGACAAGGTAATGGTTGAGAAAACAGTATGACAAATTTATGAAATATTTGTGTAGTAATTATAAGCACACGAATATCAAATAAAAACTAATAAGAATCGAGAAATTTCAACTCCTAATGTTTCCATAGGAGTATTCTACATAATTACCCAGTAGTGAATAGTGATGAGCATTCTTAACATTATTTATACTTTTGTACTGTGCAAGTAGCAAAAATCAGGTAAACCTTAACTGGGATTAATAATTTTCTACTTTGTAGAAAATAAATTTTCATCTAGAGTAGGACAAAGATACCTGCTGTGACTACAGAAATAAAAGCTAGATCGAGCCTCTGGCTTCTAGCTTTAGGAAACCAACTTTAATTCTTGAGAGTCTGGTTTCAAAATGGGTAACAGCACCATTCCCCATCAGCTTGATCACCTATGCTAAAAGTTATGCACTCGGCCACCAACTCAGCCACTCCAAATGCCCAGTGGGAGGATTTAATCAAGCTTCCAGCCCCAAACACAGTTCAATGGGACAATATCAAAACCCAATTAGACTTGGTGCTGTTGGCGCTAGAAACCTTAACTGGGATTGGTTCTGAGGCTATGCTTTCGGCGGCAACTGATTTGAATTTAGAGTCAAGAGTGCCAGACCGCGTAGCTTTATGGCGACTGCGCCAATCAAATCCGCTACGCAAAGGTCAAGGAGGGCGAAAAAAGCTAGATATAGAAGAAGCGCGATCGCTTGTTCTTATCACCTGCTACCTAGCCAAACAGCACCAGGAATTGATTCGCCGGGCTGTTGGTTTGTTAGAACAAATGGCAGAAAGTAACCGGGAACCTCACCAGGCTGCTTTACTTGGAGACTATATTGATGCTTTTTGCAACACTTACCAAGAGCGGATGGAAGAGGACGAGCAAATCTCAACAGATTTACTTACCAACCTGGCACTAAAACTGCTTGTAGATTTACTTTTTTACAGCGCCCCAGGTGGGCATCGCCGTCTTTGGCTAGCACTTATAGACCGTTCTACAAAATTTTAAATTTGACTTTTGAGATTCCTCAACCGAAATCCGCCGATGTAAGTTTGCTAGGTCAAGAAACCTCTTTGACGATCGCTAGCCCTTGGGCAATGCGCTATCAACATTGGTTCTTCCTTGCACATCAGTTAGCACAAAAAAAGAATCGAACAGAGTTATAAGTCACAACTGTTATTTGCAAGCAACTGACTCAACTTTTGTCTCCGACACGCTACGCGTAGCTTGCTTGTCCGTAGGACTACGCAAAATCCCAAATAGTCTTCCTTGCTGTTCCTGCCATGCCTCTATCAAATACTGTGATTCGTCGCTACACACCTCCTACTTGTACGCTAGAAGTATTCGCACAAAGCTCGCCTTTGTCTCGTTGGATGGGGAGAACTGTGCTCAAGCAGCTAAGCTTTGAACTACGTTTTGACGATCCCCGACTCCCAGAAGAACACAGAGTTCCTATTCGAGGCGATCGCAACCAACTAGAAGCTTTGTGTGATGCAGTCACCAGCTACGTACAACAATTCCTCCAACAGTCTCCAGAAACCTTTTGGGTTCGTTTCTCAGGTAACCAAGAATCAAGCGCGGTACTGGATGAACCAGGATTAGAGTTATCAACAAAAACATTAAATTCTTTTAATACCCAAGTTCCAGGCGCAAATATATATTTAGAACCCAGCAGCTATTTAACTCACAATCTATTTCTTGGTTCTCTCGCCAACCAAACATCCGGCCCAGTAATTCAACTAAGTTTGTTGCAACTATTCGATTTGGCAATTGCTTTAGATGAATACTCAACCGATGTTATGGCACTCCCAACTCTTAACACTAGGAGTTCAGATATGAGCTTCCCCGCTTGGGCGCCTATTGCCGCAGTATTAGTATTAGCTGTCGGTTTTTTACCAGTTACTTGGCAATATGCTAACAACATCAGGCAAAAACAACAGACAGCCAAAACAGCAGACCCGACAGAGGTCAAGACTGCGCTAGAACCTTCACCCTCTCTAACCTTTCCCGCACCTCAGTCGGGACTCACCACCCCAGCAGATAATTTGCTCGGTTCCACACCTCCACCCCCGGCGTCTAGTTTGCCCCAAACACCGCTAACAACCACTGGTTCTAGTTTGACTACGACACCACCTGTATTGCCCAACAATGCACTGGCTATACCTCCTACAACTTTGGGTAAGACTCCAACCCTACCAAAGAATTCAGCTATCGCACCGTCCAGCAAAATCCCTGGACAGGAAATCGCCATACTACCAAATCTGGGACAGAATCTCACAGCCCCAAATCCCCAAGCTGATGCTCTCCCCAAGAGACGGAATTTACCCTCCAGCCTATCATCTAACACACCCAACTTTTCACCCAACATCTCGCCAGTAGTTCCCCCCTCTGTTGCCACCATACCTGGTAACACCCGTGGCAATATCCCCACCCAAGGTTCTCCATTAAATTCACAACAACTGGACGAAACAATCAGTGCCCTACAGGCAGCTTCTCCTGCAAATAAACCATCTTCAGAACAGCCCGCCTCTGGAACTGCTACTACTAATCCATTTATCGATCAATTAGGGGACGGAAGTAAAGCCCCCACATCCAGACAAGTAGCAACCGGTACATTATTTGATACACCTCAGGTAGCAGAAGCTAGAGAATATCTTACAAAGCGCTGGCAACCACCTGCGGGATTGGGACAAACATTAGAATACAGTTTGATAGTCAGTGTTGACGGCACAGTTGAACGAATTTTTCCTCTGAATAAAGCAGCAAGAGAATACGTTGATAGCGCTGGGATGCCACAAGTTGGTCAACCTTTCGTTTCCGCCAATACCCGCGGACAAAACGTCAGAATTCGAGTTGTTCTCAGTCCTGATGGCAAGGTACAGACTTTTCCAGATGATTAAGTAAATTTATCCGTTGGTTGACACTTATGTAACTGGTACAAACCTTGTGCCAGTTTTTGTTTGCTCTAATTGCTCTGAAGCTAGGCTTTTTGAGTCCAGTTAGCAAACTGGTCTGGATATTGATAACAGTAAACTTACCAATCAATACAATTATTTTTAACAAGAATTCTCCCCAAAAAACTAAAAATAGAAGTTTTAAAACTCTAATGTGAGTTGGATAAAACCTAATTACAGCCTCTTCCATTGTAGGCAAGAGGTAAAAAACCTCTTTTCAAATTAATTCTGGATTTTGAATTCTTTTTCACAAGTTGCTAACAATTATTCAAGTAATAAGGTAGGGAATATGCAAACAACTGGTAATCAAAAAGACAGTCTAGCTTGGATTATTCAAACATGGGCAGCTTTTCTACTTTCTATTTCTATGACTACCTTTGGTATTGTGAATTTGCCAGTGGATAGCTGGGTAAAAGGGTTTATGGGTATGGGTTTGGCTTTTTCTGTTGGCTCAACTTTCACCTTAGCAAAGACTACTAGAGACTTGCATGAAACTAGAAAATTAACCGCTAGAATCGACGAAGCCAAGGTAGAAAAATTGCTTTCACAACACGATCCTCTAAATTTCAAATAAAGAAGATTAGAAAAATTTTGAATTTTAGATTTTAGATTTTCCAGCAAATTGCAACTGCGTTAGGTACATATAATTGTAAGGGCACAAAAATATTGTACCCCTACCCGTGTATTTCATTTACCTAAAATAAGTTGTATATTTCGGATTAAGGGACTTCCAAATAAAAAAATATTCAATTATTTATTGTGGGGTGGGCGTCTCGCCATTGGTGTCAACTTAACGTAAAACCGATATCCCGCAAGGAACTGAAGTTCCTTGCTCATAGCGAAAGTCATCTTAAGATGACT
>JAVRCH010000155.1:0-10318 GCA_034530795.1 Nostoc sp. DedQUE12a
TACAGCAGTTTGCAACTAAATGAGGTACACAACTAGAGAAGTCAAAGATAAAAATTCTTCTTCTCCCTCCTGCCTCCTGCCCCCTGCCTCCTGCCTCAAAACCATTCAAGTTGTACCTCATGCAAATGAAATCTGCTGTAACTGTTGGCTGATGGCTGGGAAAGAAATATTTTCATGCCTTGGTTCTGGAATCTTCCTGTGATTAGCTGCTTTGAAAGTAGCAAGTAGGGAAAAGAAATTTTTTTTGCTGCTTGTGAGTGCAAGTCATTGAGTCTCTTGCAAGAATAATTGAACTCTCTTTTATTTCAATAATATTCAAACACTTTGGCAAGAATTAAATTATTTCCCAATTTCCCTTTCAACTGCCCACAGACTTTTTCTTATGGCTAAACGGGAGGGGCTAGCGAACGCCTGCGCTTACCTCCACCTCCAACAGAACTGGAGCTGTTGTTGACTACCACTTGTAGGTATTTTGGTATGGAGGTATTGTACATGAGCGTTTTAACCTCGTCTTTTGCTGTAGGTTCCGCGTAAAGATTGAGGTGGCCTCGATCTACTACATAAGCACCGTAGTCTTGGAGGGCTTTAGCTAGGTTGTAGGCTGGTGTACCTTTGGCCCCGGCAATTTTCTCAATGTTGACATTAGGCGGAATAGCTAATAACGATCCCATGTACACATTGCCTGTGCCTTTGTAGCTTCTCCCATCACCGTCATCCGCTGTGTTAGCAGGCCAGACGTATGGTTTTCCACCTGGGGCATTTTTATTCAAAACGGCTGTAGTAATGGATATGCGTAACGCATGCTTGATGCCAGTTTTAATTTCGCCTTTGCGGATTAGTCCTGCTATACAAGAGCCACCGTAGGCGCATGACCCGTGATAGTCTTTGAAGATCCCAGTACCGCGCAGATCGATCTTGTTCGGGAACGGCGCTTCTATGTCTTTGTCGGAACGCCGCTTGGCACGCAGCATTTCGGTAACATAGCTGTGGGTTTGATCGATGATGGCAAGGTGGGCGTCGCCCCCTGGACTTGGCTTTGCGGCGTCTGGGACACGCTGCTGGAAGGCGACGTAACCCTGAGTTTTGTTATCGGTGCGATACACTTTGCGGATTGGGTCTGAGTTAGCGGCAATGTAGACAGGAATTGTGTAGTCTGTCGAGTTGATAAGGAATCCGTACTTTAGTGCGTTCGTTGTCCACTGTGGTGAACTCACAGGCTCAAATTTTGCCTTAGAGCCAATTGGCATATTCCACGGACTGTTGGTAGCGAATGGCCAGTAGGCAGCATCTCGCTTCGAGATGTTTTGAGCCGAGGCTGGTATATAACCGCTGTAGAAAATGAGGGTTACAATCAGCGCCAAGCAAAAAAAGCAAATGTAATGTGGCTTGAATTTCATTTAAAGTTCTACCGTTACCAAGATTTTCATTTTTCGTTGTCAGTGGACTTGATGGCTTGCCTAATATAGCTCAACATTATTCCAGAGAGATAATTGTGAGTTGGGAAGCAATTTTTGGAAATAATATTGAGATATTTCAAAAGCTTTTTACGCTTTCGAGCGATTTACTGTCATCCGTGATGCTGCTGGATCGCAGCTATATTTTTCTGGACTTTACGTAAGTACTACACATTTAATATTTGTGGTCGATTGAATTTGCAATCCAATCGACCACAGTAGTTTAAAGTATATTGATTTAGGTGCGTTATTTCTTAATTGCGAATTGTGAATTGGTATAAGTCCTGAAACTAAACCTAAAAATATAGCAGTCCTAAATCATTTGTGAAAATTATATAGCATTTCCCGTTCTAGTGAGGTACAAGGTAGGGGCGCATAGCTATGCGCCCCTACAAATTTCTGCACCTTATGTAATTGGGAACTACTAGAAAACTCAGTGAAATGAACCCAAGTTTAACAGTTGTGATTGATTTACTTCATACTCTACGGGAACACTCCGTACTCACTTAAATTAAGAATTGGAGTATTACAAATGCTGTCAAAATATCCTCTAAGCTTTATTTAAATGTCTATTTTCTATCCAAGACATAATTATATTTCTGAGCTTATCTGTTTTTGCTTCCGTAAAATGTGCGATCGCAACTGCATACAAAAATATAAATACAACTATAACTGTTGCGAAAGATAAGTGCAAAATATCTGGTTGCCAGTGACTTTCTTTAATAAAACATGCTCTAATAAAGCTGAGTATTGGCATATGCACAAGATAAAGAGTATATGAACATCCTGCTAAACCTCTAGAAATTTTTTCGTATAGTCCTTCTTTTTTGATTTTAGTGCGATCGTTAACTAGAAAATATATCATGACAGCAGTACAAATCCCTATCAAAAAGTCTGCTGTTAGTTCGTTAGGTAAAAAACGTTGAAGTGTAATAACAAGGCAGAGAACTACAATCGATAACAGAATAAGTGAATTTAAAAGTTTTCTTTTAGTAAGAAGTTTAGAAGTAGGAAAGAAACTAATTAATGCTCCCATCAACCAAATCAAAAAATAAATTCTGATTTGCGAACCTACCAATAATAATATTGCTCCACTCAAAACAGCATATAAAATACGTAATTTTATAGATTTTACACAAAAAAGCAAGATAATTAAAGGAAAAAGCATATAGTACCAAAATTCATATGCTAAACTCCAAAGTACCTTATTGGAACCAAATTGTTCTACAAAAATTGTTTGCAAAAAAGCTACATTTCCCCAAAAAGTTGGAAATGTAAAATTTTCCAAAATTTTAAAAGTCGCTAAACTACTGCTCAGAGCCTTTTCTCCATATAAGCTATCTTGTCCAGTTCCAAAGATATTTATGCCCAGAAAATCCCAAAAACAAGACAATAATAATGCAGGAATTAATACTATATATATACGTGTTAACCGAGCTACCAAATAATTAACCCATGACCATTGCTTTTGCCGAATAGCTCTTAGTACACTAGCGGAAATAAAAAATCCACTCAGAATAAAAAAGATCATTACAGCTTGATGACCTAATCCTGTCAATGTATTTAACCTTTTGATGAAAAAATTAGGATTACTCAGTTCTGAATATTGGAGAAATAAGAAACCTCTTACATGACCAATAAAAACTAGTAAAGCGGCTATTCCTCTTAATAAATCCAGATGGACTGACCATCGATAGTTCCTGATTGAAGCAATAGTATAAATAGGCTGGGTCTGAGTTTTTTCTACTAGCATTGGAATTAAGAAATAAAGAATAAATGAACAAATAAAGTCTGTTTATTGCGCTTCCCACACCATACCGAGGAATAAAAAATCAACGATTTCGTCTGTATAGACACAATTGTGCCAAAGCAAGTGATAAATTAGACTTTTCAAAAAACGTCTAACAGAAATTTTGCAACAGCTTATTTATCAGTTCCAATAATATGGCTGATTATGTAGTAAACTATGGTGAAAGACTTGCCAATACCTTAAGTCAAGCAAAAACTAATTCATTTTTAATAGTTATTGACCTTTGGCCGAGGGAACAGGCAACAGGCAACGGGCAACAGTAAAAATGTGGATTGAGATATGATTTGTTGGCTGTTCCGTTTCCAAGGGCCCATCGGTGGGTCAAAAACCACGCCCCTTGGTACGACTGTGTTGGGCGGGGTCTAAATCCTTGCCCAACACAGCCTGTTCCCTATTCCCAGTTAAGAGTTCCCTTTTAACAGCTGCCATATATCAAATAAGTTTTTTCCTCAGATGATGTTTTAAATCATAAGAAAAAACAAGTATAAATTATGGCTGTAAACAAGAAATAATATACAATTATCTGTGATTAATACTTACAAGCTTACAAAAACTTTTTATAAGCTTTACACTAACTTCATTAAATTTAGAGCGGTAAAAATCAGATGTGTTAAACAATACTAACGAATTTCATAGATTATGAAATTATCTACTAATACGGTTTAATGAAGGGTTATTGCTGTAGATAATTGGTCTTTGAAGACGCTAGTTTTTGGGCTTATTTGAACTGAATAAATTATCTACTATCAAAAAAAATTATTTGACAAAAAAATCGCGATCGCATTCTTCAGGCATCAAGCTAATCTGAAAATGCGATCGCGAGTCACAAAAAGTAGTTATTTAGGGAGTTGAGGAATTGCTAGTAGCCACTGCCTCGTTTAATACTAACTCTGGCTGTGGTGTTTCCTCTTCTTCTTCTGGCAAGCCGTACATTGACCTGTACAATTTCACGTACTGCTTTGCAGATTGATACCAGCTAAAGTCTTCACTCATGCCCCGTTTTTGTAGTTCTTCCCATTGGGGTTTGAAACGGAAGGCTTCCCAAGCCCGAATCATACAGGTGAAAAGGTCTAGCGGTTCGTAGCGGTCAAAGCAGTAACCTGTGCCTACGCGATTGATGGGGTCGTTGTGTGATACGGTGTCAACTAATCCACCTGTGCGGCGAACGATGGGTACAGAACCATAACGCAAAGCCATCATTTGGCTAATACCGCAAGGTTCAAAACGGCTGGGCATTAGGAAGGCGTCAGTGCCGGCGTAGATGCGACGAGATAAGGCATCGTTATACAGGAGGTAAGTTGCCATACGTCCGGGAAAGCGTGATGCTAATTGCCACATCTGAGTTTCATAGTAGCGATCGCCTGTCCCTAACAGTACAAACTGTGCATCTGTATAGGCCATAAAGCGATCGAGAATTTGCAATATTAAATCGATGCCTTTTTGTTCTACTAATCGCGTGACAATCCCAATTAAAAATGCACCAGCATTAACTTCTAATCCTACTTCTTCTTGCAAGGCAATTTTATTTGCTTTGCGTTTCTCCAAAGTATCAGCGGTGAAGTTTTGGGCAATGTATTTATCATTTTTTGGATTGTAAACTTCGACATCAATCCCATTGATAATCCCAGATAACTTACCGCTAATAAAAGACAACAAACCTTCTAATGTTTCACCATAGGCAGGTGTCTTGATTTGCTCTGCATAAGTAGGCGAAACAGTATTTACTTTATTGGCAAATTGTACTGCCGCTGCCATTGTGTTGTGCCCTTGCATATACCAAGGACACCAAGTAATTTTTTCTAAATACCAACGCCACGGCCCTTGATAAGCTAAGTTATGAATCGTAAAGACGGTAGTAATATCAGGATCTTGGTGCATCCATACGGGAATCATTCCTGTATGCCAATCGTGGCAGTGAATAATTTCTGGTTTCCAGTAATTCCAGGCAAACTCCGCTGCACCATTGGCAAACAAGGTGAACCGCCAATCTTCATCTTCTCCTGAGTAAATGCGGCGAGGCATGAAGGCGGGATGTCCGAATAAGTACAAGGGAACATCAGTACCAGGCAAAACGCTTTCGTAGACTGCAAAGTGCTGGAACATGGCATCTCCCCACCAAATAGGTTCTTTGGGAATCTCCATTTTGTCTGGCAAGAAGCCGTAGTAAGGCATGAATATTCGCACATCATGACCCATTGCTCTAAGGAATTTGGGCAATGCACCAACAACATCGCCCATTCCGCCTACTTTCGCGACGGGTGCTGCTTCTGCTGCAACAAATAAAATCCGCATGGTAAGTTTTGTTTCCCCGGTGCTTAGACAGCGATTCAGTTATCAGTATTTTACCAAGAAGGGGAAAAGGGGAAAGGGTAAGGGGTAAGGGAAGAAGAAAAAACTTTTCACCACAAGGTATAAAGCCCCTGTTTTGAAAAATGGAGAACAAAAAAGAAGATTGAGGAGATACATAGTGCGATAAAAATCAGCGTCCATGCCTTGAAACCCCTATTTTTAAATATGGGTTCCTTTCCCCTTTCCCCTTTCCCCTTTCCCCCTCTTTTTCATTGTTTACTGACTACTGATGACTGTTTATTGATTACTTACTTATCTAATCACATCCGCTTGTGCAATTGCTTAGGAACCCCGTTGAATCACCGCAAAAATTTCTTCTAAAATTTCTTTGGCTCCTTTTTCGCGCAACAGATGTGCTAGTTGTGTGCCTAGTGCTTCGGCTTTGTTGGCTTCTCCAGTGAGGCTATCTTTTACCAGCTTTTGACCATCTATGCTGGCAACTATGCCTGTTAAAGTTAATTGTTCGCCAGAGATTTCTGTATTTACACCGATAGGTACTTGACAACCGCCCTCTAAATCCCGTAAAAAAGCTCTTTCGGCGAGACAGCGATCGCGTGTTTGGGGATGTTCGATCGCTTTGAGTAGGGAAATTAATTCGCTATCATCGGCACGGCATTCTATCCCTAATGCGCCTTGTCCAACGGCGTGGAGGGAGATTTCTTGGGGTAAGATTTGATGAATGCGCTCGCTCATTCCCAATCGCTCTAACCCTGCTGCTGCCAAAATCAAGGCGTCATATTCACCTGCATCCAGTTTTGCCAATCGTGTAATCAAGTTTCCCCGGACATCTTTAAAAGTAAAGTGAGGGAAGCGATGGCGTAACTGTGCTAACCGCCGCAGAGAAGATGTACCGATGACTGCACCTTCTGGTAAAGTCTCGATTTGTTTATCTTTGTGCTTTTCATGCACCACTAGCGCATCGGCTGGGTTTTCCCGTTCGGTAATTGCTGCCAATGTTAACCCTTCGGGTAAGTTTGTCGGCAGATCCTTGAGGGAATGAACTGCAAAGTCAATCTCGCCATTGAGCATTCCCAACTCAAGTTCTTTAGTAAAAAGTCCTTTATCACCAATCTTGGCTAATGCTACATCCAAGATTTTGTCGCCTTGGGTAGACATGGTGTGGACTTCAAAAGTGATATCTGGATAGCTTTTTTGCAGTTGCTCCTGTACCCAATAGGTTTGAACTAGAGCAAGTTGGCTTTTGCGGGAACCGATACGAATTGTGCGCGGAGGACTAGAAACAGCTGATGTCATAAAACAATATATCAAACCAGAGATAAATTCACTCTCATCTAGACTACCGTAGTGAGTGACTCGTACCCATTTTGGATTTTAGATTTGGGATTTTAGATTACAATTCTTTACGAAAATGAATTACGCCAAGTTTGGCTGAGGCGAGACTAGTAGTTCGCCAAGGCAACGCAAGCGGGGTAAAGGGTAAGGGGTAAAGGGAAAAGGTTTTAATTCCTTCCCCCTTCCCCTTTTCCCAGTCCAAACAAGCGCAATTTTGGGTTGGCAGACTACTAGACAGTAGCTAAATTGTAGTAAATGTAACATGGTTGTGGGATTTAGTTTGTGGCGATCGTTGATAAGCTAAATGCAGGAATTTCGCAGCCGCAGAAATCATGAGTCTTGCCAAGTCTGCATCCCTAACCCTAGAGGAATTTCTCAATTTACCAGAAACAAAGCCTGCAAGTATTTATATTGACGGTGAGATTATCCAAAAACCAATGCCGAGTTAAAAATGATTAACCGAGCAGTATTGCATCAACAACCAGTATTTTGTCATAAAAACGATAAATTGACTGTTATCGATGGTGTTGATTTAGAGTTGACAGTAGAACAGGTATTTAGCTGGTTAAAGATGAAAGAGGAGTCAGAATTTAAAGGTCAGATTTAAGATATTCCTGTAATTGTTGGGTACGCTCTTTTGTGGTATTTTCTAGACAACCAAAATAAATCGTAGGGGCTATACTTCCACCCTCATATTCGCTTCTCTCAAATTCACAAGTGGTATCTCTAAATTTAATCCATGCTTGCTGGGCAGCAATCAATTTTTGTTTTCTAGTTCTGTCTAACTTTGGCAGTAGCTGTTGATAAACTGCGTTCAATTTTTTATCAGCATTTTGATAGAACAACCTACTACATTCATTAATTTGTACCTGAGTTTGAGCATTATTGCAGTTTAGCTTTTGAGCTAAATGCATTTTTGGTAAATCTGGTGTTGTAGTGGCTGTTGTCAGACTAGGAGCGTATAAACTGCCGAAAGTTAGTAGATTGACTATTAGAGGAAATAAATAATACATTCTTTTGCCTTGTACGTAACAAGTTTAGCCATTTTTCAATCCGTCAAACATCCAGTACTACCAAGTCATGAAAAAATTTAAGTTGCACAAAAACCCTTGAAATCTCTAAATCTCATAATTCAGGGTTATGGTTGGTTTGGATACTGAGCAAGTTTTCACCTCGACTTTATCTTACCACTATGCATAAACCAGGTATTAAGTCAAGAATCTTAATTTATTCAAGATAGTCCAAGTTATGGTTATAAAGATGGCGATCGCTTCTGACCTTGCGTAGGTAAAGACAAAGCCTGCATAGATTTTAGGGGATCGAGGTACACAAAAGCGATCGCTTGTGCATATACTTTTTGTATAAATCGGTAAAAAAGACAAAATTTTTCTTTGCCCTTTGCCCTTTGCCTACAAATGTGCAAAAATTACTTTTGCAAGAGATATTGAAAAACTATAATTGACAAGCCCCGATGAAAGTACGTTATTCTCCGTTGGTTATTTCCCACTCTCTAACCTCAAGATATGCCTGATTTACTTGTTTAAATTCAATTTTAAGTAATTAAAAGTTCAGAAAATTAAAAAGCTTAGCTCTTTTAATATCAGTTCCATTTTATGGTATTGAATGCTCGCCAATCCTTAGGTAAAAATTTGAAAATTAAAATTTTTCTTTGAAAATTGAAAGATTATAAACAATTAACATATATTTTTTCTAGAAGTGTAATAACTTCTTTTACTACACCATAGGTTTAACAGGCCATCGTAATATTAATTGAGAACAGTATCGGCTAGATTTTCAGGGTTTCCTCTCTCTAATCGGGGCAAGAAATCTATTCTGTGCTGACTGAAGAAAGGGATTTCATGCTCACTTTATCAAGGAACCGCGACTAGTAAAAATTATGACCTCTTTAGATCCTAATTTTTTTGACATTCCAGCTAAAAGCCTAATCATCATTAGACCTCTTGCAAAAGTGCTTTTTGCAAGAGATGGGAAAAGGGAAAAGGTTAAAGGGGAAAGGGAAAATACCAAAGCTTTCCCCCTTTCCCCTTCCCCTTTTCCCGACTTCTGCAAGAAGTCTATCGATCAAGCTGTTGATGACAATAAAAAGCAAAATCATCACAACTTGGAAGTTACCTTAGAAGACATAGCAAATACAGAAACAAAAACGGTAGCGTTGAAAGCACACAAACTACCGAAAATCCCGCCAAAGGAACTTTTAGCGCCTCCTGGCGATTTCAACCCTACCCTACTGCTATTTTTGGCAGCTGCGGGAACATTGGTTTTATCTAACTTTGGTTACTGGCTTTGGCAATGGCCGGACTGGATATGCTTTTGCCTTAATACTATTGCTTTGCATTGTGCGGGGACAGTAATTCATGATGCATGTCATAAATCCGCCCATCGCGATCGCATAATTAATGCCATGCTAGGGCATGGTAGCGCCTTAATGTTAGGGTTTGTTTTCCCAGTATTTACGCGGGTGCATTTGCAGCATCATGCTCATGTAAACCATCCCAAAGATGACCCAGATCATTATGTTTCTACAGGCGGGCCGCTGTGCCTAATTGCATTTCGGTTTTTGTACCACGAAGTATTTTTCTTTCAGCGACGATTGTGGCGTAAATATGAACTATTGGAATGGTTTATCAGCCGTTTAATTGTCGTTGGAATTTTTTATATAGGAATTCAAAATCATTGTTTAATGTATCTTTTGAATTTTTGGATTGTACCTTCTGGTATAGTGGGGTTAGTACTAGGCTTCTTTTTTGATTACTTGCCCCATCGTCCTTTTAGGGAACGCGATCGCTGGAAAAATGCTCGTGTATATCCTAGCCCAATTCTTAATATCCTAATTTTGGGACAAAACTATCATTTAATTCATCATTTATGGACTTCTATTCCCTGGTATAAATATCAGTCTACATACTATCTAATGAAACCTTTATTAGATGAAAAAGGCTGTTATCAAACTTCAGGATTACTGCAAAAGAAAGACCTTTTAGAGTTTATTTATGATATTTTTATAGGAATTCGCTTTCATCATCAAACAACGAACAAGAAAGATGAATCACAAACTCATGAATAAGCTATATTCTACAAAAATTAAATATTAGACCTGCCTTGAAAATAAGGCAGGAGACAGAAGGCAGGAGGCAGGAGGAAAAGACATTTTCATTGTTCCTTGTGAGCGCAGCTCATGAAGTCTCTTGCATAAATCAAAAATAAAGAACCACACTCCGCATTTGAGTAAAGCAGACGCTCCCCTCCCCGCAAGCCTACGGTGTACACACAAGTCTTGAAATCCTACCTAACACTTGGTTTCGTCGCCTAGCTATCTTGTTGTGCCATCGCTCCCAAACCTTGTCCGCAGCGAGGAGGAACGACGACGCAATCACAAAAACTACTGGATAAT
>JAVRCH010000156.1:0-25198 GCA_034530795.1 Nostoc sp. DedQUE12a
GATTGGTGACCCCTCAATAGGGAGAGCCACCAAATTAAAAATTTGGTGCGGTGTTTCACCTTGTCCTGACGGTACTAGCAGGAGTTAGGGATCAGTTTTCCTCCTGCCTCCTGCCCCCTAACTCCTGCCTTCATTGATAAATATTCACACCGACCTACTTACCCCAATATTCCCAATAACTGGAAACGCTAATTAAATTGGTTTCACCATTTAGTTTTTCCTAACGATCTTCAGCTATTGAAAATCAAAAAGGTAACTCTGAATACAGTTTGGCTCCACTGAAGAAGTAGGAGGAGAAAAACTCCCCCTACTTAAAAACTGCTTACCTCAACAAATAATTTTCCTTAACCAAAAAGTATTGGCTGTTTCTCAATACATTAAGTTGGATTACACGCCTTCGCTATGTAATGAAATTAAGAAATTAAAACGCTTGCCGATTGGATCTTTCAACAGAGAAGCAGGGAGGTTAGCGCGATCGCTGGGGCTTTCAAACAAGACGCTTAACTCTTGATAAGGATTGTTGGTTGTTGAATTCCAGGTGATTTCTCCAACGTACTTGTCATTTTCGCGATCGAGCGTAACATTCTCTTCCTTATCTAACGCTCCGGTAAGCCTATTGGGTTCCACCAGCTTCACTTTTATACTATCCACAAGATCGGGATGCGCTGGCGTAACAGAAATGCGTAATGGCGATGCAGAATATAATCCGGCTCTGCTACCCAAGAAAGTATATTGCCAATCAAGCTCTATTACAGCACCAGCAGTAAAAAGAGCGCCCACACTGTCAGATATTAATCTCAAGTAGCGGTTGGTTTGCGTTTCTGTTGAAGATAAGGTAGACAAATTTGCCATTGTTGTCGTCTCCTATGTTTAAGTTGTTGAAATTGACTTAATTATTCATCGCATCTCTAAAGTCAACCCCTTCTGTGGCCCAGGCTTTAGGTGTCGTACCCTATAGTTACGGAATGCGAATTCGCTGCCCAGGCACGAGTACGGTAAGATCGGGCCCGATCGCATCTCGATTAGCCTCGTAAATTTCTCTGAACCTATTGCCATCACCGTAAGCTCTCTCGGCTATCAAAAAGAGATAGTCATTTGGTAACACAACATATTCTTTCCCAGGTTCAGGTCTAATGTTTGTTGGCAGTATTGGAATGTAAAGTATCTGCCCAGGTAAAAGCGAGCCAGGGTTCGGCCCAATTACATTTTTATTAGCCTCATAGATTAACGTGAAGACACTTTCATCGCCGTAAGCTCTCTGGGCTATCTTTGATAAATCGTCACCTTGTCGCACAACATATGTTTTGCTTGGTATGGGTTCTTGAAGCGGTGGCGTGGTGAAATCCTCAGGTAAGTTGGGCAAGTTCTTCAGAAAACTGATACTTGGCGAGAAAAAGTACTCACCCCCCTTGAGAGTTACGAAGTTTGCAAACTTGACATCAGATTTTGCGGTTGGTTGATCCCGCTCTTTTAACCAGTTTTGGGCTGGCTGCGGCACTTCTTGAATCACCGGATCGCTCTGACCGGGTTGGCTTTGACCGCTGACTGCATCCAATCCAGTTCTGTCGTAATTTTTATTTTCTATGTTGCGCGACAGGGACATGGCAGGTTCGAGGAATGTGGGATTATTAGACCAGAACCGCTGAATAAACTCAAATTGTTCCCAGATATCAGACTGGTAGCACATGAATAGCAACCCAACACCACTTGTAGGTAGTTTATCGAGGTTGCTATAGTCGCCGATCTCTGGGCCATAGGTGACTCCGCGCCGCGTAATCCGATGTCCAAGTTCCTGTTCTTTGCTTTGGGCAAAAGGGCCGCCTTTTCTAACCGATTCCAGTCGGGGATTAGTTGTGCGAAGATGCGCCTGGAATGGACATTTTAGCCCAGCAACATCATCACGATAGTCAAAGTTATTTAGGTTCTTACTCCCGTCTTTCTCGAATTGAACAAGTGGTGTGCCATCTTCAAAACGTCCTACTGCCATTGCTCCAGCCTGCTGAGGCGAGATTCCCAATGCTTGACCCAAGGCAACTTCAGCCTTTTTAAATCCTTGAACATTTTGCTCAAGTTTGCGAAAGACAAGAAAACTACCAAAGCTAACATTTTGAGCGCCAAAGGGATCTGGAACCAAGACAAGATTGAGTGGAGCTTTGAACAGATCTATGGCGATATTACCTTGTTCTTCTTGTTCCTTAACTACATCTTTTATAAAAAAGAGCGGGTTGCCGACACCATCTGTGAAGCCAAAAGGCTCAACAACATGAGGATCGTCAGTATTATCAAACTTGCGACGTACTACGAGTCCTGGCTCAACAGCGGCTATTGTTGCGATGTTCTGGATCTGGTTAGTAATTTCTGATTGTTTTTTCTTCACCTCCTGTAAATCATTGGCTGCTATGATGACTAATCCATCAATGTCGTTCTGAAATCCTTGCTCCCAAGCGCTAACTGGTGGATCTAGAAGTGCATACTGTCGCGTCTTCATCCCGTCTTGGAAGACATCAGCGTAGTCATCATTAAGTGCTTTTTCGTTAGGTCTTTTTCGATTCTGAAGATTGGGACTTTTCGGTTGTTTAGAATCAGGCAAACCTAGTTTTGCATAGCCTGAGGAAGATAAAGAAAAGTGTACAAATACACCTGCATCACGTTTTTGGTTTCTCCAGGCAACAGCATCATCTAACTGTTTCTTGGCAGAGATAATATCTTTATTCGCGAGTTGAGCAATCCATTGCTTGAGCGATCTAATCTTGTCCAGATTGTCTTTGGGATTAGGAAAAGTTAAGAAAATGTGTACAGAGTTGTCTCTTCCATGTGATTTGAGAATGTTGCCTTGCAAGTCTTGAAGAACATCTTGATACCGTTGGTCGTTGTGGTCGATAGGTTCTTTGTTGGAATTGAGATTTAGTGGCATTGTTTACTCCTGAAACAACTTAAGATGCTGAATCGTGTTGAGATATCTTTCGTTAGTGCGATCGCATTGATCACGGTTCTCGGTTGTATAAAAACTCTCTCCTAAGAAGCTACCGTGTACACACAAGTCTTTTAAATAGGACTTACGCAAAAAACCTCTCTAACTCTTATTCCTCTGTGTTCTCTGTGTTCTCTGTGGTAGCCTGCGGCAAGCCGCTTCGCGTCTACGTTTTCCGTGACCTGTGCGTAAGTCCTGTTAAAGTTGTTGCGTAAGACACAGAAGGTTAATTTTTGCTCTTCGATGCAACAAAGATGTTAAGCGATGCAACAAAGGTGCAAAGCAATGCAACAAAGGTGCAAAGCAATGCAACAAAGGTGTAAAGCGATGCAACAAAGGTGTAAAGCAATGCAACAAAGGTGTAAAGCGATGCAACAAAGGTGCAAGGCGATGCAACAAAGGTGCAAGGCGATGCAACAAAGGTGCAGGTCAAGAGACTTGTGTGTACACCGTAGCTCTTAAGAAGAGGGGAAAGGTCGGTTTGCACCAAAGTGCCACAGTATTCGGATTACAGTTCCTTAATCCGAATATTGCGGAACTGAACTACTTCGGTATGGCACTGCAAGCCAATGAAACCTTCTGAACGCTTCTTCTTACCGTCGCTGGGATCGCCAAATCCCAAGAGTTCTGGGAAGTTTCCTTCACTAACTAATTTCCCATTGAGTTTGACTGAAATCTTATTACCTTCGACTCTGATTTCATAGCTATTCCAGTATCCTGAGTTACCAGAATTGCGTGGGCTGATTACCTTAGCAGCCCATCGTTGAGCGGGGAAAACTTCGTATACTGCACCTGTTTTGTGTAATGGGCTACCGTAAACATTATTGGGGAAGTCGTAACCGCGCTCATCGATTTGGATTTCGGTACTGGAGTTATAGAAACTATCATCTAGAGCCTTGGGTTCTGGTGTTCGCAGGAAAATACCAGAGTTAGCTTCGATGTCGAAAGCTTTCCAGTCCAACTTCAGGATGAAATTCTTGAATTTTTTCCGAGTAAACCAGAGAACGCCTAAGGCCACGTTCTTATTACCAACACCTGCACCAAGCACAGGAGAATTCTGATTTTGGACATCGAAGAAGTTTTGGCTACCTGATGCCACAATTTCCCAACCATCAGCTTTGAAGTTACCCCGATAAAGAGTTTCAAAACCTGGTTCGTCGTCAATAGTTTGAACGTCGGAGTAGCGTTCAATAATTGAGCGAGCAATCTTACGGGATAGAGTTAGTCCTGTGGGTACAGGATTGGCTGAGCCAACCGTCGGGAAAATAGACTGATCTACGCAGTAGGCATTGTGGACATGGTGGAAACGACCATTCACATCAGTGACCGATGCGGTATAGTCGGTGCCCATCCACAGCGTACCTGATTCGTGATAAGTAGTGCCTATTCCATCTTCCCCTCCGCTAAAGAACTCAATCGGTGCATTGGGGTCTTTTTTGGTGGCGCTGCCTTTTGGTTGACCAGCCAACGCCTCGATAAAGGCAAAAGCCGCCTCAGACTGAGCGTCTCGAACTTGTCTGTCTGCGGGTATTTCTACTAGGTTTACAAATGCTTTAGGTACGCGCAGTTGTCGTCCGTTTTCAAAGTACACATCATCGCCAATACCGCCAAAGGGATTGACGCTAATCCAACTACTGTTAGGGTTACCGATTGGGCTTGTGCGATCGCCGAAGGTTTCGCCACAAGTGCGAATGCCGATTACAACCTTATTTTCAATTGTCCCTGTAGTTTGAGCGGCGAGAATCTTATCAAACTCCTCAATATTTGGTACCACGCGGTAAAGGAACTCTTCGGGATTATTGGGGGCATTCCTAAAGGCTGGAGTGAATATATTCGGGGCAGCATAAAACTGAAAGTGAAACTGTCCCGGGCCTTTAGCCGTTGGTGTTGAGCCTGGAATATGCAAAGCAGCTGTTTGCAATTCTTTTTTCAGTTCTGATGGGACACCCAAAGCGGTGCGGGTAATTTTCCAGATGAAGTTGCCACGAACGTGAACCATCAAGTTCCGCCCGATCAACTCGGAGTTCGGCTGCAATGTTTTGGGGCGTGGGAATGAGTTTAAAGCCAGACGTGTTGAGTTGACGGTATTGCCTGCCAATACTACCGCAGCACTGGGTTTGACATCCAGCCGCACGATACGAGCTTGGTTCTTGTTGTTGGGATCGAACGGATTTTTTAAAGCCACCACGATTTGGGTGACGACGCCGTTATTGGTTTCTAACTTGATGACCTCGGCGTTGGGTACGAGAAACAGGCGTCGGTTGGGGTCATTTTGCTCACTGGCTTCGCGGATGGCATCGAGCAGCAGAGGCAAGCTACTAAACTTATCCATACTGAACAAGCCAGACCCTGGCGATTGACCTACTACTGCGATCGGTGGATCTTGTACTGTTGTCAATGATGGTATTTTGCTCAGTACATTCTTAGCTCGGTCTTTGAGAATATCGAACAGCTGGCCATTGATAAAGTCGGCAACGGGCCAAGTACCAATTTCACGCTCTACATATTCATAGCCGTCGGGCTGGTCTTTAAGGCGCAGATATTCCACGACATCAGCGGGCCATTGTTTGAGATCCTCTTCGACCAGGCGCGGTGTCCAACCGCCCCAAAATATTGATTTACCACCCACACAACGGTGATGGTCATTCAGCTTATTGGCACCAGCATAGTTTGAGGGTTCGCTGATGTTTCTTCCCTGGGAATTTGGCTCAACCAGCGGTTCCAAAACTGAGTTAAATAAGTTACCAACACGAGTCAGATTTTGGAAATGTTCGCTGATCAGGAATGGCCCAGCTTCCAAAACTAGAATGCGGGGTTGTTGATTTGGTAAGGACTTACCAAACTCAAACAACTTGGTAGCGGTGTATGCACCATACATACCTGAGCCAATCACCACAGCATCAAATTGCCCACCTGCTTGTGCTGCAAGGATTTCTTCCCAAGTATTGCAAACCAAACGAGCAACTGCATCTAAGGCAAAAGTCGTTTTTTGCACATCAGGTATTGGCAAAGGCTGTCCTGAATCAAAAAGTCTATTTAAGGGCATGACAATTTTCCTTAATCATGATTTGTTTTCAACAAAATTTAAATGCAATTCTTCTATGCACCTAAATTCGGCTGAAGTATTCCATTGAATATTTGCTACACAACTGTTTATTGATAAGTGCTGCAAAACAGTTAGGACTTAAGCATTGACAGCAAGATAATTATGCAGATAAGTAATAATCTGCTTCCTCATATTCTTCTGTAATTGCAATATTTCCTGTTTGCGTTACAACTCAAACAATAAGTCCAAGTCAAATAGGGAGGCATCGCGCTTAAAAGAAAGTACATTTCCAATTTTGGAAATCGGAGTTAGGAAAAACTTCTTCACGCTATCAGGATCGCTCATGCATACTCCTGTCTATTTGTACAGTGCATAACAGCCCTTTCGTGGACGTTAGATACGTATCAGCCTTTGATAAAAGATTTATGCAAGTTCAAAAAAAAAGATTTGTATTTATCTACGGATTCAGCAATAGCTAAGGACAGCTAAATTTAGCTGTCCCTGATATAAAATAAAGTATTTTCTGGACTACCAAGGAATTTGCGATCGCTCTTGCACAACTCGCTGATAAACTTGTTCGGTTTGCTTGGCTAGTTTCGGCCAGCTAAAGCGCCTTTCTAAATCTTCATAAGCATTATCCACCAGCCATTGCCGATAATCTGGATTTCTCAATACTTCCAAAATTCCCCAGGCTAATGAATCAGCGTTATTTACCCAAGTGACAATACCTGTTTTGGTATGCTGCACTACTTCTGGAAAACCGCCTGTATCAGAAACAACTACAGGGACACGAGAAGCAAAGCTTTCTAAAGCCACAATTCCAAAGGGTTCATAAAGACTGGGAAATACGGCACAATCAGCAACAGTTTGAAATTTATCTAAGTATTCATCGGAGAGAAAACCAGTAAAATAACAATGCTGCCAAATTCCCAAATCCCAGGCTTGGCGTTTGAGATGGTCAGTATTTCCACCACCAACGATGACAAATTTCACTTTACCTCCCATTTCCCAAAGAATTTTTGGTGCAGCATTTAGTAATATAGGTACACCCTTTTCATAGGTCATGCGACCGAGGTAGTAAACGATTTTCTCATCGTCACTAGCAAATTGGCGGCGAAAATCCAAAGCATGGAAATCTTCGTGGTGTCGTTTTTTTTCCGCTCGGATACCATTATAAATAACATCGATTTTGTCCCAAGGACTGTGTAGCGCTCGTTCTACTTCCCGTCGCATATAGTCGCTACAAACAATAATCCGCCAAGCGTTGTAAGCTAGTAATGTTTCTTTTCCGTTAATATAACGTTGCGTATCGGTATGGATACCGTTATAACGACCGTATTCCGTAGCGTGAATTGTGGCAATTAGTGGTATTTTAAAAGTATGCTTGAGAGCGATCGCTGCATCTCCGACTAACCAATCATGGGCATGAATTAAATCAAACGGGCCTTCTTCCAAGATTAACTTTCCGCCATGATCTCCCATACTTTCGTTGAGATTTGCCACCCAGTGGAAAAAGTCATTGCTATGTCCTACCGGCACGCGATGTATATTTACTCCCTCCACCACCTCATACATCGATGCCTGACCGAACTCCACTGTAATCAAATGGACTTCATGCCCTAATTTGATCAGTTCCGGGTACAACTCAGCTACATGACGTGCAATTCCTCCAACTATCCTGGGTGGAAACTCCCAACTCAGTACCAGTATCTTCATCTGCTAGATTCCCCAAGACTTTACAAATATCTAAAAAACTAGATTTATCTAAAAATACAAGTCTGCCAATCTTATTGAGTGCATTTACTCATATTTTTAGATTTTTTAACAGTTATTTTGTTAAAGCTTATCAAAGGATAGCAACTATGGGGTATGGGGCAGGGGGGCAGGGGAAAAGGTTAAAGGGAAAAGGGAAAAGGAATAAATAATTGAATCTTTCCCCTTGAACCCTTACCCCTTTCCCTTTCCCCATACCCAATGCCCAATGCCCACTAAAGATGTGAACAGCAAACAGCACGAACTCGATCGCGTCCCTCTTGTTTGGCTATATAAAGTGCTTTGTCGGCTGCATTAATCAACTCTTGGGGCGACATTTCGCTATTTGGCACAGTGCTGATAACGCCGACACTGACGGTTACATGGTTACACACGCTAGATTGAGTATGGGGAATCGCTAAGTTGCGTACTGCTTGTCGAATTGCTTGGGCTACATGAATTGCGCCTTTAATCTCTGTATTCGGCAAAATCACAGCAAATTCTTCTCCACCATAACGGGCTACTAAATCCGCTGGGCGCTTAACAATATTTAAGACCGCACTGGCAACTTTTTGTAAACAATTATCTCCTGCTAAATGACCATAGGTGTCGTTGTAGGGTTTAAAAAAATCAACATCAAACAAAATTAAAGACAGCGGTACTTTCTCGCGTTTGAGTCGATGCCATTCAGTTTCGAGATATTCATCAAATCGGCGGCGATTGGCTATTTGAGTCAAACCATCTAAGGTAGCTAATCTTTGTAATTCTTCGTTGGCGGCTTGTAGCTGCTGGTAAAGTACTGATTGATGAATAGCGATCGCTACTTGAGAAGCTAATTGCTGCAACAAATTAACTTCAAATGGCTGCCAGTTACGAGATGTGGCAGACTGATAAGTAATCAGCAAACCCCACAAATGCTGCCCATTCAAAATTGGCACCACCATTGCAGCCTTCACCTGATAAAGTTGCAATAACTCAAAAACTTCAGCTGAAAAATCAGATTGCTGAATATCATTTAAAATTGTGGGTAATCCCTGGTAATAATGGCTAAAATTTTCTCTAATGCAAAATGGCAAAATTTTATGTCTTAATTGCTGAGGATAGCCATCAGCCAGAGATGCCGCTGCAAAATAACCACTGTCGTCAGCTGCTAACTGGTAAATAGCTACACAATCTGAACGCAAACATTCTCGAATACTATTTACAGTTGTATTTAAAACATCTTCTAAATTTAGCGATCGCCGAATCTGTTGAGTTACTTCAGTAATTAGCCTCTCTCCTGTTGCTTGTTGTCGCAGGACTTCTTCGGCTTGCTTGCGAGTGCTAATATCTTCTACCGAACCAAGAATCTGCGTTGGAGTACCGTTAGCATCTCTGGCAAATACGACTTCTCGTGTATTCAGCCAATGCCACTCGCCACTTTTGTGTCGAAATCGGTATTCGGTGGACAGAACTTCATTGTCCTTGAGGTTAGTGAAGCGACTTGGTATATCATTGCAAAGGTGTCGGTCATCTGGATGAAAACAATTTACGAACCATTGCGGATCTGCTTGACAAAATTCTTCTGGAGAATAACCTAAAATTTTCAAACTTTGCTGATTAAGATAAATACTGGTTCCTTGTAATAAATCAAATAAATATAAAATGTGCGGTACAGTATTAGCAACCTTTTCGAGAAAGTCCTGACTTGAGCGCAATGCCTCTTCAGCTTTGTAGCGTTCGCGCAGGGCAGCTTGCCATTCACTAATATCTCGTCCTTCTGAAATTATCACTGTGACGCGCCCTGTTTCATCAAGTATGGGGCGTAGTGAAAAATCAATAGTGATAACTCGATTGTCTCGACCCCAAATATCAACTTCATAGCGAATAAATTCACCATTAGCAGCGGTGGCGATCGCACTTTTTAATTGTGCTTGCGTATCTGGAGAAATTGTCCACCATTTTGCTTCCCAAAATAATTGACCGACGACTTCTTCTCGTGTAATTCCAGCAAAATCCAGTGCTGTTTGATTGGCTTCTAAGACAATTCCATTGGTCTGAAGTAATCCTAGAAACTGAATAGTTTGATTGAAGATGGCACGGAATTTTTGCTCATTTTTACTTAAAGCTTGTTCTGCGGATTTGCGATGGGTAATATCTCGCCCTACTGATTGCAGTTCTACAAGATTATTTTGATTATCAAATATACCTCTGACATTCCACTGCGTCCAAAGCACTTCTTGGCAAGCCATAACCCGATTTTCAAAAGTGACAACGGGATTTTCTAAGCTAATGGAATTGACTAAATTAAACACATATTCTTTATCTTCTTTAAATACAACCGGTTCGTAGTGCTGGCCGATAATTTCTTCTCGCTTGATTCCAAAAAATCGACAGAAAGCTTCGTTAACGAAGGTAACAGTACCATCAGGTAAGCCTCTAGCAATCAGTTCGGTTTGGTCTTCGAGAATGGCACGATAACGAGCTTCGCTTTGCTGTAGCGCTGCTTCTATTTGTTTGCGTTCGCTAATATCAAACACTAAACCCTGAAGTACCTGAGTTTGTCCATCCACACAGAGAATGAGATTGGCTTGGTTTCGTACCCAAATTATTCTACCATCGTGCCTAATCATTCGATACTCAATGCTCAAGGGTTTTCCGGTGGAGATTGTAGTATTTACAGCTTGCCAAAGGCGATGGCGATCGTCTGGATGAGTATAATCTAACCAACTATTGAAGAAAGCAGGATTCCAATCTTCGAGAGCTACGCCTAATAATTCTTGCAGTTGCGGACTTATATAAGCAACTTTGGCAGTAGTATTGAGCGGTGAAATGTAAACAACGCCCGGAATTTGTTCTACTAGGGTGCGGTACTTTTGCTCTGCCTCAGAGACTTTTTCTTCCGCCTGCTTGTGACTCATAATGTTTTGAATTTCTACAATAAAGTATAATTGGCAATGTTAGAAATCCTGCATTAAAAGCACATTTAATAAGCGCCCAGCTAACAGTAAGTCAGTCTCAGGGTGATGAGGAGTATCTTCTAAAAACTCTAAGTTCTAAAAACAAATGCCAACAACAAGCCGAAAACCTAAACTTTAGCTTGCTGTTGGCAGTTTTAGATGTAGCCGCAAGCAGCCAATCATCTTTGAAGATTAAGCGCAATTGAATTAGCTTTGATCGAGGCGCAGTACTGCCATAAAGGCTTCTTGAGGTACATCTACCGTACCTACAGATTTCATTCGCTTTTTACCTTTTGCCTGCTTCTGTAAAAGTTTTTTCTTACGGCTAATGTCACCACCGTAGCATTTTGCTAACACATCTTTCCGCAAAGCAGGAATGTGTTCGCTGGCAATTACTTTACTGCCAATAGAAGCTTGAATTGGCACTTTAAATTGGTGGCGGGGAATCAGTTCTTTGAGTTTTTCTGCCATCGATCGCCCAACGTTGTAAGCTTTATCTCGATGGACAATCATTGCCAAAGAATCCACAGGATCGCCGTTGATCATAATATCTAGCTTCACCAGCGGATTTTCGCGGTAGCCGATGAGATGATATTCCATGCTGGCATAACCGCGCGATCGCGATTTCATTTGGTCAAAAAAGTCCGTGACAACTTCCGCCAAGGGTAACTCATACGTAAGTGTAGTTCGCCCTTGGGTAAGATATTTCATATCTTTAAAAATGCCACGTCTGTTTTGTGATAACTCCATCAACGCACCTACGTAAGTCTCAGGCGTAATCATTTCTACTTGAACGTAGGGTTCCTCAATTTTTTCGCGTTCGTTGGGAGAAGGTAAACGGCTGGGATTATCGATGTACAGTTCCTCTCCTTTGATGGTTATGACTTTATAAACCACCGAGGGCGCTGTAATAATTAAATCTAGGTTATACTCTCGCTCTAGACGTTCTTGGACAATTTCCATGTGTAGCAAGCCCAAGAACCCGCAACGAAAACCAAAGCCCATCGCACTAGAAGTTTCTGGTTCGTAATGCAATGCTGCGTCATTGAGTTCTAGCTTTTCTAGGGCTTCCCGCAAGTCTTCAAATTGGTCAGCATCAATGGGAAACATGCCGCAAAAAACCATCGGGTTGGCTTCTGCGTAGCCTGGTAAGGGTGTCTCGGCTTTGGCCTTACTGAGGGTGATTGTGTCTCCTACCCGTGCATCAGCTACAGCTTTAATCGCCGCTGCCAAATAGCCTACCTCCCCGGCGTGGAGTTCATCAACTTGCTTTTGAGTCGGAGAAAGGACGCCTAACTCATCAATGTCAAATTCTTTACCGGATGCCATTAAATGGATGCGATCGCCTTTTTTCAAGGTACCATCCATCACCCGGAAATAGACAATTACTCCCCGATAGCTGTCGTAATAACTATCAAAAATTAACGCTCGTAAGCGTTCATTTATGGTGTTGGGTGGTGGCGGTATGCGATCGACAACTGCTTCTAAAATCTCATCAATACCAATTCCTTCTTTAGCAGAAGCGAGAATCGCGCCACTACAATCTAGACCGATAATTTCTTCAATTTCGCCAATTACCCTTTCTGGTTCTGCCCCTGGCAAATCGATTTTATTCAGAACCGGGATAATTTCTAGATTATTTTCTAACGCTAAATATACATTTGCCAAAGTTTGCGCCTCCACACCTTGGGACGCATCTACTACCAATAATGCTCCTTCACAAGCAACAAGAGAACGGGAAACCTCATAAGAGAAATCCACATGTCCTGGAGTATCAATTAAGTTCAGGACATATTGCTGACCATCTTTGGCTGTGTAATTCATCCGGGCAGCTTGCAGCTTAATGGTAATGCCGCGCTCCCGTTCCAAATCCATATTGTCGAGAAACTGTTCCTTCATCTGTCGGTCTTCAACAGTGCCAGTAGCTTGTAGCAAGCGATCGGCGAGGGTTGATTTCCCGTGGTCAATGTGAGCAATAATACAGAAATTGCGAATGCGAACTGCGGGAACGTCAGTCATATACTATCTTTGCCTTAGCAGCAACCAAAGTTAAAAGACCAATTTACTTAATGTATTTTAATGCTTTCTTAGCCAAGACGCTCCTAGTTTTAATGGGCATGGGGCATAGAAAGAGGACAAGGGGAAAGGGAAAGGGGTAAGGGGAAAAGGGGAAAGATTAAATTTATTCCTTTTCCCTTTAACCTTTTCCCCTGCCCAATAGTCCCCTCTTCACCCCATCTTTAACTTTGCAGATAAATAGGTGGACATTTAAGAATATTATGAAAGTCTATTTGTCGGTGCTAGTATTCATCAGCTGGAAGCGTACAATAAATGTAAATAAGTACATGTAGGGATCGTGGACAATTGCCGCCCGTAATTGTCCGGAGTCACTGATTCATCGGCAAAACTTCTAGAAAGCTCTTGTCTAGTCAGTTATATGAAAAATGCGACCTAAAATTTAAAGCTGTTATTTTGGTGCGGTTTCGGGGAACTATGTAACTATACCCTCGAAGATTCTTAAGTGGATCGGCCCAAATATGAATATAACTACTTTACAAAGCTTTAAACAAAACCAATTCAGAGTATATAAACCTATGAATATGCAACACAAACCTACCGACGCGGATAACACACGAGCCGATAAGGTAGAAATTGCCATCCGCTTAGACTCAGAATTACTAGAACAAATTCAACATCTCACTAACGATCCTAGCAAAGTTATTGAGGTGGCAATTCGCCAGTGGTTGCGGGGCGAAATACTAAGAGATGATGAACTGACTCGCACGCCTGTGCGTACTCCTGTTCCTCCTCGCGGTGAATGGAACGATTGACATCATTAATTAGTTGTCAATCTTACTTAACAAAACTAAAGTTTGCCAACTTGAATTTCAAAACACCAAGAAATACCCAATCAAAAATCTAAAAGCTGTAAAAATTTATGCCAAAATTTGAACAGCTTTGGTAAAATCCCGGTCGGATACCCTTTGTCTATCCAACTCAATTAATGACTATTACTGCCAAATCCCAATTGCCGAATATTTTTTCTCAAAATCTGGAATCTATTACCAGTACCAGTAAAACTGATGGTTCATTGCCAATCGGAGCCGAGTTGGTGTATACGCAAGATGGGGCAGGGCGCTATCTGACCTTTTGTTGGCAGCACGGCGAACTCCTGGGGTTAAAGACGGAAAAAATAGTTGATGAACTCAACCAAACTCAAATCTTTGCTCCCGTGGATAAGGTTGCCTATTTGGAACGATTACACCGAATTTTGACAAGTTTGGTGCCAGAAAGGTTTCAGTGCTGGTTTAGCCATCATCAGGAATTATTTGAGTTGGACTTAGTAATCAGTCCGATTATGCCAAGTTTAGGAACGGCTGCCACTACAGTTTTAGTGATGGGACGGTTATTGCAAGCGACACTTAACAAAAAACAAGTAGGTGTGGGAGCAAAAACGCCTGCGCAAATAGAGTCGGCTTTACGTTCGCAGCAACACCAAAAACTGGTAAATCGGATTACGAGAAATATTCGGCGGACATTGGATTTAGACATTATTTGGCAGCAAACAGTTGATAGTTTGGGAAAAGGATTGCGGCTAGAACGCTGCATTATTTGTCCTTATCAACCTTGTAGTACAAAAGTAGAAGTTAAGGCTGAGTATCACCAGCCAGAACTTAGCTCAATGATTGGCTCAGAAATAGATATAGCTTCTGAACCAGCCTTTACTCAGGCATTAACAACCTTAGAACCAGTTGTGATGAATGTGTCTGGATACAATGATTCCAGGCAGCATAAAACTTTGGTAGTTGCCACTTGCTATCAAGACCAAGCCAATGGATTGGTTATTTTGAGTTGGCAAGATGAATGCTACACGTTAACAGAATCGGAATTAGAATTAGCCAAAGAAGCAGCGGATCAATTAGGAACAGCGATCGCTCATGCTACTTTATATAAAGAATTAGAAGAAGCACGTCAAAAAGCTGAAGAAGCTTCCCGCCTCAAAAGCGAATTTCTCGCCAATGTATCCCACGAAATTCGTACCCCCCTCAACGGGATGATTGGCTTTTTAAAGCTGATTTTGGAAGGCATGGCAGACGACGCAGAAGAAAAAAATCAGTTTTTAGAAGAAGCTCATCAGTTATCAATACATCTGTTAAATATCATTAACGATATTTTGGACATTGCCAAAATTGAAGCTGGCAAAATGGAACTAGCTTACGCTCCAGTCAAACTAGGCGAACTCTTCACTGATGTTGAAAATTTCATGCGTCCTCAAGCAGAGATGAAAAACCTCAGCTTCCAGATGCAAATGCCAGCTACCTCCGATGAGATCGTCGTCCAAAGTAACTACCAACGGTTGCTACAGGTAATGCTGAATTTAGTGAACAATGCCATCAAATTTACTCACGAAGGCGGCATCACCGTCAGTGCCGATTTAGTACTCAAAAAGGCAAAGCCGCAATTTCAAGGACAGCAATTTCCAGGTATGGTAAGAGTGCGCGTAGCAGATACCGGAATTGGTGTTTCCTTGGACAAACAAGATAAACTGTTTCAATTATTCTCTCAGGTGGATGGTTCCCGTACTCGCCAATACGGTGGCACAGGTTTAGGACTGGCAATTTCCCAGAAGCTAGTGGAAGCAATGGGAGGTGAAGTACATTTCTACAGTCTCGGCGAAGGACTCGGTTCAACAGTTACATTTACCGTGCCCCTATATCAACAACCAGTGATAGTTTCATCTAGTGATAATGGTTCTACAAAAAGTGCCTAGTGCTAAGAAGTGTTAAGTTAGGAATGGGCATTGGCATTGCTGAGTTAGGAGTTAGGAGTTGGGAGTTAGGAATTTTCCCCCCTGCTCCCCTACTCCCTCACCTCGCCATCTTCTAATTCTCTTCTGCCCCCACTCCTGTTTAACAGTCATGAAAAATTGACAACTGATAATCTGGTGACAATTAGATTTAGGATCGATTTAACAAACCTGGAAAATAAAATTTTGGATAATGGGTAATGAGTGGCGATTCTTAGCGTACATGGACTGGGGACTGTGCCAGGGGAAAAGGTTAAAGGTTAAAGGGAAAAAGAATAAATTTAATCTTTCCCCTTTTCCCCTTACCCTTTTCCCTTTCCCCTTCCCCATGCCCCATGCCCCATGCCCTATACCCATCCCTAACTGAGTAGGTCTAAAATTATGGAACTAACAATTGACAACGTTGAAACAGTCCTAGATGAAATGCGCCCTTATCTCATCTCTGATGGCGGCAATGTGGAACTTGTAGAACTCGATGGCCCCATTGTCAAACTACGGTTACAAGGCGCTTGTGGTTCTTGCCCAAGTTCTACAATGACTTTGAGAATGGGTATTGAGCGCCGCCTGCGGGAAATGATTCCCGAAATTGCAGAAGTTGAACAAGTGTTGTAAAAGTTAGGAGTTATGAGTTAGGAGTTATGAGTATTAAATTAACTCCTCACTCTTTACTCCCTACTCTTGACTATTCTTATGTCCCATCCCCTCTACGTCGCTTTTATCTGGCATCAACATCAGCCGCTGTACAAATCTCCTGGCAGCGGCGTTTCCCTATCTTCTAGCCAGCAGTACCGCTTACCTTGGGTACGTTTGCATGGCACTAAAGATTATTTGGATTTGATATTAATCCTAGAACGGTATCCTAAGTTACACCAAACGGTGAATTTAGTACCATCGCTGATATTACAACTAGAAGATTATATTGCTGGCACTGCTTTTGACCCTTACCTCACGGCTAGTCTGACACCGGATGAACAACTCAGCCAGCAACAGCGGGAATTCATTATTCAACACTTTTTTGATGCTAACCACCACACCCTAATCGATCCTCATCCTCGGTATGCCGAGTTGTATCACCAAAGGCAGGAAAAAGGGGCAAGTTGGTGTTTGGCAAATTGGCAATTGTCAGATTATGGCGATTTACTTGCTTGGCACAATTTGGCTTGGATCGATCCGCTGTTTTGGGATGACCCGCAAATTGCTACTTGGTTAAAGCAGGGTCGGAATTTTACTTTAAGCGATCGCCAGCGCATTTATTCCAAACAGCGAGAAATTCTCAGTCGCATTATCCCCCAACATCGGAAAATGCAGGAGGCGGGACAGTTAGAAATTACAACTACGCCCTACACTCACCCGATTTTACCTTTGCTGGCTGATACTAACTCTGGTCGGGTAGCTGTGCCAAATATGACACTACCAAAACAGCGTTTTCAGTGGGCAGAAGATATCCCGCGTCACTTACAGAAAGCTTGGGACTTTTATAAAGACCGCTTTGGGCAGAAACCCCGCGGTTTGTGGCCTTCGGAACAGTCAGTCAGCCCAGAGATACTTCCTTATATTATTGACCAAGGATTTAAGTGGATATGCTCAGATGAAGCTGTTTTGGGATGGACGCTGAAACACTTTTTCCACCGGGATGGGGCAGGGAATGTAGAGCAACCAGAACTTCTGTACCGACCGTATCGCCTGCAAACCGCAGCAGGTGACTTGTCAATTGTATTTCGCGACCACAGATTATCAGATTTGATTGGCTTTACCTACAGCGCCATGCCAGCAAAACAGGCAGCTGCGGACTTAGTGGGGCATTTGCAAGCGATCGCGAAAATGCAAAGAGACAGCCAAAGTCAACAACCTTGGCTAGTTACCATCGCTTTGGATGGCGAGAATTGCTGGGAATATTACCCCCAAGATGGCAAACCCTTCCTAGAAGCTTTGTACCAATCTTTCAGCAACGAACCCCACCTCAAACTCGTCACCGTCTCCGAATTTCTCGAACAATTTCCACCCACAGCCACCATCCCTGGAGGACAACTACATAGCGGTTCTTGGGTAGATGGTAGTTTCACCACCTGGATAGGCGATCCCGCCAAAAACCGTGCTTGGGATTACCTGACAGAAGCCAGGAATATGTTGGCGAGTCATCCAGAAGCAACAGAAGAAAATAACCCAGAAGCTTGGGAAGCCTTGTATGCTGCGGAAGGTTCCGATTGGTTCTGGTGGTTTGGTGCAGGACACTCCTCAAATCAAGATGCCGTCTTTGACCAGTTGTTTCGAGAACATCTGTTTGGCATTTACAAAGCCTTAAATGAACCTGCACCACCTTATCTCAAACAACCAGTAGAGGTTCACCAAGCACAAGCAGACCACCGCCCACAAGGTTTTATTCATCCAGTCATTGATGGCAAAGGTGATGAACAAGATTGGGACAAAGCTGGACGCATAGAAATTGGCGGGGCGCGGGGAACAATGCACAACAGCAGCCTCGTCCAGCGACTTTGGTATGGGGTAGATCACCTCAATTTCTATTTGCGAGTGGACTTTAAAAGTGGTGTTGTACCAGGGCGAGATTTGCCGACAGAGTTGAATTTGCTGTGGTACTACCCAGACAAAACAATGGTCAACAGCCCAGTTCCCTTGGCAGATGTCCCAGATACAGCCCCAGCGAATTATCATTTTCACCATCTGCTGGAAATAAATTTGTTGACGCAATCAATTTATTTTCGGGAAGCTGGAGACAATTATCAATGGCATCCCCGCACTAGTCGTGCCCAAGCAGCTTTAAATACTTGTTTAGAGTTGGCAGTACCGTGGGCAGATTTGCAAGTTCCGCCAGATTATCCCCTGCGCCTGATTTTGGTGCTTGCGGATGAGGGGCGTTTTTGTAACTACTTCCCAGAAAATGCTTTGATTCCCATTGAGGTGCCGTAAATTCAGGTAATAAAGGCGACCATTTAAAAACTGTAGCCCTTCTTAATTGAATGCGCTACAGTTTTTTGAGTATTCATAGTATTAAGTAGACCACAATTGTGTCTATCCAACCAACTTACGGCGACGACCTAATAGAGCAAAAACACCAAAACCGAGCAAAGCGCCAAAACCAACATTAGGCTCAGGAACACCAATGTTAGGCTCAGAGGCAATAGCTGTCAGACCGATAAGACGCTTGCCGCTACTGATGGTGCCTAACGAGGTAGCAGCACCTGTGGTCAAGTTGATAGTGTATAGATTGGAGCCGGATGTCGAGGCTGGAGTCAATGCCGCAAAGGCAGTATTCACTCCGTTGTCTGTGAAGATGTCAAACCCTGCTGCCGAGATAATGTCGATACCGAGAGAACCTACTAGCGTTAAGGTGCCATTATTAGGTGGATTCTGTATAAATAATGCATCACTAATGTAGTCAATATTGTACAGTGTGGTTCCGGTTGCTGGGTTGTTATCAACATTAGTGTATGCTACAGCAGTAATGTTGGGATTTCCTGGGTTCAATGTCCCATCAACAATACTTGCACCGGTATCCACGTTGATGCGGAAGTTTTGGTCATTGCCACCAACGACCCGTAGGCGATCGGGTACTGGGTTGAAGTCTAATCCAGAAATAGTCCCGCCGCTAAAGGATGTGGAGAGGGTACTTACAAAAGAAGCAACACCAGTGAACGGGTTAATGGTGTATATGCTGTTAGTATTCGTCAGACCATAGATCAGATTGTTAGCTGGGCGACGGTCAATCCCCAACAAAGTACCGTTGACCCCACTGACTGAGACAGTAGTACTACTGGTGGGATTGCTGGAATCAAACAGAACTAGATTGTTGTCTTCTGTTAGACCTACGAGGCTAACAGCCGCCGCTGGTTTGGCGACGCTCAGTAGATCAAATATTGCTGCTACTACCAGTGTAGTGATGACTGTACTCAGATTAATGAATTTCATTGATATGCGTTTTATTGAGAGTTTTATTTGTGTGATGAGTAAAATTCAGCCAAACATAAAACTAGTGTAAACACGTAAATAGGTCTACACTGTTGTCAATTTTTTATAGGAGCTTGAATGTAAATTTTACTTACAACAAATAGTACAGCAATAACTACTGTAAACTCAAGCCGCAGAATCTATCTTCATTGAAATTTCAATTTTTGTAGTTTCAATTCTACTGAAATATGATGTGGGTACAAATAAACTTAACTATTTAAAATTTTCATTTAAGTAGGTAGACATAATTAAATTAAAACCCCGATCGCAATTGGCTTTTCCCTTCTGCTTTCTGCCTTCTACTTATCTTTTGTGATTAATCATTTATAAAGACTTTAGGCGTATTCAATTTTAATAATGTAGTTATGCTTATTTGTACCTCTTTACTTAGTCAAAGATGTAGTTATTCTTAACTAAGTAGGGCTATATGGCAAAGCGGCTCAGCACTGACTCAACACGCCGCTACCGCTAACATTTGCTTTTTGAATTTTTAATTAGGGGAGTAATGATGATTTGGCAAAGATTCAGTAATGCTACTGTTGCCAATGAAGATTTATCGTAGAATTAAAGACACTTCCGAGCAAATATTCTCCACTAATGAATCGCTTTTCTCAAAAAATTACGGATTCTTACGATAGTATTTCACAACAGGTTGAGTTAAGCCAGGTGTCTGGTTGTAAGCAGTTACTTCGCGATCGCTATAAAATACTCCAAGTTTTGGGTAGAGGTGGTTTTGGCATCACATATTTAGCCAAAAATGCCCTATTGCCAGGGAATCCTTTATGCGTAATTAAACAGCTATCGCCAAAAGTAGCTAGTCCTCAAAGCTGGGAAAAGGCATCTACGCGCTTTGAAAAAGAAGCACAAACTTTGGCTTTACTCGGTAGCCATTCTCAAATTCCCATGTTATTAGACTACTTCCAAGTCAATAAGGAATTTTATTTAGTTCAAGAATACATACCCGGCTTGACTTTGGCACGGGAAGTGCGGCGAACTGGGCCTAAAAATGAAGCCTCAGTGAAACAGTTTTTACAAGAATTGTTGCCAGTATTACAGTATCTTCATCAAAATGGCGTAATTCATCGAGATATTAAACCGCAAAATTTATTGCGGCGTGAAGATGATAAACGAGTAGTACTGATAGATTTTGGTGCAGTCAAAGAACAATTAATTGATAGTTGTGAAAACTCAGTTAATTTATCTGCAAACACTAATTTTGTTGGGACTATGGGATTTGCACCACCAGAACAGTTTTCTTTACGTCCAGTTTATGCCAGTGATATTTATGCAGTCGGTGTTACTTGTATTTATATGTTGACTGGCAAAAGTCCTTTAGAATTCGACCGAGATCCGATTACTGGTGAAATTTCTTGGCAAAAAGAGGTAAATATCAGCGATGATTTTGCCCAAGTTTTAGAAAAAATGTTGAAATTTTCTTTACGCGATCGCTTTAAAACTGCGGATGAAGTAATAAAAGCTTTAGGTAAGGAAAACTTTTTGCCAAACTTGGCGAACTGCCTAACTAACCAAAAGTTGAAAAAGAAAAATCTTATACATCACGAAATTCCAGATTGGGAAATTACAGATTCCCAAATTAAGCATCCCCAAATTACACAACAGGAAAATTCTGATGTATACGTGCCGCCTGTAGTGAGAACTGCCACTGCCATTCGCAAATGGAGAGCAAGGCTAAAATAAACAAGGCCGCACACTTGAGTTGACAAAGTATCAAATGAATAATTAATCGGGGAAAATAGAAAATATCAAAAACAAATTTAGTAAGCATTTTGACTAGATTCGAGAGTCAGTGATGATTAATTAATCTGGCTCAGGCTTTAATACTTAGTCATTTATTGATTGCAAATATACAAGAAATAGTACTAAAGCTAGGAGTTCCAAAATTTTTTTTCAGATTATTATATAATCGAAAGAATAATTAATTCTATGGCTCTCGTAGTTTTCCACAAATGAGGAAGACTGGCTAAACTAGTGCCCTAGAAAATAGCATAAATTTGCATTGGGCATGAGACATTGGGCATGGGGCATTGGTTAATGACTAATGACTAATGACTAATGACTAATGACTAAATATGCTATTTACAAAGGCTAACCATATATATTAAGTAATTCCCCAATCCCCATAACAGGGTTTTTCTACCACAGTAAGCGAGAGTCAATTATTTTAAGGGTAAATACGGGGCAAACTTAGCTTAAGTTGTCATGCAGTCGCGCCTGTCAGATCATGATCTGCTGCTTAAATCCCGATTGCCCAAACCCCCTGAATCCAAATGGAAAGAAGTTTTGCCAAAGTTGCGGCATCCCGCTGGTGTCACTTTTGAGAAATCGCTTCCGTGTTATCCGAGTCCTTTCAGATGAAGGGGGATTTGGCAGAACTTATCTATCAGAAGACATAGATAAACTCAATGAACGCTGCGTCATCAAGCAATTAGCTCCAAAATTCCAAGGAACTTGGTCGCAAAAAAAGGCGATGGAGTTGTTTGCCCAAGAAGCGCAGCGACTACAAGAACTTGGAGAACATCCGCAAATTCCGACTTTGTTGGCTTACTTTGAGCAAGAGGGCTGTTTGTACTTAGTGCAGCAATTTATCAATGGGGACAATTTATTAAAGGAGTTGCAACAGCGCAAGAAGCCGCATACTGCTAGGGAAATTCAAGCGATTTTGCTGGATTTACTGCCTGTACTCAAGTTTATCCACGATCGCAATGTCATTCATCGAGACATCAAGCCAGAAAATATTATCCGGAATAAAAGCGATGGACGGTTAAGCTTGATTGATTTTGGTTCCTCGAAGCAATTCACAGCCAGAGTTCAAAATAAATCTGGTACATCCATTGGTTCTCACGGCTATTCTCCCCTAGAACAAATCAGAGATGGTAAAGCTTTCGCCGCAAGTGACTTGTTCGGTTTAGGTGCTACCTGCTTTCACCTGCTGACAGGAACTTCTCCCTTTCAATTGTGGATGGAATGCGGTTATGCGTGGGTGAGTAATTGGCGGCAATATTTACGCACTCCATTAAATGCTGAATTGGATTGGGTAATTGACAAGCTTTTGAAAAAAGATATTCAACTACGTTATCAGTCAGCCGATGAAGTTCTCAGAGACTTGGTGCCAAAACAACCACTAGCATTGCCACCAGCTGGAAAATCAACTGCTACAATCCCGGTAACTAAAGCATCAAATTTACCAAAAAGTTATGGCTTACTGAGAATTTTAGTCTTGGGAAGTGCTTTTATTATGTTGTTTGGATTTAGCGAATCTTGGTATAAACATTTTCGCCGCATTCAAACTACTTTGTCTTCTAGGCTAATTCATAATAGTCCGAGCAAAAATAACCCTATTTTGGGTCAAGCCCTAAAAATTAACTTAAGCAAAGTTTCCTTATTTAAAACCCTCCAAGGACACGAAAACTCAGTTTTATCCATCGCCATCAGCCCCGATGGCAAAACCATCGCCAGCAGTGGCGACGATGGCTACGAGGGGCTAGGCCTACGCAAAATTAAACTTTGGAATCTAGCAACAGGAACACAAATCTCTTCACTCAACACCTATTCTGGACATGTGAATGTCGTGATTATTAGCCCAGATGGCAAAACTCTGGTAAGTGGTAATGATGACAGCAGCATCAAAATCTGGAATCTGGTAACAGGACGACAAATTCGGACTCTCACAGGGCATTCTGACTCAGTTCATACCCTAGCCATCAGCCCCGATAGCCAGACCTTAATTAGTGGTAGTGATGATAACACCATCAAAATCTGGGATTTAGCAACCGGAGAGCAAATTAAGACATTGACAGGGCATACATTTTGGGTGCGGTCAGTAGCCATCAGCCCCGATGGCGTAATTCTTGCCAGTGGCAGTTTTGACAAAACCATCAAAATCTGGAATTTGGCAAAAGGATACTCCATCCGTACACTAGCGGGAAATTCTCAAACAATAACAAACGTCGCTATTAGCCCAGATGGTAAAACTTTAGCCAGTGGTAGCCGCGATCGCACCATCAAACTCTGGAACATGGCCACCGGCAGAGAAATTCGCACCTTGGCGGGACACGATAACACAGTCACAAGTGTAGCTTTCAGTCCTGATGGTCAAATTCTTGCTAGTGGTAGCCGCGATCGCACCATTAAACTCTGGAATATTGCTACAGGAGAAGAAATTCTCACATTGGCAGCCCACACTAACACCGTAACATCTGTCACCTTCAGTCCTGATAGCAAGACCCTTGTCAGCAGCAGCGATGACAATACTATTAAAATTTGGCGGTTGGTTGAGTGAAGGGGACTGCGGAGATGGGGAGATGGGGAAGTGTGGGGAGTGTGGGGAGTGTGGGGAGTGTGGGGAGAGAGGGGGGAAAAATTTTTTCCCTATCCTCCCACACCTCCCACCCCTCCCACACTCCCTGCTTGCCCAATACCCAATTTCCAATGCCTAATGCTGCCCTAACACTCGTATGATCGAGATGTCAGCAAAATATAACAACCAGATTTTCACCGTAAAAAATGGGCAGTATTTGGGAAATCGATTTTTACTCTCGTCCGATTTTAGACACCAATCAAAAAAAAGTTTGGGAAGTCTTAGTCTGTGAAAGTCCGTTGGATACCAACACAAAAGCAGATTCTTTGTTTCGCTATGCTCAATATTGCCCCAGTACCCAAGTAAATTCGGGCTGGTTGCGAACTGCATTGGAAGAGGCTATTAACCAAGCTGGAAAAGCACCACTTAAAATTCGCTTTTTCCGCCGCCAAATGAACAATATGATTACGAAAGCTTGCCAAGACTTGGGAATTCCCGCCCAACCCAGCCGCCGTACTTTAATTCTCAACCAATGGTTAGAACAGCGGATGCAGGAAGTGTATCCTCAAGAAACAGGATATCAAGAGGGTACTAATCCCTCAGTCCGGTTGGAGAAACCTTTGCCGCAACGTTTACCAGATGCTTTGGAAGGACAGCAGTGGGTATTTGTGAGCTTAACAGCTGAGGATTTGGCAGAGATGCCAGAGTGGGAAATTGCCTTTGGTGAAGCTTTCCCGCTAGAGTTGGCAAAAGTATCACCTGAAACTCGTATTCCTGGTGTTTTGATTTTCTCACCTAGAGCATTGCCTTTGGCGGGCTGGATGTCTGGTTTAGAGTTGGCTTTTTTGAAAGTTGACACCAACGAAGAGACGAGATTGCTTTTAGAAACTGGTGTTACTGAAAGCTGGATTTTGGCAAATATCAAAAAATCTCAAACTCTAGCAGAAGCCAAAGGTTTTGAAGAAGCCAAGCAAAAAGCTAATGGAGTGCATTTTCTAGGCGTACAATCCAACCCCCAAGCCGAATCATTTGCTGGTTTTTGGCTGTTGCAAGAGGTTAATCTCTGAAAATAGCGAATGGGGCATAGGGCATGGGGGATGGGGAGATGGGGAGGCAGAGGGGATGGGGAGTGTGGGGAGTGTGGGGAGTGTGGGGAGTGTGAGGAGTGTGGGGAGTGTGGGGAGTGTGGGGGGAAAGAGAATTAATGCTTCCCCCAACAACCCCCCCCCCCCCCCCCCCGCCCCCCCCACCCCCCCCCCCCCCCCCCCCCCCCCCCCCCACCCCACCCCCCCCCCCCCCCCCCCCCCCCCCCACCCCCCCCCCCCCCCCCAAAAAATAAAAAAAAAATTTTTTAAAAAAATTTGGGGGGTGTGGGAAAAAAATTTTTTTTTTTTTTAAAAAT
>JAVRCH010000157.1:0-6208 GCA_034530795.1 Nostoc sp. DedQUE12a
AGATGTTCTCTTGCTTTTCCAACTGAGATAGTAAACCGAGTTCCATCCTTCCTTGGCTTTTCAAAAATTAGTTCCGGATCTATCTTTGCTAACCTTGCTTTCAAAAATAACTCAACTGCATGAAAAACGTGGAGAATAGCATATTTAAGATAAGTTGGTCTTTCTTCATCTAGAAAATGTTCAACAGCATGAACTAAGGAGTCTATAGCATTACCTTCAAGTGTTAAAACAAAGTTATTTTTATGAGAATCACTGTTCATAGCAAACCTAAATTTGTATTGCTATTATCCTTTGGTCAGCTTTGATTGAGTGTGATTTAAAACATAAGTATGCTCAAATTAGCATACGGTAGCAGTACCAGTAGCCAAAATAGCCATTTAGATTATATGTTAGCTATGTAAATAACTATGCTAATAAGATTTCTAGTATATAAACTTAATTGACATACTGCTTATCATAAATTTTAGTTTATTGTTATTAACATATAAACAATGTCAAATACTTACTATACAAAAATTTATGCTGTTGTTGTTGACAAGTGTTTTAATTCCATATAATCACGATCGTGATGAGTTTTACAATTAGGACAATCCCACTCTCTAATATCTAGTGGCATCTCACTCATCTGATAAAAGCAAACATGGCAGAGTTTGGAACTGGGGAACCATCTATCAATCTCAAGCAATTTTCCACCCTTGCATTCTAGTTTAGAAGCTAAATGCTGATTTGAGCAAGTGTGAAGTACACATAATCAATCTCAACCAGACCCTATAGCCTCCTAATCATGGCTTTGTTCGGGGGGGTTTTACTAAGGTTGAGGCTACTATTACAATGGAAACTATTGATTATGAGGACAAGGCAAGAATGACCCAGGTTGTTCTAGGAGAGAACGAAGGAATAGATTCAGCTTTACGTCGGTTTAAACGCCAGGTTTCCAAAGCTGGCATATTGGCTGACGTAAAATATCATCGGCACTTTGAAACACCGTTGGAAAAACGCAAACGTAAGGCAGTGGCAGCTAGACGCAAAAGACGTTTTAAATAAACCTATTTGCTTTGGTACTGACGTTGCTTGAGGTAATAACCTACAACAGGCAACGGCGCGTAGGCATAGCCCGCGCCATTATACTTACAAAAATTAAGGAAGATGTGCCGCACCCTTTTCTTAGGGTATCGATGAGTCAATTTACCTATGCACAGAGTGTATAGGATCTTTATATTGGTTGGATGGAGCAAGCTAAAATCGCTGCCCATCAACCAATATAAGCGCCGTTGACGGAATTGGGGAGACAAGGGGACAAGGGAGACAAGGAGAATAATTCTTAACTCAACACTCTCGTCGAATCTTAAGAATCAGAATGATTAATGGTGCGGCTATTACAAATATTCATCGCCTTTTCTACTCCCTGCTTGAGGCTTAGTTCTACACACTCAACCACGAACCGAAGTACAAGAGACATCAGCTGATTTTCGCTAGCAGAAAATCGCCCTAGTACATGGGAGATAGTATCTGAATCGTCTTTATTAACTGCATCTTTGGGTTTACCAATACCGATTCGCAAACGGGGAAAATTTTGAGTGTTAAGATGTGCGATCGCACTTTTCATTCCATTATGTCCCCCAGCGGAACCAGACAAGCGCAGACGAGTCTTACCCAAGGGTAAATCCATATCGTCATAAACGATCAACACTGACTCAGGCGGTAATTTATACCAACTGGTCACCGCTTGTATGGCTTGTCCTGAGCGATTCATATAAGTCAAAGGCCTGAGCAAGCGAATTTTACCTCCACCTGGTGCCGTACCCTCGCCATACTCTGCTTGAAACTTGCGATTTTCCGCTAGGGTAATGCGCCAAGCACTACAGAGAGCTTCCACAGCAGCAAAGCCAATATTATGGCGTGTTTGGTCATATTTGCTTTCTGGATTCCCCAACCCGACAATTAGCTGGGGAATCACCAAAGCTGGTTGTGTAACAGCTTCTGTCATTTTGCTACAGTCAATTAATTTTAGGGGCATGGGAAGAATAGGGGACAAGGAGGCAGGGGAAAAGGTTCAAGGTTAAAGGGAAAAGGAAAAAATTTAATCTTTCCCCTTTTCCCTTTACCCCTTTCCCTTTCCCCATGCCCTGTTTGCCCAATCCAAAATTAATATATTTTCCTAGCCAACCTGTGAAGAATTAGCAGTATCCTGCTGTGATTTAGCAGGCTCGATTTGCTTGGGTTCTAATTCAGCGGTAGTTTTCACAGCTTCTTCTAATTGTTCGGCTTCTTTTTGAAACTCGTTTTGAAACTCCTTAGAAGCTTCTTGAAAACTGCGAATTGTTTTGCCTACACTGCGGCCAATCTCTGGTAGCTTCTTTGGGCCAAAGATTAACAGCGCTACTACCATAATTACAGCCATTTCTGGCAGACCGATACCAAATATATTCATTTTTTATCTCCGATAAATTCTAAAACCACTATATAGACTCACATATTTATGTAGTCTACTCAATAATCGTCCATTATAGAATCCCCACACGGTAATACACTTGTCTTATAAAGAGTGACAGAGTTAATTTAGCTCAAAGTCTACGATCGCGAATGATAAATCCGCCTTTTTCATGCAAGTGTGCGGCTATTTGGTCAATCCAGTCCTTAATTCTATTTCCTTGATGTACCAATTTGTTGTTAAGTTCATTGAATAAGTAGTTATAATGTTCATTCCTACCTTGATACTCAGTTAAGTGAATATCTACTTTTTTCTCATTAATATGTAACTTCTCAACAAGATTGTCTTTAAGAGAATCAACGGCTAACAGTAAATTAGTTTGCACATTAGTAATTCTGGCATTAATGCTAGCTTCGATTTGCGCTAGCCGATAGATGCCACCAATTAGCAAAAATATCAGAGAAACAAGAGTAAAAACATTATTAACATCAATCTTCATTTTGAATATTGAGAATACGATTGATAGATATGAGAGTTTTACCCAAAAATTGATAAGGGAAGAACTCTAACTGAAATCTTCCTTGCTGAGGGAAGTTAACTTGGCGTAGATATAGCGAAGCTGTCACTAGGGGCAAGATAGGCTGAAAGTATTGTGGAATCTGGGTTTGATAAAAAAGAGTTCATGATTGGGTTTTAGCGTTTTTGACGGGCGTTTTATAAGCACAGCCACAGATTGGACAAAATCGGTGTCTCAAAGACAACACCAACTCACCGCAATTCGCGCAGTTAGCTCGAATCGGTGTACCGCAGAGATAACAAAACTTGGCTTTGACGTGATTCCACATAGAGTCAACCGCAGCGCCAGGATTCCAACATTGAGGACAAAACTTAATCCCTCTAACCTGAGAGACTTCCTCGCCCTTGATCACAGCATCTAAATATTCTTGAGGCACGCCAAGTGCTAGAGCTAAACCTTGAAGCGTCCGGCGATTAATTTTGACCGTAAGCCCCCGCTCAATCTTCCCCACAGAGCGTCCGTGTATACCAGCAGCATCCGCCAACTCAGACTGAGTTAAATTGAGTTTCTTCCTGACCCGTGAAACGTAACTGGCAAGGGATTCAGATGGGTGAGGAGTTGTAAAAGTATCCATAAAAAGCTGTTAATTAACTACTCAAAAGATATATAATTTACTGATAAAAAACCTTGTCAAAAATACATAAACCACCGTGAAATCGGGTGTAACTTTAGCCACTGTCACGACCGAATTTTTAGAGCGTCCTGGTCTAGCACCCAGTACTAGAGAAACCTATGAACTGACCCTCGGACTTTTACTGCAAAAGTATGGAAGTTGGTCAATATAAATTATCAGTAAGCAAACATTAGTTGAGTATCTAAATAATCTCAGTCATTTAAAATACACAACACACCACAAGCATCAAGCAATACTACAAAGTTTGCTTAACTTTGCAGTAGAACAAGGGTATATAAAATCCAACCCCATTCGGGGGTTAAAACAACGTCTACCAGAAAGAGAGAAAGGCGAACATAAAAGCGACAATACAATAAGATATCTAACACAATCACAACTAAATATACTATATGCTTCTGTAGAAGATGACTTACGTCTTAGTGCAATAGTTCATTTACTGCATCGCACAGGATGCAGAATAGGAGAGCTTTTAGACCTAAATATAGATTCTGTAGATATCAATAACCAAAAATTTCAAGTATTAGGTAAGGGCAACAAACAACGCTGGTGTTATTACAGTGATGATGCTGCAATAGCGCTTGCTAAATACTTGAAATACTCACGGCATCAAAACACGAATGCTTTGTTTACAGCACAACATCCAGTCACCCTAAAAGTAAGTAGAATCAGCTACCATACATTGCATGATTATTGGCGGGAGATAACCAACAAGTATCCGCAGCTTCAACTCTGTCGCATTCATGATTTACGACATACATTTGCTACAGAACGAGTGGGATTAATCACTATTGAAGAATTATGCTCGTTAATGGGACATGAAAGCATTCAGACAACTTTACGTTACGCTAAATTTCCTCACAGAAATCAGAATCAGCCGCACGTCATGCCTTGAATATACTGATTAATTCTGCTCCAGATGCTGACCTTTAGGGCAATTATATAGAATCACTCAGTTACACTATGTTCTTCACCAAGAAACTGCATTTTATCTCAGTTAAAGATTCCTACCTCAAAGAAGGTAGAATACTGTTTGCTTGAAGAGTGAGACTTAATGAAAAAAACCTGGCAGCCAGAAGAATTAGTAGAGTATTGGACGCTACTCCCAGAAGAATTAGCACTACTCAATCAGAAAAATGACGAGAATAGGTTAGGTTTTGCTATATTGCTGAAGTTTTTTGAGATTTATGCCAGATTCCCTCTTAATAATCAAGAAATCTCCACTCATGTTGTTAATTATGTTGCCAAACTTTTAGATATTCCCCCAGAGAAGTACTCTTACTACGATTGGCAAGGACGCTCCATAAAATATCATCGCGCTCAAATCAGGGAATTCTTTGAATTTCGAGAAACCAAAGTTAGTGATGCTAAAGAATTAACTAATTGGTTAGCCGAACAAGCACTAATTTATGAGTTAAAATTTGAACAACTAAAACTTGCAGCCGTGGCGAGACTACGGAATTTAAAACTTGAACCACCGACAGATTCCAGATTAGAACGTATCATTCGCTCTGCTATCAGGAATTTTGAATCTAAATTATTTAGGGACATAACTTCCCAACTATCTCACCAATCAAAAAAGTGGATAGATGATTTTTTGAAGGAGAAAGCTTCAGATCAGGAATTAGAAGATACCACAGAAGTAAATCATGATAAACAACTGATTAATCCGAGAGATATCCAATTATCTCAACAGTTAGATAACACGAACAACTCAGAAATCAACACTGACGTTTCCATATTAACATGGGCTGAATTAAAAACAGACCCAGGAAGAATTGGTGTAGAAAGCTTTCAAAAAGAAGTCGCTAAGTTAGAGATTTTTGAGCAATTAGAATTACCAGCAGATTTATTTAAAAAAATCCCTACCAAAGTTCTCCAAGTCTATAAAAGTCGAGTAGTTGTTGAACATCCTCGTGACTTACGCCGTCACCCAGAACATATCCGCTACACACTATTTACAGCTTTTTGTTGGCTCAGAAGTCAAAAAGTTATAGATAATTTAGTAGAGTTACTCATCCAGATTGTGCATCGCATAGGTGTCAACGCCGAAAAACGTGTAGATAAAGAACTGATTCAGGATTTTAAACGGGTTCATGGGAAGAATAATCTCCTATACCAAATGGCAGAAGCTTCTTTGAAAACACCTGATGGCACAGTCAAGGATGTGATTTTTCCTGTGGTAAGTGAGGTAACTCTCAAGAATTTAGTGAAAGAGTATAAATCTACAGGGAATGCTTACCGTGAGAAAGTTTATACGGTGATGCGTTCTTCTTATGGTGGATATTATCGTCGAATTTTACCATTAATTTTAAACAAGCTAGAATTCCGTTCAAATAATGAAGTTCATCGTCCAGTTATTCAAGCAATATGTTTACTGAAAAAGTATGCTGATAGTAAACAGCGTTATTATGATGCAGGAGAAGATAGGGAGTATGTCAACTTTGCTAGAACATATGAACTAAAGAGGTTCTAAAGCTGGGCGTTAAGATAAGCACAGCGATGCTTGAGAACTTGAGAGACATTAGATTCATCCCATTGTGCTCCAGAGATTTTTAATCGCCGATCT
>JAVRCH010000158.1:0-31678 GCA_034530795.1 Nostoc sp. DedQUE12a
GCTCTAATGGTTTGAACCCCTAAATACGCTCTGGAGATAAATTATGCGTCTTTCCAGTCCAAGAGTGATTAGCGATCGCCTGTTTTTTTTCGGCTTTTCTCATTACATTGTTTGTCTAATTTGTCAATGCGTAAGTCCTAACTTTCACAAGTTCAGTGCAGCACAGGTGTCCCCGCTCCTTTGGTACTGGGAAGCCGACTAGCGCGATCGCGCCGTCGGCATACCAAACTTTAATGATAATTCAGTGACAATTTAGCCGCGAGTTGCACTTTGAGGAGGATGGGAGACAACCTTTTTAGCTAAACCTAAAGTCTGCAAAACTTGGATACTCCACCAGGTAATATCAATTTCCCACCAAGATAAGCCAGATTTTGCCATATGCGGATAAGTATGATGGTTGTTGTGCCATCCTTCTCCATAGGTGACAAGGGATACCCACCACAAATTACGAGCGCCATCATTGGCATCAAAAGTCCGATAACCCCACAGGTGTGATGCAGAGTTCACAAACCAAGTTGAGTGCCAAAGCAAGACACATCTGACAAACATTCCGTAGATCACAAAAGACCATCCTCCTAAGGCATACAGCAGCAACCCGAAGGGAATTTGTAACAGTAAGAAGTAGCGATCTAACCAGCGATAAAACGGTTGTCTTGCTAAATCGGGGGCATATTTTTGATAGGTTTCGTAGTCAAAAAACTCTGGACGCGGGTAGAAAATCCATAGCATGTGACTCCACCAAAATCCTCGTTGAGCAGAGTAGGGGTCTAGATTGACATCTTCGGTGTGGGCATGATGCTGGCGGTGTCCACCCACCCAAAAAATTGGCCCCCCTTGCAAAGCCAGCGCTCCGATCAAGGCGATCGCATATTCTAACCACTTAGGAACTTGGAAACTTCGATGGCTCAGTAGTCTGTGATATCCCAAGCAAATACCAATACTACCAAATAACCAGTGGAGAAACACCAGTAAACCTAATGCCGACCAAGAAAAAAACCAAGGAGCCAGAAGTGCTAAGACATGAAATGTAGTAAAAAATACTACATTAGTCCAACTGAGTTGGGGTGCATTTCCTTTCTCAGTGATGATGCCTTTGCCGAGCGCTCCAAAATTTGCGGTCATAAAAATTCCTGTTGATGGACGAGCAAGCGATTTGCCTTTTCTCGGATGCCATCCCCCTAGGGATTTCCCCAATCTCTACACCAGTTCGTTACAGTAGAGTCAAGCAAGTATCGCTTACATTTTTATCCTAGCAAGACTCTGATATTGTTGCAAGTATCACTTGCATTTTTATATGTCGTCTCAACTTATTTCAACTCGTCAACGCCTGATTCAAGCTGCACTTGAGTTATTTACTGCTCATGGAGTTAGTGCTACCACAACTCGCCAAATAGCTGAAAAGGCTGAAGTCAATGAAGTGACTCTATTTCGGAATTTTGGTAATAAACATGGACTACTTTTAGCTGTGCTGGAAGAGTCCGCAGCTTTTAAAAATTTAGGTGAGTCGCTGGTGCGACGGGCGACTCCTCCCGGTAATGTCTACCAAGCTCTGAAAGATTATGCAAGTGACACCTTACATGCTTTAGAACGAGTGCCAGAGTTTGTACGCTCTGTGGTCGGAGAAGCCGACCAATTCCCGGCAGAAAATCGCCGCGCTTTAGGCAGGGGAGTAACAGAGGCAAACCGTTATGTGGCGCAGTACCTAGCTACTATCATCCAGCAAGGACACTTAAATACGTATCTACCCGCAGAGAAATTAGCCAGTTTACTCAATGGGATGATTTTGGGATATGCCGTAATTGAATTTACTAGTGAATTTCATGAACTTTGGGAAGATCGGGATGATTTTCTGGAGAATTTGGTAGAGTTGTTTTTACATGGAGCTATGTCAACCCCAGGGGAATCGGCAAGTAATTCCTTACAAGGAAGTGCCATCGCCACAGAAATAGCTGATTTGCCTGCTAATTTGGTTCATGAAATTTTGCAACAAGCCAGGAAATCGGGAGCGCGAGATTATGCCTTAGCTTATGTGTTATTTGCTGCTGGGTTATCCGCTACAGAAATAATTAACTTAGAGCGATCGCATCAGATCTACGATACTCAAGGACACTTTCTGCAAATTACAGTTCCCGGATTTGTCCGCCAAGTACCTGTCAATCAGTGGATTTTAGGGAAACGCTACGGTTCTTACACTAATAATCCTCTAATTAAATGGGTGAAAAGCCGTAAAGATAATCAAACAGCCATGTTTCTCAATGAAACAGGCAAACCAATTTCCGAATCAGAGCTTGAGACACGTTGGCAAACATGGAGCCAGGGATTATTAACTCCCCAAGGACAACCGCCAGTCATCGCCCAAGCAGAACAAACCTGGCGAGTAGAAATGTTAATGCGGGGAATTAGCTTAGAAAACCTGAGTATTTTAACAGGTTGCGATCGCGCCCAATTACAACCCTATGCCCGCCGAGCCAAAGAAAAAGCCGCCCTAGAGCAAGCGACTCGTTTAGATCACAAACCCGGATAGGGGAATTAGGGAGATAAGGGGACTTAAACAAAAATCAAGCGATCGCATCTCCAAAGTAGGAAAGCGATCCGTACTTTGAAATCGTGTTGGACTATTAGACGATGGGTTTCCTTGACTCAACCCAACCTATGGCTAAGGCGATACCTTCTGTGCAAACGCTCAGCTTTGCTAATGTATGTGGCTGATGCGGCGAAATTAATCAAGTTTTAAAAAACTTATCTTCAGTACATATACTGTTTCATTTTAAGTAAAAAAAATTATTATGACATTAAGTACCAAAGTCAGACTTACCAGTAAAACATCATAAAAACAACGAAAATCAAAATGTCTGCAAAGTTATATACAGTGCGGCTTGATGGCAGTATAACCTGTTATCAGCGGGCGATTCCGTTAGGTATTGTTCCTGGTACAGGTTTGTTTGTTGATGACCAATTTACCTGAGACAAAAGTGACTGCTACTACCTATGGATTTAGTTTTTTGTAACCGTTTTTTATCCAACTAAGTCTAAAAAATGACATTATTTTGCCAAAAAAATTGAAATTTGATTTATGCTAGCCACCTCCAGCACTACGACCCCAGAAGAGAATAACTTAATTGAGTGTGACAGCGATCGCGGATTTATCTCTTGGCTAAGTCAAGCCGGAGGTTCAGTTGCCATCACCACTTACCAAGCCGGGAAACTAGCACTAGTGGGTTGGAATGGGCAACAGATTACCATGCTGTTACGCCAATTTTCCAAACCAATGGGGTTAGCAGTTCATGGTTCGCGTTTAGCACTGGCTACCCACCACGAAGTCTATTTATTAGCCAATGCCCCCACATTAGCTTATGAGTATTTAGAAGACCAGCCAGGACGCTACGACGCCCTTTACCTGCCACGGATGACATACTTCACAGGTGACCTGAACATTCACGACCTGGAATTTGGTAGGGAAGGGCTGTGGATAGTCAACACTCGTTTTTCCTGCCTTTCTGCCTTGAGTCCAGACTTTAGCTTTGTACCACGCTGGCATCCCAAATTTATCTCCCAAGTAGTGCCAGAAGACCGCTGCCACCTCAATGGCTTAGCGATGGTGGATGGCAAACCCAAGTATGTGACTGCCCTGGGCGCAACAGATAGCGTCGGGGGATGGCGGCCGGGTAAAGCCAACGGTGGGGTTGTAGTGGAAGTAGAGAGCAATGAAATTATTTTAGATGGACTATCAATGCCCCATTCCCCAATTTGGCATGACGGGTTTTTGTGGTTACTTAACTCTGGTGCTGGGGAAGTATGGCGCATTCATCCAGAATCAGGAGACAAACAGGTAGTCTGTGTACTCCCTGGATTTCTGCGGGGGTTGTGCTGCGTCGGGTATTACGCCCTAGTGGGACTATGCCAGATTCGGGAACGGCATATTTTTGGGGGGTTGCCCATTACTCAACGGTTTGAGAAGTTGCTGTGTGGCGTGGCAGTTGTAGATTTGCGAAATGGGCAACACGTGGGGATGCTGAAGTTCACCATAGGCTGTCAAGAACTGTACGATGTGCAGTTTCTTCCTGGTGTACAGCGTCCGATGGTTTTGAATCAGCAACGAAAAGAAATCCGCCAAGCATTTACCGCACCAGAGTTGAACTACTGGCTGCGACCGAGTGCGGTGATTCCTAATGACTAAGGAATCTGTTTAATCAGAGCGTAATTTTTGAAATCAAATTTTTAATTTTTTTAGAGGTTTTTCCATGACTGAATTCAAAGTTAATACTTATATCACCAATAATCAATCCAACTCCACAGTGGCGATGGATAACACTGGAGATTTTGTCATTGTCTGGACTAGCGAAGGTCAAGACGGGTCTGGTACTGGCATATATGCCCAACGCTACAACAGTGCTGGAGTGGCACAAGGTAATGAATTTAAAGTTAATACCTACATGACCAACAGCCAAAGTAACCCCACAGTAGCGATGGATGCAGATGGGGACTTTGTGATTTCCTGGCAAAGCAAAGACCCGAACGAGAACGGTTTTTCTTATGCGATATATGCCCAACGCTACAACAGTGCCGGAGTACCGATTGGGAGCGAATTCCAAGTCAATACCTACACCAACAGCAAGCAAGATAACCCCACAATAGCGATAGATGCCGATGGTGACTTTGTCATTGCCTGGACTAGCTACGCTCAAGACGGTTCTGGCTTTGGGATATATGCCCAACGCTACAACAGTGCTGGGGTCGCACAAGGGAGCGAATTTCAGGTCAATACTTACACCGACAACCACCAATATAACCCTACAGTAGCGATGGACGCAGATGGGGACTTTATCATTTCCTGGACTAGCTATGGTCAGGATGGGTATGGCAATGGGATATATGCCCGACGCTACAACAGTGCTGGGGTCGCACAAGGGAGCGAATTTCAGGTCAATACTTACACCGACTACAGTCAAGTTAACCCCTCAGTAGGAATGGATGTAGATGGGGACTTTGTTATTTCTTGGCAAAGCTATGGTCAGGACGGGTCTTTATATGGAATATATGCCCGACGCTACAACAGCGCTGGAGTGGCACAAAGTAGTGAATTTAAAGTCAATAACTACACCGACAACGATCAACTTCACGCCGCAGTAGCAATGGATGATGACGGGGATTTTGTCATTTCCTGGACTAGCTCTGGTCAGGATGGTTCTGGCTCTGGCCTATATGCTCGACGCTACAACAGTTCCGGAGTAGCTGTTGAGAACGAATTTAGGGTCAATGGCTACACCAACAGCGAGCAAAATAACCCCACAGTAGCGATAGATGCAGATGGGGACTTTGTTATTTCCTGGCAAAGCTATGGCCAGGACGAGTCAGGCTTTGGGATATATGCCCAACGCTACAACAAAAACATTGGGGTTCCCCCGACAATCACCTCTGGTTCTGCCTCTGCTTTGCCATACACTGAAAACGCCACCATAGCCATCGACTCAGCCATCACCGTCAGCGATACAGACTCAAGCAACCTAGTTAGTGCCACCATCAGCATCACCAGTGGTTTCTTCTCTGGTCAAGATACCCTAGCCTTCACCAACCAAAATGGGATTACCGGCAGCTACAACAGCAGCACAGGTGTCTTAACCTTAACTGGCAGTGCCACCATTGCTAATTATCAAACTGCACTGCGTTCCATTACTTATACAAACAGCAGCGATAACCCAACTGCTACACCTCGTACCGTCAGTTTTGTCGTCAATGATGGGACTGCTAATAGTACCGCTGTTACCCGCAATATTAATATTACGGTGGTGAATGATGCACCTGTTATTACTGCCACAAACTCTGCTTTGGCATATACCGAGAACGCCACTACAGCAATCGACTCAGCCATTGCCCTCAGTGACGTAGACTCCGACAACCTCTCCAGTGCTACCGTCAGTATTAGCAGTGGTTTTGTTTCTGGTCAAGATATCCTAGCCTTCACCAACCAAAATGGGATTACCGGCAGCTACAACAGCAGCACAGGCCTTTTAACCTTAACTGGCAGTGCTACCATTGCTAACTATCAAACTGCACTGCGTTCCATTAGTTATACAAACAGCAGCGACAACCCAACTACTACACCTCGTACCGTCAGTTTTGTCGTCAATGATGGGACTACTAATAGTACTGCTGTTACCCGCAACATTAATATTACGGCGGTGAATGATGCACCGATTGTAGCCAACCTCATTGTTAACCAAGCAACGACAATAGACACCGCTTTCAACTTCGCGCTACCAACAAACACCTTCGCCGATGTGGATTCTGGAAATCTCACCTACACAGCCACCCTGGAAAATGGTGGCTCACTTCCTGGTTGGTTGACCTTCAATGGCACCAGCTTCAGTGGGACTCCCACAACTAATAATGTTGGTAGCCTTAACATCAAAGTTATCGCCAGTGATGGAAAAGCATCTATCGACGATGTTTTTATACTGACAGTAACCGATCCTAGTCAAGTGGTTAGTATAATTAATGGTACTTCTGATATAGATAACCTGACTGGTACGGCGTATCGGGATCTTATCTCAGGATTACTCGGCAATGATACACTCCAAGGACTAGCTGGTAATGACACCCTTGATGGCGGTGATGGCAATGATACCTTAGATGGTGGTACAGGAGATGACAGTCTCATTGGTGGTAAAGACAATGATACTTATACTGTAGACAGCCTCAGCGATACGATTACTGAAGGCTTAAATGCAGGTACAGATTTAGTCAATTCTTCAGTCAATTGGGTGTTGGGAGCGAATTTAGAAAACTTAACTCTGATTGGAGCCGAGGCAATTAATGGTACTGGTAATACCCTCAACAACATCCTCATCGGAAATACTGGTGCTAACATCTTAAGCGGGGAAGATGGCAATGATAACCTCAGCGGTGATGACGGCAATGATAGTTTGTTGGGTGGTGCAGGCAATGACACTTTGGATGGAGGTGCAGGAGCCGACACTCTTGATGGTGGAGTCGGCAACGACATTTATACCACAGACAACCTCAGCGATACGATTACTGAAGGCTTAAATGCAGGTACAGATTTAGTCAATTCTTCAGTCAATTGGCTGTTGGAAGCGAATTTAGAAAACTTAACTTTGATTGGAGCCGAGACAATCAATGGTACTGGTAATACCCTCAACAATATCCTCATCGGAAATACTGGTGCTAACATCTTAAGCGGGGAAGATGGCAATGATAACCTCAGCGGTGATGACGGCAATGATAGTTTGTTGGGTGGTGCAGGCAATGATAAGCTGAGCAGTGATGACGGCAATGATAGCTTGTTGGGCGGTGCAGGCAATGACACCTTGGATGGAGGTGTAGGAGCCGACACTCTTGATGGTGGAGTCGGCAACGACATTTATACCACAGACAACCTCAGCGATACAATTACCGAAAACTTAGATGCAGGTACAGATTTAGTCAAGTCTTCGGTAGATTGGGTGTTGGTAGATAACGTGGAAAACTTGACTCTGATTGGAACCGAGGCAATCAATGGTAGTGGTAATACCCTCAACAACATCCTCATAGGAAATACTGGTGCTAACATCTTGAACGGGGAAGATGGCGATGATAGCCTGATTGGTGGTTCCGGCAATGACACCTTGTTCGGCGGTTCAGGTGACGATGACTTGGATGGAGGTGTAGGTAATGATACTTTGTTGGGAGGTGGAGGTAATGACACCTTAGATGGTGGAGTCGGTAATGACAACCTTGATGGTGGAGCAGGGGATGACATTTATACTGTAGACAGCCTCACCGATTCGATTACTGAAGGTTTAAATGCAGGTACGGATTTAGTCAATTCTTCTGTCAATTGGGAGTTGGTAGATAACTTGGAAAACTTGACTTTGACTGGCAGCAAAGTCATCAATGGTACTGGCAATAGTCTCAATAACATCATCACGGGAAATGGTGGTGCTAACACTTTGAATGGATTTGATGGCAATGATAGCCTGATTGGTGGTTCCGGCGATGACACCTTGTTAGGCGGTGTAGGTGACGATAACCTGGATGGAGGTACAGGTAATGATAGTCTTGATGGTGGAGTCGGCAATGATACTTACACCGTAAACAGCGTAAGTGATACGATCGCTGAAGGCTTGAATGCAGGCACAGATTTAGTTCAGTCTTCAATAGCTTGGGTGTTGGGAAACAACCTGGAAAACTTGACTTTGACTGGAAGCTCAGCAATCAATGGTACTGGCAATAGCGTTAATAACGTCATCACGGGAAATGGTGGTGCTAACGTCTTGAGTGGAGAAGATGGCAACGATAGCCTCTTTGGTGGTGCAGGCATTGACACCTTGTTGGGTGGTGCAGGTGATGATGTACTGACTGGTGGAATTGGTAAAGATGCGCTAACTGGTGGAACTGGGCGAGATAGTTTATATCTGACTGATACCCGCACTGGTGGCTTTGATACTATTACTGATTTTAATGTTGGAGATGATACTATCTTCATCTCTAAGGCGGAATTTGCACTGAGCCAATCTGTGAATACTACGCTGGATGGGAGCATATTCAAAACTGGCACTAGTGCGACAGCGGCAAGCGATCGCTTCATCTACAATAAAACTACGGGTGGCCTATTCTTTGATAAAGATGGACTCGGTGGCACAGCACAAGTTCAAATCGCCCAGTTCTCGAATCAGGCAATGCTTACTAATGAAAATATTACTATTGCCTAACGGCAGGTATGCAGCAAGCATTGGTAAATTAGCCAGTCAGGTTGAAGCACTCTAATATACATATAAGGTTGGGTTTTGCAACAGCGAAACCCAACCTTATAAATTCAGACCCAATGATTTATTTTTTGGTAGTCCCTGAATAGAACTGGCTATTAGCCAACTCTATAAACCTGTATTTTCAGCAATTGCAAAGCACCTGATTAATTAGTGCCAGGCTGGGTTGGAATAAGCTGTTGTTGCGTTGGGACTGGCGTAGTTTCCAAACTAGGATTTGAACCAGCAGGTAATTGTTCTTGCGTTGGGACTGGCGTAGTTTCCAAACTAGGGCTTGAACCAGTAGGTAATAGAGTCGGTGGTGTAGATGAAGAAACCCCGATAACGCTGCTGTCACTGCCATCGATACAAGTGTCCAATGCCTGGTTAGCAGGAAGCTCAATTTTACTCAGCAAGCCAACTACACACTGACCAAAGCGCACGGGTAACAAACTGCGACCACAGTAATTTAAGGCTGCTGGATTAATTACTTCCTTGGTTATTGAGCTAACGCCCACTACACAGGTAGCTAACTCCTCAGGACGCCTAGCTCTCCTACAGTAAGAAAGGGCATCTGCGGCTGTAATTTCAGTTTGCCTGTCAATTTTAACGACGCAAGCGCCAAAATCCCTGGGGCGTAGTGCATTGGCACACCCTTGTGATGCGGCTTCTGGCGTTATACCAGCCTTCAAAAGACCCTCTGCACAGACACTGTAATCATTCCTGTAGGAGGCAGCGATCGCCATATCAGGTAAAATCGCTGTCAACAATCCAGTTATTGCCAAAACTGGTACTGTTACAATCCCAAAGGTAGAACTAGCTTGTTTGTTCTGACCTTTGCTAACCGCTTTTTTGCTCTTTAACATTGCCATTCTCCAAACACCCAAAGTAATGCTAACTCAAATATCTGAAAAATCCTCAGGAATCAGGCACAATTCAGGATTCAGAACTCACTATTCACAATTCACAACTCACAATTAAGGGGGCAGAATGCTTTTACGTTGAGTATTCAACCGAGCAACATCTAGACAAGATTGATTATCCTGTAAATTGTGTTAATATAGGGAATTGTGTTAATATTATGATTTCTTTGAAAAAGATAACAGATTTCCAGGAAACTGAAGTAATCAACCTCAGTCTGGTAGCCAAGCAAAAAGCTTGTTTTACTCCTGAATTCTGGCTTGTGAATTCTGAATTCTGACTCAGGAATTGCTGAATTCTACTCTAAGTAGGTAACGTAAAAAGTATTTGAAAATAACAATACTGCGTAAATCAATCTTACGATTGAGTAGCCTACGAAACCAAATAAACACAAAAAAACTAATTGCAAGAGTACGATACGGCACGTCGGAATTAACGCTTGGGGAGAAGATGCCTATACTTTGGAAAGATACGTCAGACCAAGGCAAGCACCTTCGTAGAACCAAGAATCTCCTGATTTTTAATCAGTGGAGTGTCAAAATAGATGTTTGGGTAAAGTTTAAACAGGATTAGATTAAGGAAACTCATGTCCCGATACAGAGGGCCACGCCTCAGAATTATACGTCGTTTGGGCGACCTGCCTGGATTAACTCGTAAAAGCGCCAGACGTGCTTATCCACCAGGTCAGCATGGTCAGAACCGCAAGAAGCGCTCTGAGTATGCCATCCGTCTAGAAGAAAAGCAAAAGCTCCGTTTTAACTACGGTTTGACGGAAAAGCAACTGCTACGCTATGTGCGGAAAGCCAGACGTGTTACTGGTTCTACCGGACAAGTGTTGCTGCAATTGCTAGAAATGCGTTTGGATAACACCGTTTTTCGCTTGGGTCTAGCTCCAACGATTCCAGCGGCTCGTCAATTGGTGAACCACGGCCACATTACTGTTAACGGCCGTGTAGTGAATATTGCCAGCTATCAATGCCGTCCTGGTGAAACGATCGCTGTCAGAGACCGGGAACAATCACGCAAGTTGGTGGAAAATAACTTACAATATCCCGGTTTGGCTAACCTTCCTAGTCATCTGGAGTTTGACAAAAATAAGTTGGTTGGAAAAGTCAACGGTATTATTGAGCGGGAATGGGTGGCACTACAAGTTAACGAACTACTTGTGGTGGAATACTACTCACGACAAGCGTAAGCAGTTAGGAGTTGTGAGTTATGAGTTATGAGTTTTAAATCCTCACTCCTAACTCCTCACTCCTAACTATTCTTATCCGCCAATTTGCGACATGGTACGGGTATACGCACCCTTGATAGCATCGCGTTCCTTAAAGTTGATTTCTGGCTTGATTGCTAGTAAACGCCTCACCTGCTCTTTTAGTTGAGCAGTACTAGTACCGGAACGCAGGGCAGTTTTCAGGTCGAGTTGACCAGTTTCATTCAATAAGCATGGACGTAGCCAACCATCAGCACTGAGGCGCATCCGGTTGCAACGATCGCAAAAACATTCCGACATCTGACTAATAAATCCCAGGGTTCCCTTGGCTCCAGGAATTTTAAACACATCAGCAGGGCCAGCACCACGAACTTGGGATTCTGTCAAGCCCCAACGATCGCGGATGCGTTGGCGTAAATCGGCTGAAGATACCCAACCGCGATCGCCAAATAAATTCAAATTGCCAATGGGCATAAATTCAATAAATCTCACATGCCACTGTCTATTTATTGTCAGGGCAGCTAAATCTAGAACTTCTTCATCGTTAACGCCAGGAATGACTACCACATTCAGCTTCAGTGGGTCAAATCCGACTTCATAGGCAACTTGAATTCCATCCCAAACTTGCTGCCAACGAGAACGACCGCGATTACCGATAATTTGGTCAAAAGTGTCGGGGTCGAGAGAATCCAGACTAATATTAATGCGTCGCAGACCTGCATCGTAGAGGTCTTGTGCCATTGGGGCAAGCAAAAACCCGTTGGTGGTCATTGACAAATCTTGAGTTTGGGGAAAAGAGGCCATCGCACCTACTAAATCCACCACGCCAGGACGTAATAACGGTTCGCCGCCAGTCAAACGAAAGCGGCTAAAACCAAGAGGAATAAAAACCTCTTGTAAGAGAACGAGCAGTTCTTCATCGCTCAACAACTGCTGCTTGAGAATATAGTCCAGTTCTACTCCCTCTGGCATACAGTATTGGCAACGGAAGTTGCAGCGATCTATTAAACTAATCCGGAGGTAGTCTACCTGGTTCATTGTTTTTTATTTTTATTGTCTTTGAATAATTAAAAACACCACTGAGGTGGTTTACCCCTTTATCTATGTTTGTGGTAATTGAAAATACCGACCTATCCCTTAAGTTAGAATTCACAGATTGTGGCATAATAAGCCGGTCGCATACACTACTCGTTAGCCATCAATCGTGCAAGATACCGACTCCATTAACGACCTTGCTGCTGCTTTACAACAGCCAGCCGATCTGACTTTTGAACTACCCGATCCAGAAGATGAACAGATTCTAGAGTCAGATTTTCAACAGCAGCTCGAAATAGCTTGGCAGGTATGCGATCGCTTCGATTTGCAAACTGAAATCTGGCGGGGGCGAATTTTACGCGCTATCCGCGACAGAGAGAAAATTGGTGGTGACGGACGCGGTACGGGTTTTCTCAGATGGCTAAAAGAGCGGGAAATCAGCAAAAGTCAAGCTTATGCCTGGATTCAACTGGCTAATAGTGCTGATACCCTTTTAGAAGAAGGCAAACTAGACCCCAGCGCAGTGAATAACTTTAGCAAACGGGCATTTGTCGAAACCTCTAAAGCCGTCCCAGAAGTACAACACATGGTGACTGAAGCCGCCCAAAAAGGCGATCGCATCACCAGGCGAGAAGTGCGACAACTCACCGATGAATGGACAGCTATGTCCTCAGAATTACTACCCGAACCAGTTAGGGCAAAAGCCGCGGATAACACGCTGCCGCCGCGCTACATTGCCCCTCTGGTGAAGGAAATGGAAAAACTGCCAGAATCGCACCAAAAGTTTATCCAGAAGGAAATAGCTGCCAATCCTGATGTAGATACCTTAAAACAGGTAACTACAGAAGCGCGTAATTTAGCAAAATACCTCAAAGGAGCAGCTCAAGTCCAGGCCCTAACGCAGGAAAATATTGATATTGAAACAGCTTTAGAAGAAGCGCAAAGAGTAGGCTGTTTGAGTATTGCTGCTGATTTAGTCAATCAAGCGTCTCAAATGGAACAAACCATCGCCAAACTGTATATGACTTGGAAACGTATCGGCAATTTGGCAGATAGATTATATGTAGATACTGGCGCAAGTACACCTAATTTGCGATCGCTCCTCAGTTGCTTAGAACCTCTGGGTGGTGAAATTATGGAATTGCAACTGAGTGGTACGACAGAACACACTGTACGTTTGCAGATTCAGGAGACGAATTAGGGAATGGGGCATTGGGCATGGGGCATGGGGTATTGATTATTCCCCGCGTCCCCGCGTCTCCCCATCTCCCCATCTCCCTCATCTCCCTCATCTCCTCCACTAGCCCTCGACCGGGCTAGGATGCCATTCTCTTTTTTATTTCCTCTATTAATTGTTCTGTAGTCTTGACTACTACACGTCCAGGCTTTGACCTAACAATTTCCATATAGTGCTGAAATGCATCTTCATCGTCAGGGTGTGCAATCACGTATTTTCTCAGTTCTGCTTCCCTAAGGCTTAAATAGTCATTCATTCTATTATTTTCTCCCCATTACTAAGAATTTCTACTTGGATAAATTCACCAATCAAAATTACAATTCGGTTACTTCTCCCATCAAATCTCACCAGGGTTATGTCACGGAATAAATTGCTAATGCGAACGCAAAAATCAAAAGTAGACCTCTTGCACGAATGCAAAATTTGCCCTCATCCCCCAACCCCTTCTCCCACAATTGGGAGAAGGGGAGCAAATTTCAAAGTCCCTCTCCCACGCTTGGGAGAGGGATTTAGGGTGAAAGCTCATTGATTCATGCAAGAAGTCTAGCGAAAACGTAATATCTGAATTTCTAATTAGCAGGGCAAGATGCAGCTGTAAGCGATGAATTATGGGGCGTTGCAGTTGGTACTTGAGCAACCAGAACCACGTTACCATTAGCATCCGTTACCCATCCTTGGGCTTCGACAATTTCACTAGGTTCGTTGACAGAATTCACTTTCTGTGGTTTTGTATTCTCTTGCTTTTCAACAACTACTCTATTGTTCATCCCGTCAGCACGATTCTTACTTTCTGGATTCAGTGTTATCCAATCTGCTAGCACTGCATCAGCCATCAAAGGCTTTGTGGGATCGGGCGTTGTTCCTCCACGGCCAATGTTATTAAATGAACTCCTGGCCGTTTTTGCACCAGAACCACAATCAGCAGCAATTTGCTGGGAAGCATCAACCAGATTTGCAGGTAGTTCCGCTAATCCCTTACTGGGGTCAACATCTGGCGAGTTTATTTGTACTGTGCCATCTAATGAAGAGTTTTGCCGAGAAAATGCCGTGATGTCATTTGTTCGCAAATTATTCGGGTCTTTTTCGCCTGTTGGATCGAGCCTCGCTACCTCTTCACCAGTGCGCCTCACAAATCCAAAGATGTTTTTAGTGGTGATTGTGATTTTTCCACCAGAGCCAAGGTTGGCGTTGGCGGTGATATCGCTATTTCCAAAAATAGGCGCGATAATGAAACCATTTGGTGCTTTGATCGTGATATTACCCCCATCTCCATTACCCCTGGAGTTAGTGGATATTTGGCTATTGCGGCGCATTAGTAATAAGTCTCGCACCTGTAGCGTAATGTTACCGCCCTTACCAGATTCACTATTAGATGTGAGTGTTCCTTGGTCGAGTAGGATGGAGCGAGCAGTTATACTGAGTTCGCCAGCTGCTCCCAGATTGTTTTGATCGCCTTGATAGATTACATTCTCTGGAAGTCGTGGGAGTTGACTGCTGACAGTTATAGTAGCCCCGTCCCGAATAATCAATTGCCGTGTGTTGATTGTCACTCTTCCAGATTCTCCCGAACCTTGAGTTCTAGCAAGTAAGCGGCTAGGTAAATTTGTCGCTGAAGTTCCGAATAGTTCTACTGACTCGGAAGCATTCACAGTTAAATTTCCTCCTGCTCCTGTAGCTGGTTTAAATAAAGGACGAACAATCGTTCCAGCAGATCCTGATGATATTTCTGCCCCATTTTGAATACTTAACTTCCTAGTTTCAATTGTAATGTTACCTGCTCTTCCATCAGCAACATTTGAGCTAACTAATGCACTTGGTTGAGGAAGGTTAATATTTGGCACAATAACGTTACCAATCACTTCCACGGACTCAGAAGCTTTGACGATTAAATTTCCCCCCACTCCCTTGCCGAAAGTAGAAGTGAGAATTTGTGCGCCATCTCGGACAATTAATTTTTTAGTGGCGATAGTTAAGTCTTTACCATCTACGTTACCCGTAGTCCGACTTACCAAGGTTGTAAGATAACCGATTAGTTCGACTTTCCTGCCTTGTAAGTGGATATTGCCACCACCCTCACCACTAACATCTACTGTAGATGGAATCTTAGAACCGCCAACACTTGGCTGAATTAGTCGAATATCCAGAAAATTCTGGACACCTTCATATCCCAAACTCCAGCCTTGGTTAGTTGGGTTCAGCAGACTAACCAGACTATTACTATCAATACTTGCTAGCTCAATTCGCCCCGAAGGTGCTGTTAAACTTCCGCCCTCCAAAATTACGTCGCCACCCACTAATGCCAAGGTTTTACCTGGCTGTACTTTTAAACCAACAGGTTCCCGGAAAATATTAATTGCCCCATCTGGACTACCTTGAGATTGATTGTAGATGGGAGCCGCAGTAGCTCCGAATTGTAAGCCAATGGGAACACTTACTGTTAGCAGGGGTGTGGTTTGAGGATTTGTAGCACTAAAGTTTGTACCATCGGTAAAATTGAGACTACTTGCTGTACTTGCAATAAATGAACCACCGATGTTTAACGAAGCATTTTTACCAAAAATAATTCCGTTAGGATTGATCAAAAACAGATTAGCTGTGCCATTGGCTTTCAGGATGCCATCAATATGAGAAATAGACTTGCCCGTTACCCGGCTAATAATGTTCTGAACACCCTCAGTATTTCTAAACTCAGCAGTAGTCCCATTTAGTACAGAAAACTCCTTAAAACTGTGGAACAAATTGCTTTCTAGTTGCGTTCCACCTTCAATAATTGTGATATTATCCCGTGTTGTAACTTGAGAATTATTAGGTAGAGTACTATCCTGGGTGATTTGGGCAATAGCACAATTTGTAGAGAAAGTTATTGCACCACTTATTAAAATTACTAATCTCTGAAATGCTCCACAGTAAATACTCATAACGAATAATAAACTCCTCTAAAAAAGTAGAATTTACAAGATAATTGTGACGTTGCACATCTATTCAGTAAATTATGAATTGGATAATGCAAATAAGCCTTGCGTAAGTTTTTGAGATGTATCGGCATTTTGTAATTTAGTTTGTTTTATTTCGGCAGATTCACTTATCTATTTCATTAAACTACAATACTAAAGTTGTTAATATACTTTTTGTTATTTCCGAAATTTGAATGATATACCAACGGGCAGGGAGCTTAGGACAGCAATAAAATCACAAAGTATGCTGAAAGCGCGTTTACCGCCAACTGTCCTAACGGCTTTGGCGACTGCTATATTTTTCATTAAAAAATATACAATTAAAGGCATAACAATAATTATGCCTTTACGATTTTTTTATTCTACCTAGCTAAAAGCAATATTGTTAACTTAACTACTGATCGACTTGCTAATTAAGAATAAAATACAATTTTTTAGCATTACTAAAAATTAATTTGGTTTGACTAGTAATGTTATTACCTTTATTCTAAATAAGCTAGAATTACAGATATTAAGTTGATATACTACTACAGTTTTCTAGAGTTGAATGCTATTTACCTCTTAATCTTCGCAGTACTTCCAGCCCACTGCTGGCAAAATTTCTTTGATTGTACTGTATAGCTTTAGCAACTATACCAACGTCCGTTCTCATAATAGCACTGCAAACGCATAACATATTGAGGTGGAATTTTTGGTAAAAATGCCTGGTCATTTCGTTGATTAATAACATCATCACTAAATGAAGTTTGATTTAAGTCAATAATGTACTCAATTTTAAGGAGATTTTCTCCTGATAGACCGTATTTTTGCAGCACATTACTTAAGTTAGAATTCTTCAAATTTTGCTGAATTTCTTGCTGAATTTCCTCTTGCAACTGCTTTAATGTTTGAGCGTCTATGACTGTTGGCTGTACTGTTTGAGATTCCATGAACTTTGCTCTCCTTGCAGATTGGTAGACGTGTCAACTTATGTTCTGATGTACTAGATTAACGTGACTTTGATTAGTACAGTTTGGCAACGAAGGAATTAAGGATACAGAGTCTAGAGTGGCACGATCGCCTTAGCTTTCTAAAGCTCTTGCGAACTCCCATAATTATGACTTCAGCTTGACTAGTAATAATTACGCATTGTTTAACATAACTTCATATATTTTTCTTGGATTTCCTTAAAGCATTCATGAATCTGCTTGCTAACTGTTCTTGATGGAAGAAGAGTAATTGATACTTTCTCTGCGAGAGGCTGTGCTTAGCTTGCTTCTCCGGAAAAGTACGGTAGGCTACGCCAACGCACGCACCTACAGCTGAGTTTTAGTACAAGGAGTGATCGCTCCTCTCAACCTCATAACCAAAAAGCGATCTCTACCACGGACTACACCAACGACGCACCTACACTTAGAAGATGTTTCAAAAGTCCTCTTCTTGGTAACAAAACGTTCTAAATCCCCCTTTATAAGGAGGACTTTGATTTCGGTTCCTCACTTTTTAAGGGGGTTAGGGGGAACCAATAAGTGCCTAAAATCACAGCCAACCACTTTTCAAACAACCTCTTAGCTTCCTAACATTTAAAGCAAATTCCATTCTCATCCATACAGCACTTTAATTGCATAACATACGGAGGTTCCATCACTGGTAAAAATTTCTGAGCTTGCTGCCTCTCAGGACAACCCTCATATTTTTGCTCCGTTACTCGGTTAATAATATTTTGAATATCTGTGGCGTTCTTGGTGCTACCATTTTGAATAATTTTGATCTTGTCCTGGACTGTAATGCCAAAATTGTTAGGTAGATTTCCGTCCTGTTTAATTTGAGCAATAGTAGAGTTTCCAGAGAAAACTATTGCACCAGCGATCGCAAATCCTAAAACTTTAACACAGCACAAAAAATTATTCATATTTGATATCCTACCTTTTTCAAGAAGTAACAATTGCCTACAGCAGTGAAGCTTTAGCAATTTCATGCAGCTTACATCTAAATTTCTAATCAGTTTTTTATTTTTTATCAGAGTTTATAAAGTTTCGCTTTTGCACACAATTAATCAACGTTAGTCAACAAAGCCGATTTTTAATTAGCAGGACAAGATGCAGCCGTGAGCATGGAAGTATGAGGCATCCCAGTGGGTACTTCAGCAACCAAAACCACGTTCCCATCGCCATCGAATATCCATCCTTGGGCTTCGACAATTTCACTAGGTTCGTTGACAGAATTCACTTTTTGTGATGCGTCTGTGTTTCGCTGCGCCTGAATATTTTTATTCTCAATTCCTTCAGCACGGTTTTCAGTTTCTGGATTTAGTGTTATCCAATCTGCTAGCACTGCATCAGCCATCAACAGCTGTGTAGGATCGGCTGATGTTCCTCCGCGTCCAGTGTTAGTAAATGAACTCCTGGCTGCTGTCCCACCAGAACCACAACCAGCGGCAATTTCCTGGGAAGCATCTACTAAATTTACCGATAATTCGACTAAGCCTTTACTGGGGTCTACATCTGGAGAATTGATTTGTACTGTGCCACCTAATGAAGGATTTTGTTGAGAAAATGCCGTGATGTCACTTGTTTGTAGGTTATTTGGGTTTATTTCTTCTGCATCTAACTTTTCTACATCTGCACGGGTGCGGGGGAGAAATCCAAAGATGTTTTTAGTGGCGATCGCAATCTTACCACCAGGCCCAGAGAAAGCATTGGCAGTGATATCGCTATTTCCAAAAAGAGGAGCGACAACAAAGCCATTAGGTGCATTGATGGTGATATTACCGCCAGTTTTATCACCCCCGGCGTTAGTCGATATTTGACTACTACCGCGCATCAATAATAAGTCCCGCACCTGTAAGCTAATGTTTCCGCCTTGGCCTGATTCACTATTAGATATGAGTTTTCCTTTATTGTCCAGCAAAATAGAGTTAGCAGTTATATATAAATCGCCTGCTTTACCTAAATTTTTTGGATCTCCTCCCACATAAATGACATTCTTTCGAGCTTGGCTGTTGACAGTTATTGCAGCTCCATCTTTGATAATCAATAGCCCTGTTCTTACCGTTAAGTTTCCTCCATCTCCAGGGCCTTCAGTTCTGGAAAACAAGCCACTGACCCTAGAACCATTTGGTGAAGTTCCAATTAGTTCAATAGACTCAGAGGCGTTCACCGTCAACTTTCCTCCCTTTCCTGTAACTGGTGTAAATTCATTAAGCTTAAATCTATAGATGCCTTCAGAACTTGTTGATATTCTTGCTCCTCCCTGAATACGCAACTTCCCAGTGTTGATTGTTATGTTGCCAGCATTTTGACTACCAAAAGTTTCACTAAATAAGCCGGTAGATACCATATCGCTACCATCTGGCAACGTAGAAACGGAGAAGCCGCTGATTAGTTCTACTGAATCTGATGCGTTGATGGTCAATTCCCCTGGTAGTCCTAAGCCACCATTAAAAATTGATACCTGCGCTCCATCTTTAGCAATGAACTTTTTAGTAGTGATATTTATACTTCCAGAGTTTCCGGCCTTCAAAGTTCCAGTAGCTAAGAACGCATTTTTTCCAAGTTCCACAGATTCCGTAGCGTTAACTTCTATATTTCCTCCTGGTTCCATTCCCAAATTAAAAGCAAAGATGTATGAACCGTCTACCAGAACACGTTTGCCTTGGAGGTGGATATTACCGCTAGTTTCGCCACTGGTATCTACTGTAGAGAAAATTTTATTTAACTTGATGAATTCGATATTTTGAAAATTTTTAACACCTTCGTATCTGAATGCCCAAGCTTGATTTATTGAACTCACAGTGACCAAACTATTAGGAGCAACGCTTCCTAATTCAATTCTTCCTGCATTTGCAGTTAAATTTCCACCCTCTAGTGTTATGTCACCGCCAATCAGTGCTAACATTTTGCCTGGCTGCACGTGTAGACCAACACCTTGCCCAACGGTGTTAGTTACACCTTTTGGACTTGCTTGGGATTGATTACGAATGGGAGCCGCAGTTGCTCCAAATTCTAAGCCGATGGGAGCGCTTACTGTCAACAGAGGTGCAGATTGAGGAGCTATAGCACTAAATTTTGTACCATCAGGAAAGTTTAAACTACTTGCCGTACTAGCTACAAATGAACCACCAATGTTTAAAGAAGCATTTTTACCAAAAATAATGCCGTTGGGATTAATCAAAAATAGGTTGGCATTACCATTTGTTTTGATAATGCCCTCTATATTAGAAATAGAATTGCCGGTGACTCGGCTGATAATATTGTGAGTATCTATTGGATTGTTAAAATACGCTGTCATTCCTTCAGACACAGAAAACTTGTCAAAGCTGTGGAACAAGTTTTTAGAGCGTATTGCTCCGCCATCAATCTGGTCTATGGACTGACCATCGATTAACTTTGGTGTAACGATTGAACTTTCAACTCCAAGGGTGTCATCCTTTTGAATTTGGGCTAAAGCAAAACCCTCACAGTAAGTGAGTACTCCAGCAATTGCTAGAGTACTCACTATCCATAATTCCCAGTACAAACTGCTTCGATTTTGAGACATTATGAACTTGCGCTCAAAAAATCAGAGTTATTGACTAGGATAAACTTTTTACAGTACCAAAACTAAATTAACGTGAATTCGACAGACCTCACCCACCCAGCCTCACTCTCCTGGTAGAAGAGGGAGGAGTAACGAAAAATTAGGCTTTTTGCTCCCCTCTCCTTGAAGCAGAGGGGCTGGGGGTGAGGTCAAAATACTGTACATCGAATTCACGTTAAATTATTAAATTATTTAGCAGTTACAACCTATAGGGCTACCAGTTGAAGGGCAAGGGATACACCACGCTTTTTTAACTAAGACAATTTCTTCTTTTGGAGTTTTTGGGGTTGTTGCTAATAACGCATTGGGTTGCTGTTCATCAACTGCATCATCAGATTTGAGTTGATTGGGGTCAAGATTAAACTGCCAATAAACTCTCAAAACTCTATCTTCTAATATGCCGTACTTTTCAAGTAGTGAGTTGAAGTCAGCGTTTTTTAGGGTTTCATCAAATTTTTCCTGAATCTCGTTTTGTAACTGCTCTAATGTTTGAGGGTCTAGGATTGGTTGAGAACTCATAAATGCTTGGGTTCCTTAATGGAATAGGTATAATTATTAGTTCAGGTTGGCCTGTAAGAATTACGCAGCCTGTAATAAAAGTTGATATTTTTCCTGTGGATTTCCATTAAGTATTGCCATTGTCAGGCGATGCAATGCCATTGTTATGCGATGCAATGCCATTGTCAGGCGATGCAATGCCATTGTCATGCGATGCAATGCCATTGTCACGCGATACAATGCCATTGTTATGCGATGCAATGCCATTGTCAGGCGATGCAATGCCATTGTCAGGCGATGCAATGCCATTGTCAGGCGATGCAATGCCATTGTCAGGCGATGCAATGCCATTGTCAGGCGATGCAATGCCATTGTCAGGCGATGCAATGCGATTAGCATGATTGTGACGCAGACGCGATGAATCGCGTCTCTACAAGTTGTCTATTTGTCGCATTCTTTTTTGAAATTGGTATTACACTCGACTCAAAGGGGGTTAGTCAATAGTCAACCTGCCTAATTCTTAATCCCTGTCGTCGCAATACCTTGAATAAACTGACGCTGACCAATCAAAAATAATACCATCACTGGAACTGTGGCTATTGTTACCGCTGCCATCATCAAAGGCCAACTATTCGTAAATTGCTCCTGAAATTCAGCTAACGCTAACTGCACAGTCCTTAATTCCGGTCGTGTGGTAAACACTAAAGGCTTAAATAAATCATTCCATTCGCCGATGAAGGTGAACAAAAATAGTGTTACTAACGCCGGACGTGCTAAAGGTAGCATTACTCGCCACAAAATTTGCAGTCGGTTGGCGCCGTCTATGGCTGCGGCTTCTTCTAACTCTAAGGGAATTGTCTGGAAATATTGACGTAGCAAGAAAATACCGAAGCCGTTAACGGCAGTGGGTAAAATTAGTGCCCCATAAGTATTTATCAGATGTCCCCACTTCAACACCAAAAAAATTGGAATTACCAACAATTGAAAGGGAATCACCAAAGTGGCCAAGACAACCAACAGCAGTGCTTGGCGTCCGCGAAACTTCAGGCGTGCGAGGGCGTAACCAGCTAAAGCGGAGGTGAGAATCTGAAACGCTGTCACAGCGATCGCTACCAAGGTAGAATTAGCAAACGCCAGTAAAAATTTACCTTGTTGCCATGCAGCCTCGTAATTTGCTAAAGACCAGTTATTTTTGGACAAATCTTTTGCAGTGGCGACCGACGGTGCAAAGGAGGTGAGAAAGACCACAAACAGCGGTAGTAGAACGATAAATGCTCCTAGCAGTAACACTACTAGGCTCAAAAAATCGCCAGATTTGAAATTCCAGTTTGGTTTTGACATGAGTTGCACAGCAAAACATTTGTTTCTCTAGTACTAGAGCATCGACCCCAGCAACAGCTAATCTATAAACATAGTTACTTGTTAAGTTAAATTAAACCACAATGATTATTACCCTCTGTTCTTGGGGTAAATTGAATCCTGGTGTCAAATAATTCTTTTTTACAGGAGAAAACATACCATGCAGCAGCTTACAGACCAATCTCATGAAATTGATTTCCACAGCGAAAAATACAAAGACGCCTATAGCCGCATTAATGCCATCGTCATTGAAGGGGAACAAGAAGCCCATGAGAATTACATCCAACTAGCTCAACTGCTGCCAGAATCTGAACAAGAATTGATTCGTCTATCCAAAATGGAAAGTCGCCACAAGAAAGGATTTGAAGCTTGTGGACGCAATTTACAAGTGACTCCAGATTTGCAATTTGCCAAAGAATTTTTCTCTGGACTACACCAAAACTTCCAAACAGCCGCCGCCCAAGGCAAAGTCGTCACTTGTTTGTTGATTCAGTCTTTGATTATTGAATGTTTTGCGATCGCAGCATACAACATCTACATCCCCGTTGCTGATGACTTTGCCCGCAAAATCACCGAGGGTGTAGTCAAAGATGAGTATAGTCATCTCAACTTTGGAGAAGTTTGGCTCAAAGAACACTTTGCCGAATCCAAAACCGAATTAGAAGAAGCAAATCGCCAAAACCTCCCACTTGTTTGGAAAATGCTCAACCAAGTAGCCGATGATGCCAAAACTTTAGCAATGGAAAAAGAAGCTTTAATAGAAGACTTTATGATTCAGTACGGTGAAGCATTAGGTAACATCGGTTTTAAAACTTTCGAGATTATGCGTTTGTCAGCCCACGGACTCGCAGCCGCTTAAAAAAGTTAAGAGTGAGGAGTTAGGAGTTAGGAGTTAAGAGTTAGGAGTTAGGAGTTGGGAGTTAAGCGTTAGAAAGCTTGAATTGATAAAATTATCAATCTTGAACTTTAAACTGCTAACTCACACCCGATTCTGATGTGAATTAAAAAATCACATTGCCCCATAAGGGTTTACAAGCTGGAACAAAACCGTCATTTTGGAATCATTAACAAAATTGAAAGCTTGTCAACTCTTAATTCACATTAAACTTAACTCCTAACTTTGAACTCCTCACTCCTAACTCCTAACTCTTAACTTTCAACTTCCAACTCATTTCACGCGCTCAAGACAGCACAAGGCTAATAATCATTACATGTTTGGTCTAATTGGACATCTGACTAGTTTAGAACACGCTCAAGCGGTAGCTCAAGAATTGGGATACCCAGAATATGCCGATCAAGGGCTAGACTTTTGGTGCAGCGCCCCACCACAGATTGTTGATAATATCACTGTTACCAGTGTGACTGGACAGAAAATTGAAGGACGCTATGTAGAATCTTGCTTTTTGCCAGAGATGCTAGCTACCCGTCGCATCAAAGCAGCAACGCGTAAAGTGCTCAACGCTATGGCACACGCACAAAAACATGGCATTAATATTACGGCCTTAGGCGGATTTTCCTCGATTATTTTTGAAAATTTTAAATTGGAACAATTTAGCCAAGTCCGCAACATCAAACTAGAATTTGAACGCTTCACTACAGGAAATACCCACACTGCCTATATTATTAGTCGGCAGGTAGAAGAAGCATCAAAACAGCTGGGAATTGAACTCTCAAAAGCAACAGTCGCCATATGTGGCGCAACTGGCGATATTGGCAGTGCAGTTACACGCTGGCTAGATGCGAGAACAGATGTCCAAGAACTTCTGCTAATAGCCCGCGACCAAGAACGTCTCCAAGAATTGCAAGGTCAACTGGGACGAGGAAAAATCATGAGTTTGACCCAAGCGCTACCCCAAGCTGATATTGTAGTTTGGGTTGCTAGTATGCCCAAAGGCGTGGAAATTGAACCTACTGTTTTAAAACAACCATGTTTGTTGATTGATGGTGGTTATCCTAAAAATTTAGCAACAAAAATTCAGCATCCCGGCGTACACGTGTTAAATGGTGGAATTGTAGAGCATTCCCTGGATATTGACTGGAAAATTATGAAAATCGTCAATATGGACGTACCAGCACGCCAGTTGTTTGCTTGTTTTGCCGAATCTATGTTATTGGAATTTGAGAAGTTGTACACGAACTTTTCATGGGGGCGTAATCAGATTACCGTAGACAAAATGGAGCAGATTGGTCGGGTATCAGTGAAACATGGATTTAGACCGTTGTTGGTTTAAAAGTTAGGAGTTAAGAGTTAGGAGTTAGGAGTTAGGAGTTAGGAGTTAGGAGTTAGGAGTTAGGAGTTAAAAGTTGATAACTTTTATTAATCCAAGCTTTCTAGTGCCAAACTCCTCACTTCTCACTCCTCACTCTTCACTCCTCACTCCTCACTCCAAACTCTAAAAAAATTCGTAACTCATAACTCCTAACGATGGCAACTACTGAACGTAAACCGCTACTGTTGGATTTTGAAAAACCTCTAGCTGAACTTGCAACCCGAATCGATCAAATTCGGCAACTTGCTGAAGAAAATGGCGTCGATGTTTCTGGTCAAATTCGTCAACTAGAAACACGCGCTATGCAACTGCGTGAGGAAATTTTTAGTAGTTTATCGCCATCCCAGCGATTACAAGTCGCTCGTCATCCGCGCCGCCCTAGTACTCTCGATTACATTCAGGCAATTAGTGATGAATGGATGGAGTTGCATGGCGATCGCACTGGTGGTGACGATCCAGCTTTAGTTGGTGGTGTCGGGCGTCTGGGCGGACAACCCGTGGTGATGTTGGGTCATCAAAAGGGCCGCGATACCAAGGATAATATTGCCCGCAATTTTGGTATGCCTTACCCTGGCGGTTATCGTAAAGCATTGCGGTTGATGGAACACGCCAACAAGTTTGGGATGCCGATTTTAACTTTCATCGACACTCCGGGGGCTTGGTCTGGGGTGGAAGCCGAACACCAAGGTCAAGGGGAAGCGATCGCTTATAACTTGCGCGAAATGTTTTGCCTAGATGTGCCAATTATTTGCACAGTCATCGGTGAAGGTGGTTCCGGTGGCGCACTCGGTATTGGTGTTGGCGATCGGCTACTGATGTTTGAACATTCAGTTTATACCGTCGCTACCCCCGAAGCCTGTGCCGCTATTTTGTGGAAAGATGCTGGCAAGGCTCCCCAAGCCGCCGTCGCTCTGAAAATTATTTCCCACGACTTGAAAAATTTAGGAATTATCGACCAGATTTTGCCTGAACCAATCGGTGGCGCTCATGCCGACCCCTTGAAAGCCGCTACCACTCTCAAGCAAGTACTGTTGGAAAATTTGGAAGAACTCAACCGTTTAACTGCTCCCGAACGCCGACAACTGCGCTACGAAAAATTCCGCAAAATTGGTGTTTTTACAGAGGTTGCACATTAACAGCAGTGCATAATTATTATTTAGCCTAGTAGCAATGCTATAATTGCCTATGGTGCTTAAAGATTTTTAACAATCTTATGAGCCATAGGCATTCGCATGTTTGGCAAAACTACTCAATATAATTGAGTAGTTCTTGTATTATTAAGTAATTTACTTTGGGTCTACGGGGTGAATTCTCAAGCGATGATTTGTAGTCTTTACTGAGAAAACCCACAATATACCAGCTATTGCACTGCATAATAGCAGTTGCTTTATGACAATCATCGGATTTTTAGATTCCTTTAATCTATCAAAGCTCAAAGTTCAGAATAATTGGGTGGTAGTAGGCTTTGGGAATTGCCAAAAAATTGGGAGACACCATGAGTGCTGAGCAAAAACAACGCGCCTTAATTACTGGGGCAAGTAGTGGGATTGGGAAAGCAACGGCTTTAGCCTTTGCAAAGGCAGGAATAGATGTGGCCTTAGTCAGCCGTTCTTTAGAGAAATTGGAGGCAGTCAAAGAAGCCTTAGAGCATACTGGGGTGGAAGCAAAAGCTTACGCTTTAGATTTAGGGCAAATCTCCCAAGTAAAAGAGAAGATTCAAGCGATCGCCCTTGACTTTGGTGATATAGATATTTTGGTAAACAATGCTGGCATGGGGTACACAGGTAGTTTAATTGAAACTTCTCTCTCAGATTGGCAACAAGTAATTGACCTTAATCTCACCAGTGTGTTTGAGTGTATTACGGGAATATTACCGTTAATGCGCGATCGTGGCAGAGGCACAATTATTAATGTTGCCTCCATTGCCTCCAAGCAAGCATTTCCCTATTGGGGAGCATACAACGTCAGCAAAGCCGGTTTGTTATCCCTCTCTCAAACCTTGGCACTAGAAGAACGCGCCCACGGCATTCGGGTCACAGCCATCTGTCCTGGTGCAGTCAATACCGAAATTTGGGACACACAAACAGTCAAAGCCGATTTAGACCGTTCCAAAATGTTAAACCCAGAAACTGTAGCCGAGTTAATTCTCCACTCAGTTTTGTTACCACAACAGGCAGTTATCGATGAATTGACCATAATGCCCAGTGCAGGCGCACTCTAATTGCTTTCGTTAGGAGTTAAGAGTTAGAAGTTCTTGCCCAATCAAAGTATGAAAACGATTTTGTTTGATATCAAACCTTTGTGAGAACGTGAACTCTAGGGTCTTAGCACGTAGATTCATACTGCAATTAACAAGCCCAAATTTTTCAACTCTTAACTCATAACTCTTAACTCATAACTAAATTCAAACCATAACCCAGGCTCAATCATGACTATCGCTAGTTCCAACGGTTCTAATTACTCTCAATCGCCTTTAATTCCCGACTTAGCAGAAGCCATAACTCCAAGACCAGATCGCAACACCCACAATGGGAGACAACCAGATGTGTTCCCACCAAAAGAGGAACAGATGGGGCAAATGATGGAGGCTGTGCGGACATTAATATTGGGCGTTGGAGAAGACCCAGAACGCGAAGGACTCCTGAAAACACCCAAACGAGCAGCCGAGGCAATGCGGTTTCTGACCAGCGGCTACAATCAATCCCTCGAAGAACTCGTGAACGATGCCATCTTTGACGAAGGACATAACGAGATGGTGCTAGTCCGAGATATTAATTTCTTTAGTCTGTGCGAACATCACATGCTGCCATTTATGGGTAGAGCGCACGTTGCTTATATTCCCAATCAAAAAGTTGTGGGACTGAGTAAGCTAGCCCGAATTGTCGAGATGTATTCCCGCCGCTTGCAAGTACAGGAAAGATTAACCCGCCAAATTGCAGAAGCAATTCAGACCATTCTCGAACCTCAAGGCGTCGCCGTTGTCATGGAAGCCACCCATATGTGCATGGTGATGCGGGGAGTGCAAAAACCAGGGTCTTGGACTGTCACTAGCGCAATGGTTGGTGTATTTCAAGAAGAACACAAAACCCGCGAAGAACTCTTTAACCTAATTCGCCACCAAGCAACTTTTATTTAGGGAATGGGGCATTGAGAGGCAGGAGGCAGAGGGCAGGAGGCAGAGGGCAGGAGGATGAATTCTTCATTTTGAATTTTGAATTGTTTGTCTCCTTGTCTCTCTCATTTCCCCATTCCTTACTCCCTGCTCCCTAGCCGCTCAAACAAGAGTGCTACCTTATCTAAATCCTTATCTCCAGGTGCGCGTTCTACGCCACTAGATAAGTCAATGCCGCTAGGATTTACCTGACTCAAAGCTTGGACAATATTATCTGTTGTTAGTCCCCCAGCTAAAAACCAAGGGCGATTGGGACTATATTGCTGTAGCATTGTCCAATCTAAGGTTTTGCCTGTACCACCCAGTTGTTGAGGATGGTAAGCATCGAGTAGTAAAGTATCTACGTAATTTGTGTAATCAGCCGTTGTCTCAAGATGCTCAAGACTACGAATTCTGAATGCTTTGAGGATTTCGATGTTGGGCAAACTTTGGCGTAATTGGTCGCAAAATTCTGGCGATTCATCACCGTGTAACTGAACGCCAGTTAACCCAGAATCAACAACTATTTGCTTGATTTCGCCAATGCTAGCGTTGGCAAAAACGCCAATCTTGTCAATATTTTCTGGTAATTGTGCGATCGCTGCTTGAATTTGGGATGTAGTCACATAGCGAGGTGAAGTAGGCACACAAATAAATCCTAGTGCCGTTGCGCCAAGAGAGGCGATCGCTATAGATTGCTCTGGTTGAGTAATACCGCAAATCTTAACGCGCATCAAAATTTCACAAATTTAAAAGAATCATCAGAAAAGTCTAAACTATCTCAAAAACTTTTGCGCCTGCTAACTTTATAATCTTGTAGGTCTACATTAACCTTCTATTTAGGAGACAAAAGCTTGATTTCATCTACTTTATTGGCTGTGGCGGCATCTGTTCCTCCAACACCCGGTTGGACTCCCACAGTAGGAATCATCATCAGCGTTAGTAGCTTAGTAGTTCTTTTGCTAAGTACTAGGATTGAAAAACCCTTAGTTGGCCCCAAATTCCCCATTCTGCCGGTCAGTATTCCAACATTCATCGCTGCGATGGCTTTTGGTCATATTATTGGCGTTGGCATTGTTTTAGGGCTAACTAACATCGGCCGTCTGTAGGTTTGACATTACAGAAGCCTTGCTTCTAACGTTGCATTAACAATTCTGGTTCTTTCTCCAGCAAGAAAAACGAGCGAGCATCGGCTAGTCAGTCTTGGTGTAGTTGCTTTAACTCAAGAAGGAAGTACTCACCTTTCCTTAGAGAGAATTCAACTACTTTACCAGCGGAGGATTTACGTAGCTTGAGGGACGGCATTATTCCCCGATCGCGGACTCAATCAGTTAATTCATGCAGGAGAAAGAACCACAATCTCATCAATACTATTAGCAGTCCAAGTTACTGTACCCAGAACTTCCACACAATGGAACTCAAATATAGTCCTGATGATGGTTGGCCGTTGTCTACTGTGTATTTTGATTATTCCTCGCACAATTCGCTATCCTCGTGTGGGGCCTAAGATGCCTTTGCCTTTCCCATCGCTGTTGAATAATTCCAGTGTCCCTACATTCCTGGTAGCGAGCGATGAGCGAAAGCCACTTGATTGGTATTGGCACGATTTTGCCATTGGCTAAGTATCGGCATTATTTAAATTTGATTTTTCCATCTGATTGGTGAAGATAAGGGGAGTGGAGAGTGGGAAGATGGGAAGATGGGAAGATGGGGAGGTGTGGGAGGTGTGGGAGGTGTGGGAGGTGTGGGAGGTGTGGGAGGTGTGGGAGGTGTGGGAGGTGTGGGAGGTGTGGGAGGATGGTGAAAAAATCTTTCCCCCCTCTCCCCCCACACTCCCCACACTCCCCCATCCCCCCTCTCCCCCCACACTCCCCACACTCCCCCATCCCCCCTCTCCCCCCACACTCCCCACACTTCCTCATCTCCCCATTCCCTACTCCCCACTTTTGCTCGCAGGCATTAATTGTCTATTCTAGAAATTGGAGCATTTGATAACTGAGCATCAATTCAATGATGCTTAGAAGATATATAGCTAAAAAGCCTTTCAAACCTATTGCCTGTTGCCTGTTATATTTACCAAAATTTACGAAAAATTATGGTGTAGGAGCTATTGAAAATATTTAGTTTTAGGACAATGTAATGCAAACAAATTGGAAAATAGGGTCTTTATTTGGAATTCCTCTGTTTTTAGACCCGCTGTGGTTTGTGATTTTAGGGTTGGCAACTCTGAATTTTGGGGTAGCTTACCAAGAATGGGGGAATGTTATAGCTTGGAGTGCAGGAATAGTTATGGCACTGCTGCTATTTGGTTCGGTGTTGTTACATGAATTGGGTCACAGCTTGGTAGCCCGATCGCAAGGGATTAAAGTTAACTCTATAACCCTGTTTTTGTTTGGCGGCATCGCTGCTATCGAAGAAGAATCTAAAACTCCAGCACAAGCCTTTCAAGTAGCGATCGCTGGCCCTGTAGTGAGTATCGTACTATTTTTCCTGCTAAGTTTGGCAGCCACGGTTTTACCTGATACTAGTACAGTCAGTATGATGGTAGAAGATTTGGCAAGAATTAACTTAGTGTTGGCGCTATTTAATATGATTCCCGGTTTACCTCTAGATGGGGGACAAGTGTTAAAAGCAGCACTATGGCAAGTAACAGGTAATCGTTTCCAAGCCGTACACTGGGCTGCAAGAGCCGGGCAAATTTTGGGTTACAGTGCGATCGCTTTCGGATTTGTTATAGATTTCTTTACCAGGGAGTTAGTACTTGGTTTGTGGGTTGCGCTGTTGGGTTGGTTTGCTGTCCGCAACGCTAACAGCTATGACAACGCGACCACATTGCAAGAAAGCTTGTTAAAGGTCGTAGCGGCCGATGCCATGACGCGCGATTATCGAGTAGTTGATGCTGACCAGACATTGCGTTCCTTTGCCGATTTATACCTATTGGAAACAGCTCCCCTGCAAGTTTATTTTGCTGCTTCTGATGGACGTTACCGGGGTTTAGTTTCCATCGACGATTTGCGTTTAATTGAAAGAAGTCAATGGGAAACCCAAACTGTACACAACATTGCTCGTCCCTTGACAGAAATACCTAATGTTAGCGAGTCTACATCTCTAGCTGAGGTAATTAACAAACTAGAAAATCAGGAATTATCTTGGATTACCGTACTTTCTCCTGCCGGTGCTGTAGCTGGTGTCATTGACCGGGGAGATATTGTGCGGGCGTTGGCGCAAAAATTAAATTTGCGGATAACAGAGGCTGAAATCAAGCGTACCAAACAAGAAGGTACTTATCCGCCTGGGTTGCAACTTGGGCTAATTGCAAAATCCACTGAAAATTAAGCGTCACACCTTCGTCATAGCTTTGCAATGGATTTGTCAAAAACCTGTGTGATATTAAATTTGGTATTTGGTTACAAAATGCTTTTTTTGGGTTCGAGGTAGGGTGACCTACCTTTTTTTATTGGTAGGGGAAAGGGAAAGGGGGAAGGGGGAAGGGGGAAAGGGAAAAGGGGGAAGGGGAAAGAGTAATGTCGTAATATCAATATCTGTATAATCTCGCAACAGCCAAATCTTTGCGTACCTGCGTCATTATCTGTAGTCATCTTTTGGAAAATTCGTATAAAGCTTAAAGAGTTAAGGTTTTTGTGTCCATTCCCCTTAGCTTTACCTTTCCCCATTTGCCGTTCTACAATATTAGGTTCACAGACCAAGAATACGACTGGCCGCAAGCCCCCGAGAGGGG